>JBBQYO010000035.1:0-17658 GCA_038208605.1 Gemmatimonadales bacterium | reverse complement strand
GAGACGGCAAGAAGCTCGGAACGATTCAGGTGTGGGACAAGAAAGAGTCCGGCGAATTCGACGAGGCGGACGATGCAATTCTGACGCAGCTTGCGCAGCTCGCATCGGTTGCACTGGAGAATGCAAGACTGTTTCGCGCCGCGCAGGAGGCGACCCGCGCGCGCGACGACCTTGTCGCGATCGTGTCGCACGATTTGCGCAACCCGATTCACACGATCCACATGGCGGCGTCGTTTCTTCTCGACATCGCGCCCGCAAACGACCGCCGGCTTCAGGCTCGGCGACAGCTCGAAGTGATTCAACGCTCGGCGACGCGGGCCAACCGGCTGATCCAGGATCTTCTGGACGTCGCGCGAATTCAGGCTGGCGGTCTTGCCGTCGATCCGGTGCCGGTGGAAGTGAAATCCCTCGTCCAGGAAGCGGTGGAGTCTGCAACTCCGCTCGCCACTGCCGCGCATCTCAAAGTGGAATGCGATGTGTCGGACCAGGCGCTGAAAGTGTCCTCAGACCGCGAGCGCGTGCTTCAGGTGTTCGCGAATCTCATCGGCAACGCTATCAAGTTCACGCCCAAGGGTGGCGAGATACGAATCCTCGCGAGCTCCGAAAATTCGGAGATCAGGTTCGTTGTAGCCGATACGGGTCCGGGAATTCCGCCCGAGCATCTCAATCACGTGTTCGATCGATACTGGCAGGCGAAATCGACGGCAAAGCTCGGCACCGGGCTTGGACTGTCGATTGCAAAGGGAATCGTCGAAGCGCACGGCGGCCGCATCTGGGTGGAGAGTCCCCCGAATCACGGCGCCGAATTCAATTTCACTCTTCCGGTTGGCTGAACGCCGGACTAAACGAACGAACGGAGATTCAATGAAGATTTTTGTCCTCACCGCCGCGGCGCTAACCGTGGGGGTCACGTCAACGACCGCTCGCGCGCAGGCGCCGTGGCCGACGGTGTTCAAGGACGCGACAGTGTCAGTCGCGCTCGACACGGCGAACGCCGAAAAGAATGACGACCGGTCTTACATGACACGAACGCGCTGGGATTATGTGAAGCTTCACGCACTCGAGAGCCGGCGACCGTACATGTCGATGACTCAGACAGCTCTCGTTCGCTGCACTCCAGTTCGCATCAAGCGCCTCACCGAATCGTTTTACTCGGCGAATGGTGCAGTGGTTCGGGAAGGGACAGCGCCGAATCCGGGTGACATTCAGTACATGACGTGGGACCGGCTGCGCACCGGGAGCGACGGATCGAAGGCGTTCAACGCAATGTGCGCTTTGCTCTCGAGGCGCGACCGGGCGCGACGCTGACCGTCGAGTGCGAGACCCGAGCGGCCGCCTCCCGGGTGGCCGTTTTTCATTTCGCCCGTTAATTCACACCCAATGGACATTCCCTCGTTGGGCCAGAAGGTTCCGCGCAGAGGAAATGCGATATCGCGCGGAGTCGGCAAAGTCGGATTGTCGCTGGCGGGATGGCGATTCGAGGGTGCGGTGCCGAACGAGCCGAAATTCGTGCTCATCGTGGTGCCTCATACCTCGAACTGGGATTTTATCCTCGGAGTCGAAGCCCTCTTCTCGCTGGGCTTTCGCATCTCGTTCCTTGGCAAGCACACGCTCTTCAAGTGGCCGCTCGGACTTTTCATGCGGTGGCTCGGCGGAATTGCAGTGGAGCGAACGGTAAGACGCGATCGTGTCGCCGAGACGATCGAAGCGTTCGAATCGGCGGATAGATTGATCCTTGCTGTCGCGCCCGAGGGAACGCGAAAGCGAGTCGCCGAGTGGAAGACCGGATTTTATCATGTCGCGCACGGTGCGCATGTGCCGATCGTTCCAGTGGCCTTTGACTATGGCCGGAAGGTGGTTCGCCTGTACACGCCATTCTGGACGACAGGCGACGTCGAGGGAGACATCGCGAGGATCAAGGGGTTGTACCGGGGTGTAGTGCCGAAAAATCCCGATAATTTTCAGCTATAGTGACCGGAGCTGGACTCCGAGCGTCGATTCAGCAAACGCCAATGGCAGGACGACATAACATGAAACCGGGATTCATTTCCGCGGCCTTTCTGGCCGCGTCTATTTTGGTCGCGCCTGTGATGGTTGCGAGCGCGCAGACCATCGACGATCAGTGTCCACCTGGTAGCTCCAATGCGGCCGGCGAGCCCGACAACACGAAGATCGCTCAGGATGCATGTCAGAAAGCGATCGACCTGTTCAAGTATCTGGCGCCGCAGCTCGGAACCGTACTGGCGGGTGGCAATCCAACGCAGGGCCTCAGCGGAACACTCGGCGGACCTGGGCACTTTTCGCTCGGACTGAGAGCAAACGCGATGCACGGCTGGTTGCCGCAGGTCGATCGCGTGGTGCCGAACACGCGAGGTGCGCAGAGGAGCACGTATGGCATCGACGAAAAGCCGATCGGCTTCGTGACGGCTGATGTGGGTCTCGGTGTTTTCAAGGGGATGGCGTCGTCCGGGTTCGGCAGTCTCGATCTGCTCGTGAGTGCGTCGTACCTGCCGTCGGTGGACAACGTCAATGTCGATGTTGCCGTTCCATCGGGATCGCTGAAGTTCGGATTCGGAGCGAAGGTCGGGCTGTTGTCTGAAACTGGCGCGCGGCCCGGTGTTGCGGTGAGCTATCTCGACCGTGGACTGCCAACCGTAACAATCACGGGCAAGTCGGGCGAGGACCGATTGATTCTTGCTGATCTGAAGGTTCGCTCGCGTTCGTGGCGCGCGGTTGCCGGCAAGAGCTTTTTCATTTTCGGAACCGGCGGAGGATTTGGCCAGGATTTCTACGATTCGAACGCGGACATCACGGTGACGATTGCTCCGCGCGCAGCGACGCCGGGTGGAACGGGCGGCCCGATTGCGCTGGGTCAAAAGCTGACGCGCAATAATTTTTTCGGAACGGCGTGGCTCAATGCGAAAGTCTTCAGGCTGGTTGGCGAGATCGGGCGCGTTACCGGCGGAACGGTGGAGACCTATAACGGTTTCGATTCGGCTTACCCCGGCGATGCGGCAAGGACATACGCGTCGGTGGGCCTGAGCTTCGGTCGTTAGTTGTAAGACGGCAAACGGACAATCGGCCACACGCCTTTGTTCCGTGCGCGTGCCCGATTGTCCGTTATCTGTCTTACTACTGAATGAACGCTCGAATCTGCGCGTACACCGTCGCATCTGTCAGAAAGTTTATATGCGGAATGCACGCGCTCAGCGTGTTCGTCGCGCCGGACAGAATTACGCTCTCGTCAGGATTGATCGTGTCGTCACACGGTGAACGCCACGTTGCGTAACGAACGAGTCCAGGGGTTTCGTCGATCGCGTTGAGCGCGGTGAGAAATGCCGAGCCGGGGATGATCTCCTTGCATGGCGTGAAGTTGCACTGGTTGTTCTCCACTGCATCGGTTCCGTGGTTCGGACCAGCCAGCGACACCCATGCATCGATCTTCCCGGCTCCGCCGAGATTTTTCAGGTAGTAGCGAGAGGAAACGCTTCCCATCGAGAACGCGATGATGTCCACCTTCGTCGCGCCGGTGATCGTGATAATCTTGTCGACCTGGTCGCGGATCTCCGCCGCACTCGATGCGTTTGAATCGATGAAGCTGTAGTTGTACGCGTACAGCTCGACATCCTGCCACCCGTCGGCGCGGAAGCGCTTCTGCATGTCTTCCCAGTTTCCGTTGTTTCCGCCGTAGCCGTGAACGAAGAGAATCGGATCATGCTTCAAGTCGGGAAGCGTGCCTGTTCCGGTTGTGACGTCGGAGCATCCTGCGGCAGCAACGGTGAAGAATGCTGCGAGAGTCGCGGTGCGAGCGTGTTTGATCATGTCTGGAACTCAGTCGAAACAGGGAGCGGGATTGGTGTTCATTAAATGACGATTAACGAAGAATTATCTCTCGTACAACAAGTTGGTAGCGGTGTGGTAAAGCAACGTGTGCGGCAGTACGCTTGCCTTCACATGCAGCGTTGCCTTCAACCAGGAGTATGCCGCGATGATGAAAACATTACTCGAATCGGGACCAGAGAAAAAGCGCGCAGCGGGAGGGACGATTTCCAGCGTGATCTTTCACACATCGATTGTTCTCCTGGCGGTTTTCGCGACAGCGCGAGCTGGCGTTCCGAAAGATGCAGGCCAACGGGTGGAGAAGTTGAACTTCATCAATACAGCGCCGCCGAAGCCGGTGGCTCCGCCTCACGCCGCGCCGACTGAAATCGCGCCGCCGAAAGGTTTCAAGATTCTCATCCCGCCAGTGATGATCGCGACCAGGATTCCGGATCTCAACCTCGGCGCAAAGTTGACGGATCCCGGGGAATTCGATACGAAAGGGGCGAAGCCCGGCAGCTCGACCGGCAGCGAGGGCAGCAACGGAACGAAGGAGGGTGGGGCTCCGGGAATCGACACGAACAAGCCTTACTCGGATTTCGAAGTCGAGCGTGTCGTCAGTGCCATCTCGGGCACGAGCGTGAGCTACCCGGAAGGAATGCGGTCATCGGGCGTGCAGGGTAAGGTCGAAGTACAGTTTGTAGTGAATGGGAATGGGCGGGTTGAGACGGGCACGATCAGGGTTTTGAGCTCGACGAACCAGATCTTCACGCAGGCGGTGCGAGATGCGCTTTCGAGGATGAGGTTTCGGCCGGCGCAGATTGGGAACACGAACGTCAGTCAGGTGGTGCAGCAGGCGTTCTTGTTCAAACTCGATCAGTGACGCAACTGCCAACGAAGAACTACCAAGCTTAACAGCGGATAGCGACGGCAGCCTGTAGCTCCTGGCAAGATGCAAGTCTTAAGGCCGCGACTTTTTTCGGACAGTGTTGATGAAGCCGGTCAACATGTTCTTGACTTCAATCAGGTTTGCAAGTCAAGACAGATATGCCTTTGAGCTAATCAGACCAAGATCTCTCGCCATCAACAAGTGGAACTCCAATTCTGCGGCTGAGTTCAATGAAATCCGCAGGTAGCGCGCGAATTGTTTTTGGCTTTCCTGATTCCTGCCTTCGACAATATTGGCGGGAATCGAGTCTGCAGCGCGAATAAGCTGACTCTTCAGTCCCGTGTTTTCATTTGGTCTGATGCCGCTAGCGGCTTTCCGAATTTCGAGAGCCAGCGCGTAGGATTTCTGCCAAACCTTGAGATTCTTGAAATCGGCCATCGCGAACGATGCGCGACCATGACCGCCACAATTTCACCATTGGGCCTCACGGAGTAGCGAATTGCCGCCAACGTGGCTTCTTCCAGCAGCCATTAGCTGCGGTCGTTGTGAGCTGTAAAGCTTGGCCTTTCTTGGTTGCCTTTGCTGTTAGGGAAGAGCGAACGCAAATTTCCGCTAACCTTAACTGAGTCCTCTTGCCCATCTTCAAAACGTTCGCGCTCGTCGCTGTGGCCCTTGCAAGTGCTCAATTGTCGCGGGCCCAATCCCCAGCACCCGGCAAGCGCGCCGAGAGCCTGGTGATCCGCAATGCTACAATCGTCGACGGCGCGGGCACCCCCGCCATCGGTCCCGCGGACATAGTGATCCGCGGCAACCGAATCGAGCAGATCGTCTGGCTCGATCCCGTCTCGATCGCAAACGGCAGAGCAAAACGCCCCTCGGCCGCAACTGAAATCGATGCAACCGGAAAGTACGTTCTCCCCGGATTGATCAACGCTCATGCGCACGTACAGGACTCTCGCGGCGGCGTCCCGCAGCCGCTCGACTACGAGCTCAAGATCTGGCTCGCATGCGGAATTACGTCGGTGAGAGAAGTTGGCGCCGACAACACACAGAGCATCATCGACCTGCGCGGCAGAAGCGAGCGCGGTGAAGTCGCATCACCTCGGGTGTTCGTGTACGGAAGATTTTCCAATCCTCCGGTTCCTCTGACGCCAGCCGCGGCAAGACAGCGCGTGCGTGACTTGAAAAAGATGGGCGTGGACGGCATCAAGCTCATGCTCGTGGATCGCGACGTCATGACCGCGATGGAAGACGAAGCCCATAAGGTTGGACTTCGCATCGCGCACCACGTCGGTGTTCAGGAGACCACCGCGTGGGACGACATCTGGCTCGGCACAACGAGCATCGAGCACTGGTACGGAATCCCCGATGCGGCGCTGAAGGACGGCGTCCAGAATTTTCCTTCATCGTACAACTACAACAACGAAGTCGACCGCTTTCGCTACGCGGGTCACCTGTGGCGCGAGGCTGACCCGGCGCGATTGTCGATGGTTCTCGACAGCATGGTCGCGCATCATGTCGCCTGGGTGCCGACACTCGATATCTATGAAGCGAGCCGCGACTTACAACGGGCGCAGGGCCAGCCGTGGTTCAAGGATTATCTGCATCCAGTGCTCGAGGATTACTTCAAGCCCAACCCGAATAATCACGGCTCCTACTTCCTCGGCTGGACCTCAACTGATGAAACGTTCTGGAAGGAGAATTATCGTATCTGGATGGCGGCGCTCCGCGAGTTCGAGCAGAAAGGCGGGTTGATCGGTGCTGGTGATGATGCGGGGTTCATCTATCAGATGTACGGCTTCGGATTGATCCGCGAGCTCGAGCTGCACCAGGAAGCGGGATTCAACACGATCAAGGTGATTCAGCACGCTACTGGCAACAACGCGACAATCCTCGGCCGGGAATCAGATCTGGGTCGTGTAAAAGTGGGATACCTGGCCGACCTCATCGTCGTCGACGGCAACCCGCTCGAGGATCTCAAGGTCCTGTACCCGACCGGTGTGGATCACATCGTCAACGGAAGGCAGGTACACGGCGGCGGCGTGCAATGGACGATAAAGGATGGGATCCCATACAATGTGCCGGCGCTGCTGGCTGACGTGAAAGAAATGGTGAGACAAGCAAGGGCAATAAGGACCAATTGATTTCGCGAGCAGGACCTATACCAGGACAGGTGACACCTCGCCGAGTCACGCCCCGCCCGGATAAGTCTCAGCCGTCGACGGGTCGCACCGCGGGCACTCGATAGAGAGGGCACGCTTCTTCCTCCGCATGCAGGCATGTCCAACAAACGCAGTTACCTGAAGCGTCTGCCGGAAGAGGCGCAGGCTCGCGGAAACGCGGGCGAGGGCGAAGTCGAGATTGTCACTTCTGCACGAGAACTCAAAAAAACCGCCAAAGAATGCCCGGACGAGCTCACCGGTTCTGCACTCGGCAAGAACGGAAAACGCATCGGCATTCTGCTCGACGACCACATGCACCTGATCGTGCGCGACGCGGTCAGATTTCCGGGCGGCGCCACTAACTACCGAATGCGTATCATCGGGAAGACGGAATACGATGGCCCGAATGGAGTCGCCATTCTCGGGATGACGGCAGGTCAATTCGTGCTGAGAGAGATCTATCGCCACGCGACCAGGTCGTGGGAGCTGGAAATTCCCCGCGGCCGCCGTGAGGCAGGCCAGACTCCGCGGCAGGCAGTAAGGGCCGAAGTGAAGCAGGAGCTTGGGTATTCGGTGAAGAAGATGCGGCTGCTTGGGATGGTTCGCCCGGATTCAGCGATCATGTCCAGCCACCTCGAGATTTTTTTTGCCGAGCTTGGCGCCGCTGGAAAACCTGAGCCGGAGGAGACGGAAGCATTCGGGGAGATCGTAAAGCTCACGCCTGAAGAGCTTGGCCACCGGATAGTGAGCGGATTCGTCCGCGACAGCTACACGATGGCGGCTCTGCTCCTGGCCCAGCTCAAAGGTCTCATTCCGCCGGTCACCCTGGCACCGTAATAGCTGGCTGCGTCATCGGTCGGACTCTCTCTTCTTTCCGGTGTGCACCAAGTCTGTCAGCGAGCTCGATGAAGACGACCAGGTCGAAAACTCGATACAGACTCTCGAATCGTTCGGGAACAATTGTCAGTCGTCACCGAGCGAATTGGCTCGAACGAAATCGGCGAGCTCTCCGCGCGAGGCGACATGCAGCTTCGCGAAAATATTGGAGAGGTGCGTGCTTACCGTGCGAGCTGATATGTCGAGCGCCGTTCCGATTTCCTTGTTTGATTTTCGCTGGGATACCATGCGTGCGATCTCGGTCTCCCTGCCCGTCAATCCTGCAATTCCCGCGGAAATGCTGCGGCTTGGCGGGCGCGCTCCAAGTCCGCGCAAGTCTTCCCTGACGGCATTGAGCTCGCCAGCGGCGCCAAGGCGGGCGAAGACATCGTGCGCGGCTCGAAGCTCGCGCATTGCGTTTTCTCTTTGCCCGCTGTCCCGGTAAGCGACAGCTAAAACGCGTCGCACTCGAGACGCGACATCGGGCATTGGAAGCGCCTCGAGCTGATCGATTGCGCTCTGCAAAAGCGGAATAGCATACGCCGAGTTCCCGTCGCGAAGCAGGAGCAACATGCCGTCGCACGCATCCGCCATCGCGATTCCGAGCCGGTGACCCAGCCGGCGCGCATCGAGCCGCATCCGTTGGCAGTGACGCTCAGCCCGCTCGAAGTCTCCAGTCCATAGCGAAGCCTCCCCAACAACAGGGAGGATCCACTGAAGTGACCACGCGATGTAGCCGAGCTTGTCCGCAAGCGCGAGGCCCGCTTCTCCGACACGGATAGCATCAGCAAAATTGTCGGTCTCCAGATGAAACGCAGCGAGACCCATGTGCGCTGGCACCACTGTCGTGACGTCAAGTCGCTCTTCGGTCGCAGTCCCGGCTCCCGACAAATCCCACGCCTCGTCGAAGTACGCGCGAGAACGAACGAGATCGTTTCGCCACAGATAGATCAAACCGGTCCACACAAGAAGTCTTGGAAGAAGCGTTCGCTGGCGAAGCGTTCTCGCGAGTGCGATGGTGCGCTCACCCAGCGCAATTCCCGTATCCCAGTCGCCGACACCCGATGCGTATTGCAGCGAGAGCTCGGCGGTCCACAACGGAAGCAATGGCGACCGCAGCTGTTCCTCCAGACCCTGGCATTCGGCGACGTGCCTAACGATGTCCGCCCCGTTTCCAGTCAGGCCGGCAAGCAGGCCCATTCCCCAATGAGCAGTCCATTCGAGCATCGCCTCGCCCGACGCCTCAGCGAACGCGACCGCCTTGATTCCATGCTGAAGTGAGACTTCCGCCGGACCAGTCCACGCGTATAGCAGCAGCAGCGCGCGGTGTGCACGCGCGAGAAGAGAATCGTTCCCCGATTGCTCAGCTACCCGGAGCGCTGTCTCGACTTCAGCCTTTGCCGCATCGAGACGACCCATTTCCTGGAGGCAGCTTCCGTTAGCGAGGTGCAAACGCGCGACTCCGGCGAGATCACCAACCTTCTCGCCAGCATCAAGTCCCGCGGCGTAGTGATCGAGTGCTTCCTCGAAACGGCCGCTCCAGAAGCAGGCGAGGCCCATTCGATGCGCGATCATCGCAAGTGCTGCGTAATCCTCTCTTCCGAGCGCGGCACTCCTCGCGCTCGACCAGAGAAGCAGCGCCTCGTCGTATTCGCCAAGTCGCTGTTTAGCACGCGCGAGATTGACCACGATCTCATCACGATCTGCACTTGCATCATCGTCGGAATCAAGCTCCCGCAGCGCAGTGGACAGGAACGTTGCAGCTTCGCGATTGGCATAGGTCGCCAGTGCGGTGCGTCCCGCCTCACTCAGGTAAAGAATCGCCTTCGGCGCCAGCGTGTGCGACTGCGTGAAGTGGAACGCGAGCTCACCCGCATGATCCGGTGCGCGTTTGCCATAGAATGCCTCGAGTCCCTCGGCGACACTCGCGTGCATGAGTCTCGCCCGAGCCGTTCCAAGAGACGAGTAAACGACCTGCTGCAAAATCGGATGGGCGAAGTCATACGCCGGTGCGGACCCAACCGGGGTTTCGACAAAGACACGCTGTGTGCAGAGCTCGTCGAGTGCATCAGCCAGGGCTGGCTCGTCGAGAGGTGTGAGCGCGGCAATCTGATCGAACGCGAGGTGCGTGCCCAGCACAGCACCGAGGTTTGCGATATCGCGTGCGGCGGGGTTCAGTCTGTCGATTCGCGATCCAACCGCATCGCGCACGTTCGGCGGCAGCTGCAGTGACTCGACTTCCCAGCCAATCCATCGTCCGTCACTCTGTCGAAGCACGCACGATTCGACGAGCCACTTGAGAGTTTCTTCGACGAAGAATGCGTTTCCGCGCGTCCATCCATAAAGCAGAGCCGTGAATTGGGGAATGCTCGATGAATCTACGCCGAACATCTTCTCCAGCATTGACGCGACATCGGAATGTGACAGCGCGCCGATTCGCATCTGTAAGGCGGCGCCGAGCTTTACGAGTGACTGCTCCGTCGTCCGCAGAATCTGATTGGAGTCACGCTCGGCTTCATTGTACGAGAGGAGAAGCGCGATCGGCTGAGCCGGAATCTGGCGGGCAACGAAATGAAGAAGCTCGAGCGATTACGCATCAGCCCATTGAAGATTTTCGAGAATCAGGCACAGCGGTTGTTTTGCCGCCAGACGGCTCAAGAACTGGCTGAAATTCCATAGAAGCCGAGCCTTGAAGTCAGACGCGTCCATTCCCGCGCCGGCTCGCTCCCGATCACCCGACGAGCCAAGTGCAGGAAAGAGGTACGCGAGCTCGGCGGCACCGCCACGTGACAAGACTGCAAGAGTGCCTGCCTCGAGACTGCGAATCGTCGGCAGAAGGGCGTCGGAAAACAGGGCGTACGGAATGCCGGTCTCGACAGCATACGCGCGGCCGGTGACGACGTGCCATCCCTCAGCGCGCGCGTGAATGCCAGCTTCGGTGAGAATTCTGGTTTTACCTACCCCGCCTTCGCCGGAAACGATGAGAGTCTTCCCGGCGCCTTTGCGCGCGTCGCGTAAAAGCGACGCAATGAGCGACATCTCGTCTTCGCGTCCAACCAGGGGAAGTTGAGCGGAGCCGGCTCCGAAAATGGTTGCCGCCGGGTTCTGCTTCAGCGGGTTGCGCAAATGGGGGGTGCAACGACGATGGCGATAGAGCATAGCTCCAGGCTCGACCGGGCAGGCATCACGCTTGTCGTTGTGCAGGCCATGAGATTGGGGACGAGTGCTGCTCCAGGCAGCCGCAGGAAGAAGGAGCGCATCGAAGCTTTGATTGTTACTTCGTTGTGGGAGGCGGTCCGAGCCCCGTGAATATTCAATTCGGATCGAGCAGCGGTAAGTGCCTTCGGCGAGACGGGATATATTCAATTGTGAGCTCAACGAACAACCGGATGACTCAGAGGCCTTCGTCTACCGTGCCAGCGGTGACGTGGGAATGCGTTTCGTTTCCTGACCTCTCTCCGGATAGTCTTTACGCGGCGATGGCACTTCGTCAGCGCGTGTTCGTCGTCGAACAGAACTGCGCCTACCTCGATGCTGACGGCATCGACTCGAAGGCGCATCACCTCTTTGGCTGGAAGAAGGGAGACGGATGGCAGCGTCTCATCGCTTACGCCCGGTTGATACCGCCGCGTGTGAAGTACGCGCAAGCTTCGATTGGCAGAGTGGCCACGCATCCTGACGTGCGAGGAACCGGTACCGGCCAGGCGCTCATGTCTGAAGGCATTCGATTGATCGAGACGCTAGGATGGGGAAGCGAAATTCGAATCGCAGCGCAGATGTATCTGGAGCGATTCTATGAGGGTTTCGGATTCAGGCGTGTGACCGAGCCGTTCCTGGAGGACGACATCTGGCACGTGGACATGCGACGTGGTTGAGACAACCGTCGCTTCCCTGAGCGATCGCTTCTCTCTCGGCTGCACTTTCGCCGAGCTTCTGGCGAGGCCGAAGGAAAATTCCCCGCTGTGGGATGCCATCTACAAGAGGGCGGCGATTCCGCCAGACGTAGCGGCCCGACTGCGCAGCGTGAAAGGGCGGTGGCACCTCCTCGTTCTGAACGAGGACTGGTGCGGCGATTCGGTGAATATTCTGCCGTCCATCGCCAGACTCGCGGAGGCGCATCCGGGAATCGAGCTGCGAGTGCTGAGCCGCGACAGGAATCCTGATCTGATGAATGCGCACCTCACCGGCACCGCGAAGTCGATTCCGGTTGTGATTGTCTACGATGAGGACTTCCAGGAGATCGGCTGGTGGGGTCCGCGTCCACGAGAGCTTCAGCGCTGGGTGCAGGAGGAGGGTCTCGCGCTTCCAAAGCCCGACAGGTATCGTCATATCCGCACCTGGTATGCGCGTGACCGCGGGGCGACAGTTGTGTCAGAGATCCTGTCGATCATCGAGCAACGAATGAGTGAGAATGCAACCACGACTGGCTGAGCTTGTCTCGTACATGGACCAGAGCCGCGACCGGCTCCTCGCGGCAGTATCGAGGATCAATCCAACGTTCGCGACGGTCCGGCCGAACAAGGATGCATGGTCGGTCGCCGACAACCTCACGCACCTCGCACTCGTCGAGGAAGGGGTAGCGCGACTCGTTGCCAAATCAGTTGACTGGGCTAAAGCGCATGGCATCGGACCGGAAACTTCGCATGAGTCGATCATGTCGAGCCTCGA
Source organism: Gemmatimonadales bacterium (assembly GCA_038208605.1). Lineage (GTDB taxonomy): Bacteria > Gemmatimonadota > Gemmatimonadetes > Gemmatimonadales > Gemmatimonadaceae > UBA4720. The sequence goes on along the minus strand of JBBQYO010000035.1, from coordinate 5,244 downwards.
CGAGTTCGCGCTGACTACCGCAGACGTGAAAATGAAGGCACCAGGAATGGTTATTCCTCCGCCCGACCAGCCGATGGATACGTCTCTTGCAGCGCTTCAGTCCTCGAGATCGCGACTGAAGGATGCTCTGATGAGCGGGGAGGGGCTGAATTTTTCTCAGATCAAGCGCGCGCATCCCGTCTTTGGCGAGATCGATCTGTATCAATGGGGCCTGTTCGTCGCCCAGCATGAGGACAGGCACCGCGCGCAGATCGAGAGGACGCTGACTGAGGTGACCGAGCTTGCCGCTGAGTGCGCGCCCATCGTCTGAGACGGGGGTAAGATGCGGTGGATCCTTATTATCGCGGGCGTTCTGTCTGCGATCGTCCTCGCGGTGACCCTGACCGGGATGGCACTTCCTCAAAATCACGTAGCGCAACGGACGACGCGGTTGTCCGCCCCGCCGGAAAGGATCTGGAGCCTGATTACCGACGTATCATCGTATCCGTCATGGCGCTCTGATGTTAAGTCAGTCGAAATCCTTCCATCCGCTGGTGGCCACGCCGCCTGGCGGGAAGTATCGGGCAGGGACAAGATTTCGTACGAGGCGACGACGTCCGACGCTCCGCTTCATTTTGTCACTCTTTTCACTGACAAGGGGCTTCCGTTTGGCGGAAGCTGGGACTACCGGCTCGCTCCTGAGGCGTCGGGAACGAGAATCACGATCACTGAGAATGGAGAGGTCTACAATCCTGTTTCCGCTTCGTTTCGAGATACGTTATGGGCCACACTGCCACGCTCGACAAGTATCTCCGGAGCCTCTCAGTCAGGACGGGGGATACTTATGTTCCTTAAGGGAAAATCCGACTGGTGGCGCGGCGTGGTTCATGCATTTTCCCCCCTGAGCGATATGTTATCGGAATGCTGGTCCCCCCGGGGACAGCATTCGGCAATTCATGCCCTAACTCAAGCCCCGAATCCGACGTGACACTGATTAGCGCGGACGTTGAAATGCTGTCGAAAATCGAAGTTCTTGCCGATCTCGAAGCCGTCGTTGCCGAGCTCATGGTGCAGCACGAAGCGAAACGGGTACTGTGGTTTCCGTCCGAGATTCTCGACGCTGCACCCGACACCGATCCCGATCATCACATTCGCGAGCTGAGAAAGCGTGCGGAGGGAATCAGCGCTCCCGCGCGTGTAGCGCTCGCTCTGAATCTGCTGACTGAGGAAGGGCTTCCCCATTTTCACCGCATCCTCGCAGTGTATCTCGGCAATGAAAGCCATTGGCAGCACTGGACGAATCTCTGGACGGCGGAAGAGGACAGACACGGTCTGATTCTTCACGATTACACCCGCGACGCCCAGGTATTCGACCGTGTCGTCGTCGAGAAAATGCAGTTCGATTATCTCCGCGCGGGCTTCGCTCCTGACTGGGATCGCGATCCGTATCGCGTTTTCGTGTACACCTCGCTTCAGGAGCGCGCGACGCAGATATCGCATGCGAACACCGGCAAGCAGGCTTCTGAGTTCGAGCCGCTCATTGGAACTGTGCTCGCGAACGTCGCGAAGGAAGAAGCCCGGCATTACACGTTCTATCGAACGGTGTTCAAGGAAGTTCTTGCACGCGATCCGAACCAGGCGCTCGAGTCTGCGGCCAAGGTTATGCCGGCGATCGAAATGCCGGGGGTCAACATGCCGCACTTTCGCGAGCTGGCGGATGTCGTGAGGAGAGCGGGAATCTATGGGCCGCGAGATTATCTCAAGATCGTCGAGGAGCAGATCAAGTTCTGGGCGATCGACAAGCTCGACGACTTGAATGACGCCGGCCGCAAGGCGCAGGAAAAGATCATGGGCATACCTGCGCGGCTCGAGCGAATTGCGACGGTGATGGAAGCCAAAACCAAGCGCAAGACTTTCTCCTTCGACGTCGCGTTCCGGCGTGAGTTCGTGATGGACTAGTCCGCTTCCGAGCGGCTCGGTTCAGCAACAGGTGGGACGGGAATCTGCTCGGGCCGGTCGCGCACCTCGCGTCCCAATACCGAAAAACGAGCGGTGGCGTCGCGGCCCTCGTCCATCACACTCGCGCCAACTCCCGTCGAGTCGGAATCTGCGCTTGGCAATCGCCGTCCGGGTGCAGCGATGCGGCCGCGCCGCTTCGGGTTTGGTATCAGGACGTTACTGATGTGGAGATGATGACTGCATGGAGGATGGGCGCGCGAAGGAGACACTCTCCCATCCGACCTAGCGCCGGAACAGCTCGAGACTCAAAGCTCTAAACTCCGGCCAACCCGAGCGAAGACGCGACACCCTGCATCGCCGCGATGACGAAAAAGATGTGCTCGTCGAGATCGACACCGAGATCGGCCGCACCGTTGATGACATCGTCACGACTGACACCGCGAGCGAATGCCTTGTCTTTCATTTTCTTCCGTACCGACCTGGCCTCCACCTCCATCACGCTTCTACTCGGACGCACCAGCGCCGTCGCAGTGATGAGGCCCGTCAATTCGTCCACAGCGAATAGCGCCTTCGCCATTTTCGTTTCCCGAGGCACTCCGCTGTAAGTCGCGTGGCCAAGCATCGCGGTCAGTATGTCCTCTGGAAATCCTTTCTCTCTGAGAATCCGCACTCCCGCGGCCGGATGCTCATCGGTCGGTGAGTGCGTCTCGTTCGGGAAGCGCTCGTAGTCGAAGTCATGCACCAGACCGGCAAGACCCCACCGCTCCGGATCTTCGCCGAAATGCGCCGCGTACGCACGCATCGCAGCCTCCACTGACAGCATGTGCTTTCTGAGCGAATCGCTTGCGGTGTATTCGTGAACGATCGCCAGCGCGTCGTCGCGCGTCGGGAGCGAATCAATCAACAGCGTCCTCCGCCTCTTCACCGTGCTCGACGATATCGCCCGGCTTGAAGAGAATCTCCTTGAGCGTAGCCTGAAAATCCGGAAGCTGCCGCATCAGAAACTCGAGACTCATGCCGAAGTGCTTGAACTCTTCCTTCTGCGCATTCTTGATGATCGCCTTTGCCTGCTTGTTCTTCTCAACGGACATTCGCTGCTCGTACCAGTTGATCGCTTCACATTCTTCGATCAGTCCGGTGAACATTCGCGCCAGCGTGCGCGTCTTGTCGGAAAGCTCTTCGGGCGGCTCGTGATATTGATCTGTTGCCATTGGTAGTCAGCGTTGCGTTGTTAGGGTTTAAGCAGGTCGAAACGGGGCGCGGCTCAACACTTCTTGAGGCCTGGCGACATCGAAAATACAATGTCCGCCAGAAGCTGGAGAGCAAGGAGCACGCCGAGCATCGACACGGTGTATCTGGAAGTCCGGCGGTCGCGCGGGAGGGAAGAGCGGTAGATCATCCATCCCGCCAGAACGACAATCGCCTCAAACGCGAAATCGATATACGGATGCTGATAAAGGCGGAGCCCGATCATCGGGCCGCCGCTCCATGTCGGCTTGAGGCCGGTGATGTAATCGCCGAGCGCATGTGATACGACGAGTGCTGCAATGAAAGCGGATCCGGTCGTGTCGCGCGTCGATACGAAGTAAATGAGCGCGCCACCGAGTGTCAGGATTCCGATCGCAGGAAATGAATGCGACAGCATGCCTGGAGTTGCATTCCTGATTCCAGCGAGGCAAAGAGTCGCATCAGTCCAGTCGGGAAGCTGGCTTGCGACTATCAACAGCCAGAGAGGCAGCCTCTCTCTCAATCCCTTCGCACCAAGTGCGACGCCCACGTGACCAGCGTACACTACCTGCGCGCTCTCCAGTCCAGCACCACCGTGATGAGAAGAATTCCGAGTGTTGCGAGAACGAGCCTGACTGCATCGCGCATCGTCTACGCGTACGAGACGATGACTCGCGCCGCAAGCAGCAGCACTATCACGAGAAGCGTCGGTCGGACGACTCGCGAGGCTCTCGTACTCGCCAGGTTGGCGCCGAAAAAGCCGCCAGTCAGCATTCCGGCCGCGAGCAGCAATCCCTCCCTGGCGTGTACGTGGCCCGCCATTCCATAACTGACGAGCGCCACTGATGCTGCCGCCGAATTGGCGAGCTTCGAGGCTGCCAGCGCGGCTAGCAATGGAAGACGAGCGAAGTAGAGAAGCGCGAGAAACATGAACGTTCCGCCGCCTGGCCCCCAGACTCCGTCATAGAAACCAACGATAACGCCGGATAAGACTACCGCGAGCGGAGAATGCCTGGACGAGTGCTGCGCGCGCGACACCCACAGATCCTTGTTCCACACGAAGTAGAGAATCACGGGACACGTTGCAGCTAGCAGCCATGGAAACGCCGCGCGTGGTACATGCGGCCCCACGAGACTGCCACCGAATGCGCCGGTGCCAACGGCGACGGTGAACAGAATGCTGTCGCGCCACTGCACATGCCCTCGCCGCCAGTAAACGAGAAAGGCAATTCCTGCCGCAGCAAGGGAAGCGATCTTGTTTGTCCCGATCGCTTCGGTTCCGGGCCCTACGATCAGGCTCATCGCCGGCAGGGCGATGAGCCCTCCGCCTCCGGCAATCGCATCGATGAAACCCGCCACCAGGCCAACGGCTGCGAGAAAAACCAGCGGGTTAGAGAATGCCACGATATGAGATCAATTGAATGCGCTGGAGCCGCGAAGCCAGGCGGGTTCAAGGTTGCGGCGAACGCGGACGTGATCGCGTAACTTAGCCCCACATATGAGCAACGTCACGCACCTCGAATGCGCCGCGTGCGGCACCCGGTTCGCTGCCGGCCGTCTGCACAACCTCTGCGAGAAATGCGGCAAGCCGCTTCTCGTTCGCTATGATCTCGAGCGCGCGGCGAAGTCGCTCACACGTGAGTCACTCCGCGGACGGGTGTCGAGCATGTGGCGGTATCGCGAAGTCATGCCGGTAAGCTCCGACGACAACGTCGTCACGCTTGGCGAGGGATGGACGCCTCTCCTTCGGGCGCACCGGCTCGGGAAAGCAGCCGGAATCGACGAGCTCTACATCAAGGACGAGTCCCTCAATCCGACCGGAAGCTTCAAGGCACGGGGTATGTCGGCCGCCGTATCGATGGCAAAAGAGCTAGGCGTGAAAAAAGTTGCAGCTCCTTCCGCTGGAAATGCTGCAGGCGCGCTCGCTGCGTACGCCGCGCGAGCCGGAATGGAAGCGCATCTCTTCATGCCCCGCGATACGCCGCGCGCGAATATCGTCGAATGCATCGAGCTCGGCGCGCATGTCACACTCATCGACGGACTGATCACCGACTGCGGCGCCGAAGTGGCGAAACGAAA
>JBBQYO010000034.1:0-17702 GCA_038208605.1 Gemmatimonadales bacterium | reverse complement strand
GCAGAGCTCGCCCGGCTTCGCCGGGCAGCCGCTGATGTAACCCCTGCAACATGACGTTTAGGATCTCTCTTCAACAACAAACCCAAGGGGACATTTCTAATGGTGTAAGAGTGGGGACATTTCTAATGGTGTTTGACACAGGTGCTTCCGCGGATTGATCTATGCGCCTTCATTAACTACTTTCGAAGAGCCGTCCCGTAGCTTGGCGACACGGCTCTTCTGCCCCTTGGTGTAACTGGCAACACGCCTGATTCTGGATCAGGAGAGTCCAGGTTCGAAACCTGGAGGGGCAACTTCAATTGACTGCACGACTTACGGCGCTCTCGGGCGCCGTTCGTGTTCCGCTATCGTGGGATGCCGTGAGAGGTGGCAGAGGAAGCCGGCAAGGGTAGACCGTTTGCGGCCCTGACTCGAAGTCCCTATTTTCGACCACCGTTCCCGCCGAAGTAGCGACAGTCCAATTCCTGAGCGCAATGTCTCATCCACGTGTGGCGCACGTAGTTCCGGCGCTATTTGACGAACGCATTGGAGTGATCGGGGGAGCGGAGCGCTACGCGTTGGAGCTTGCCCGACACATGGCTGAGGTGACGCCCACTCGCATCGTCACGTTTGGCCCCGACGATGAGACACGATTCGACGGGAAACTCCGAATCGACGTTATCGGCGGCGCGCGTCCGGTTCGGAACGATGAGAATGACAGGTTCTCGCTTGCGCTATTCGACCGTCTTGCGGAAGCTGACGTCGTGCACTGCCATCAGATCTACACGACCGCTTCGACAATGGCGGCAGAGTTCTGCCGGCGAACGGCGCGGAGGGTTTTTGCCACTGATCTGGGTGGAGGAGCGGGCTATCGCGGCAATGCGTCGAACGAATTGACATTCGACGGGTGGCTCTACATAAGCCAGTTCAGCCGTCAGATACTCTCTCAGATAACATCGGAGGGTGAGGTCATCTCCGGCGGCGTGGATTCCACCAGGTTCACGCCGGCATTACAGAGCCCCGGGTTTCCCATGGCAATATTTGTCGGAAGAATTCTCCCGCATAAAGGGATAGACGTGCTCATCAGGGCGCTTCCTGCGCGGATGAAGCTGAACGTGATCGGCCGGCCGTATGATCCCCGCTACCTCAGCGACCTGACAGCGCTCGCCGCGAGCAGGCAAGTCTCATTTGTCACCGATCTTGAAGACTCGGATCTGCCCGACGCGTATCGACTCGGGTCGTGTGTTGTGCTTCCAAGCGTGTACCGCGACATGTACGGAAAGACGAGCTTTGCTCCCGAACTTCTCGGTCAGACTCTTCTCGAGGGCATGGCTGCCGGACTGCCCGCGATATGCAGCGATGCTGGTGCAATGCCTGAAGTCGTGGTGAGCGGCGAAACGGGCTTTGTTGTTCCGGCCGGTGATGTGGAAGCGCTGAGCGCGCGACTCGAGTGGATTTGCGATAACCGGACGGAAGCCCGCTCGATGGGCAGGAAGGCAAGGCTGCACATGGTCGACAACTATAGATGGAGCGCTGTAGTGGAGAGGTGCCTGGAGGCGTACTCGTCGTGACGAATCGTTGGCGGCGCTACGCTGCTTTCTATGCCGGATCCGGCGGATGGGTATTGCTCGCAATTTTTGTCGCTGTGCTCGAGCTTGGGTTGGTCGTGCCCGTTCCTGTCCTGATTCGAACGCTGTTTGACGATGCAATCAGAAATCGTCGGATTGACCGCATCGTTGAGATCGTGATTGTGCTGGGCGTCCTGCGGTTGCTCTCGACGGCGTCCTCTCTTCTGCTCCGAAAGCTCTCTCTCGACACTACAAAGCTCGCCATTCAGCGAATGCGGCGGGCACTGCTGGAAAAGCTCTATGGCGTTCCCTACGCCTGGCTTCAACGGTCGGATCCGGCGGCGCTGCATACGACGATCGTTCAGGAGACGGAGCGAGTCGACGTGATGAGTAACGCGCTGGTCGCACTCCTGATTCCATCGGCACTCACAACCGGGGCGCTGGCAGCAATTCTCCTGTGGGTCAGTCCTCCACTCTTCCTTATCGTTGCGACGTCGGCTCCAGTTCTCTACGCTGTCCATCGCCTGCTTGCCGGACGTATGCGCGACCTGACCGACCGCTTCCGCCGAGCATTCGAGCGATTCAGCTCCGGTGTGCTGTTCGCCCTGCGAACCATGGATCTTGCGCGCGCATCGGCTGCCGAACGAGGGGAGATGGCTCGACAGGACGGAGCTATGTCGGCGTTGCGTGAGACGAGTGGGCGCATGGCATGGCTCCAATCAGCCTATGGCGCGATTCAAACGCTTGTGGTCTCTCTCGTGATGCTCGTCGTACTCGCCGCTGGCGGAGTGATGGTATCCCGAGGTCAATCATCCCTCGGCGATCTCGCGTCGTTTTATGTCGCAGCTGTGCTCTTCGCGGGGGCAATGAACACGTTCTGGAGTGCGCTGCCGACCGTCTTCGCTGGAAACCGGTCCCTCGGTAACATCGACGACTTTCTTCAGCTGTCTCTCCACCCCCCTTATTCGGGCAGGGAAAGATTCAATTTCCGTGGCGGAGTTCGCATGGCGAACGTTCGCTTTGGCTACGATGACATTTCGCTGCTCGACGGAATCGATCTCGACATCGGGCCCGGTGATTTCGTCGCGCTCCACGGGCCCAATGGAGCCGGCAAGACGACGATTGTCCATCTGCTGCTCGGCTGGCAGCGGCCCGATTCGGGAAATCTTCTCGCCGACAACCGCCCGTATGAAGCCATTCTACTGAACGACCTGCTGAGCCGAATCGGCCTTTTGCCGCAGGATCCTGTGATTTTCGCTGGTACGGTATCCGAGAATGTCGCTTATGGGCGCGCAGACGTCCTTGACGGTGCGGTTGTGAAAGCTCTGGAAACCGTGGGGGGCGAGGACCTCCTCGCCAGACTGCCGGCTGGCGTTGCAACGTTGATCGGCAACGAAGGACACACGCTGTCGGGAGGCGAGCGGCAGCGGATTGGCCTGGCGCGCGCACTAATCCATCAGCCGGCCCTCCTGATATTGGATGAGCCGACCAATCATCTCGATACAGGCGAGTTCGTGGCCACTCTTCGCAACATCAGGAACGCCTCGCCGCAGATGTCCGTGCTTATAGTTTCGCACGATCAGCCGGTAATCGAGGAAGCCGATACTGTCTACATGCTGGAGGGAGGCGCACTCAGTCGACGTCTCACTTCACGTCGCGCAATCAGCAGCACCGGAGAGCACACAGTTGCGCTGGCAAGATAGTGGAACGTCCGAACCACGCGGCCGACGGAGATTGAATGGCGAGACCCGGGACGGGTGAGTCCGGCAATGGAAGTACGTCCAGCGGCGATCGCTGCCGCTCTGTGCCAGGCCGGCGCCGGGCCGCCAGTCCAGAAGTGCCAATCGCGCTCCAGCAGAGTGGCGGCAAAAAACAGAATCGCTTCGTGTTCGTAAGGGTCATCCATCACGTCATCGCTCGTTGCGAAACGAAGCAGGGTTTGAAACGCTTTCCCATGAGAGGATGCTGCCAGCGTCCGATCTACTTCGCGCCTTTCGTCGGTGGACATCCGCGCCGCAAGCCACTCTATCAGCAATAAATCACGAATTCGAATATGGCGGTCGCTGTGATGCACGAGCGAGTGGTGCAGAAGATGGAGCATCTGGTCGGAGTAGGCGAGGCGGTAAAGCCCCGGCGCTTCCGGAATCGGCACGGCTCGCCAGAACAATCCAGAATCCACGCTGGAACCATCGGCATTGATGGTTCGATGAAGCTCGACTGGCATCCGCCCGACTGGCGGGCGCCAGTACACGTGATGGGGCTCGTTTTGTGGCGCCGCGATAAAGTTTGCTGTCGCGAGCGCCGTCGAAAGAACAGTCGAATCAGAGTCACACAGGAGAATGTCGATGTCGAAGAGGTGCAGTGGCGGTGACGCTCCCGCGAGCGCTGCAAGAACACCTTTTAACGCAATTGGTTTCGCTCCTCCGCTCTCAGCGAGAACGCCGATCCAGCGCGCGTCCCTCTCAGCCCGGAGCACATTCCTGGTTTCGCTCGCCGCTTCAGCTTTTACCAGGCGGGTGATGCCATCCGGGAAGCCGGACAGTCTTCCGCTCCTCACAAGAGAGGCAAGCAACGGCGAAGCGCAGCGCTCGAGGATGAAAAACATCGTCCAGCTCGAAAGTGGAATCGTGGCCACTGCGGCATCCGCCCGATCAGGGGTCACAGTTGCCCCGGCGCGAAGCGTGGTCAACGCCCAGCGCCGGAGGCGAATGAGGTCGGCGCCTGTGTCGGCGGTCAAGGCAGTGATCATTTTCCGGGAAGCACGGCGATCGTTATTTTACGCGTCCGCTCGAGAGGAAAGCCAATTTAGCGGATCGCCCTTCCTGCCAAGCGGAGCAGCATCCTGACAGATTCCCCCACCAGCCACTTCGGATGGCCGTGACCGACCGTCAATTCCGGTTTTTGTTCTGCATCCCCACGACCCAGCTCGGGGGAGGAGTAAAGGTTGTCTTTACCATTGCCGACAAGTTGCTGGAGCTTGGACACAAGGTCGAGGTGTTCTCGTATGCCGGCCCTCCAGAATGGTGCAAACCGAATGCGCATTTGATCGATGCGAAAGACATTTCGGACATCGACATGACAAGGTATGACTTCGTGGTCGTGTCGAATGCGGTGTTGATTCCCATGGTGCTGCCATACCTCCGATCCGCTCGCTGCATTTTCCTCGCGCAGGACTACGAGAGTTTTCATTACTCACAAGAGAGCACTTTCGAGTCTTTCCTGGCCGAGTCACCGGCGTTCAGGGCGCTTTACGCGTTGCCGGTACCGATTATTGCGACGTCGAAGTCGATCGTGCGCCTCGTCAGGGAACATGTGAGCAAGAAGGCGTATCTGATGCCGGTGGCGCTGAACAAAAACAACTTCAAGCGTCAGACAATCCGGCGGCGGTCCGACGTCAAGCGTGTCCTGCTCGTGGGCAACTACCTACTGCCTCACAAGGGAATGCGCGACGGCTTCGATGCCCTCGAGATGTTGTCGGGGGAATTTCCGCTGGAGCTCGTGCTCATTACTCAGGAAGACAGAGGCAGAAAACTCTTCGATCGTTACACATTTCGAAAAGAGGTTCATTTCTGCCCTTATGAGACTGAGGTCGCCGCGATCATGGCTTCATGTGACGCATACTGCTGCACCTCATGGTACGAAGGGCTCGGATTGCCTGCGCTTGAAGCGTTCTCCTGTGGGATCCCCGTCGTTTCAACCCGTACACTGGGAGTGGATGACTATGGCAAGGATGGTATCAATCTGCTGCTCGCTAATCCCAACGATCCCGCGGACCTCCGGGACAAGCTGCGGGCTGTGCTGAGCGATCCAGGTCTTGCGGAGCGTCTTGTGCGGGGTGGTGACACAACGATGGAACATTGGTATGACTGGGACACTTCGGCGGAACTATTCATGGTTGCAGTCCGCGATATCGATTTCACCTACAAAGGTGCCGGACCGATAGATGCGGGCGAAATGAAGCGGATGCTGGATGATCTAGAGCAGAACGGATCACTCACTCCCATCGAGATTTTCCGCGACTTTCAGCGGCTGAGCGATTGTCTCCGGCATATCGTGACCGAGATAGCTGCGGCCCCACCGGACGCGGCACAGATGGAAGAGTTGTCTGCGCTGAAGGTAAGTCTGGGGAAGTACTCATCCAACGCCCGCGCCCAGTACCATGACGCTTTCAAGGCAAAATATGACCTTTGCGCTCTCGTCATTCATCTTGCGGAGACTCCCGAGCGCAAATACCTCCAGCGCCTCCTGAATCCGCTGGCAAGCTCCCCCGTGACCCATGCTGCTGCACTGGCTGAAGTTAGATATTAGGAGCCGCAGCATCGACTTCGGGAACTGGCCGGATCGCCTCTACATGTCGAACGATCTGACAGGCGTATTTCCGTCGCACAGGCGCAACCTTTCGATCGAGGTTGAACGCGCGAGTGCTGCGGATTCGCTCGACCTGAAGGAAATCACGCACTGCACCGGGACCTTCGCGGAGATTCCGCTTTGCGGGGGAATGTGTTTCTATCGCGACGGTCGCTTCTACTCGGAGTGCCGTGGCGAATTCCAGAGCCGGACCGAGTTCGATCCAGTCGCCGGCACGATCAGGATGAACATCGGCGGACGTTATGACGAGATGTCACCTGAAGCGGCATTGCCCCTGGTGGTGAAGCCAATCATGCAGAGTTTTGTCCTTCCTTTTTTTCAGCTGAAGTCCCTCCATGCCGCTGTTGTTCGAAAGGACGATGTGACCCTGATGCTCGCGGGGCCCGGCGGCGCAGGAAAGAGCACGACCGCGCTTCGCTTGATGGCAGGCGGATACACCCTCCTCTCTGACGACACGGCCCTTTTCACCCATCGTGGCGGAGTGTCATTCGCACTGTCCTCGCTCGACTCAGCTCATGCTACGAATGAAACTCTCGACCTCATTCCAGGACTTCGCGAGCACACCACCGGTGGGCCCGATCATCGAGGCAAATACAACGTGTCGGTCTCGACAATCCAGCCGAGCGCAATGTGGCGCGAGCCAAAACCCGTAACGCATTTCGTGCAGTTGTCGAGACAATCCGTTTCCAGGGTTCGACTTGTAGAATCCAGCAAATCGCATGCGACACGCGCCTTGCTGGCGGAAGCGATGACCGTATTCAGGCCGGCCGCTTTGTCGGCCCAGAAAAACTTGTTCGAGGAGCACGCGGCTTTCAGCTTCGATGTAATCACTTCGCTGATGCGAGATGCTCGCACCTTGAATCTCGAGTTCGCGGATCATCACCTGGAATCACTGCCGGACATACTTGGACAGCTCGCCTGGTGATCGGCGGAAGACCCGACGTCGAAAGCTCGAGACCCACGGTTGATGTCGTTATCGCAGTGCGCAACGAGGCTGCGAAGCTCGGAGCGTGTCTCGAGTCACTTCTCGCACAGGACTATCCTTCCTCTCTGGTGAACATTTTTGTGGTCGACAACGGGTCGACCGACGGGACAATAGCGCTGGCGACCCGATATCCGGTGACATTGTTGCACGAGGCACGAAAAGGTCCTGCAGCGGCAAGGAATCGGGCGGTCAAAGCAGGTTCAGGCGAGCTCGTTGCTTTTTTCGACGGTCACTGCATTGCCAATGAGCAGTGGATCAGCGCGATGTCTGCGTGTCTCGATGACCGCCGCGTCGGTGGAGCACAGGCAAAAATTCAGAACACCGCGGCGAATGCTCGTGTACAGCGCCATCTCGAGTCAAGCGAGATGACCGATAACCGCCGTGTGCTCGACGACACTGTCAAGGGAACGCAGAACATCTATCCGTGGATCCTCAGCGGAAATTGCATGTACCGGCGCGATGCGATGGACCTTGCAGGTGGATTCGACGAGTCACTTCCCGCATGCGAGGACGTCGATCTGGCATGGAAAGTTGTGTTGTGCGGCTATCTGCTCGTGAGCTGTGACGGTGCTGCTGTGATTCACTGGAACGGCGACACATGGAAGTCTTTTGTGCGGAAATCCTGGGTCCAGGGACGCGGCGCTGCGGTTCTGGCGCGTCGCTACCTGCCTCTCGGCGCCCGGAACGCATTCAGGCCGGCGATGATGTGGGGCAATGGCGGCGACCGATCGCGAATTGCAGTCCGGTACTGGGCCGGCTACAAATATGAGTCCGCACGTCTCGCGATCGGTGTAACGCGGACTGCAGCATCGGCGCCTCTGCCTCACACGTCAATCGATACGCGGAGCTGGTTTCAATGGACGGAAACCAGGACGATTCGGATTTCGCTCGACGCTATCTACTGGTTCCCCGACCAGAGCTCATCGATTGTCGTTCATAACCCTTCTCGTTCGCGAATCGTCCTCGAGGGCTCCGCAGACTTGATCTGGAGGTATCTGGCTCTAGGTCAGTCCAGAGTCGAGATAGCCAGTGGAATGGCTGCTGTCTACAATGTCGACGTTGCTACGGCGACGAGCGATCTCGACGTTTTTGTCGGAGAGCTTCTCGAATCCGAAGTCCTCGAGCTGGTTGCAGCATAGGGCTGTCGCCGGCGTCAGGCAGCGGTCGCCCGGCTCAACCCGCCTTGCGTTCGCTCGGACCGTAGGGCTTCACCTGTTCGATCTGATCGTACCTTCGAAGCTTCGGCTTTGTATAAGCGCTGGTGGATTGCGTTGCCACCGGCTCCGTGCTCTTCTCATCCATTTCCTACCTCCATATTCCGGCATCTCTAAGTTCCGACATGAGGTCGTCGATATCGTCGGATGACCTCTTTTCTGTCACTGAATATTTCATGCTGATTTCAGACGCGATTGCGTCGCGTTCCGTCCCGTCGTTGAGCTTGACGAAGATTTCGGTAGCGACTGGATCCATTGAAAAGTAATTTCCGGAAATCGTGTCGAGTAATAGAGCCTCATCACCAACAACTCGCCACAGGATATCCGGATTCAGGCCAGTAAAATCGGCCGCGGATGACATATGCTGATCTCCATCAGGCTGAAATGAAGCCACTCTCTGCGCTTTCGCACTTTCCCTACGATCCTGTGCCTGGGGAAGTGACGCAGCAACTTACGATAACTGTGGCGCGCGGCGAAGTAGCATCTCATTCTTTTTCAATTGCCGCGCAGTCCGCAACTGGCGACTTGGAAGTGTCGGTCTCGCCGTTACAGGATTCGACCGGTAACCGGTTTCCGGGCTGCGTCGACCTGCACGTCGTTCACCGCTGGCGACAGGCAGGTATTGGACTGTTTCAGTCGCATCCAGTCGAGGTCGATGAGTTGCTCCTGAAGGACGATCGTGTCTCCCTGCGCGACGGATATCGTCGCCGGTGCGCGTCTCCTTTTCATGCTCACTGGTCGGGCAACAGGTATCGCCCGCCGGATCTGAGGCTCGACGGCGCGGTGCGAACCTCGATCACCTCAGGCTCAACGAAACAGATATGGATCTCGGTTCGCGGTTTGGACGATGCTCGTCCCGGGACGTACGAAGGCAGCGTAGTAGCCTGCGACACGGCGAGCCGGTCAAATCGGATGGAAACAGCATTTCGAATCGAGGTGCTGGACCTCACCCTCGCCGAGCCGGTGCAGAATACGATGCTCTGGTACAGGGGAACGTTGAATTGCCATGATGATCAACACTACGTCGCCCCAAGGGTCCTTCAGGCTCAGCTGAGAGACATCCGTCAACATGGATTCCGAAGCCTGTCACTATTCGAAACGAACCCCCGGCTCTTGCAGGACGCGGTCGATATGGCCCAGGCTGCAGGATTTTGCGGCGACGTAGTTCTGGACGGATTCAGCGATCGCCTCTGGTCCGCCGTCGATTTTGGAAGACTGAAGCCGATCGCCTACGTGAGCGACGAGATCGACTCTCACGGGCCGGAGCGAGTCGAGCTTCACATAGCCGCCATCGGCGAAGCAAAAAACGCTGGTGCGCGAACCATGGCATCGATAGTTAATCGGAGAACGGCGGAGCAGTTCAACCAGAACGCGGCACTCGGTGGCCGACCGGACGTGGTGAGCATTTACGCGCCATTCAATCGCGATTCAATGAATTTTCTGGATGGGCATGAGGGCGATGTCTACTACTACTGGCAGGCTCACATGGAAAAACCGCTCGTGCACCGTCTGCTCGCTGGATTCATGCTCTGGAAGAGCGGCGCTGACGGAATATCACCCTACTGCTATCAGCACCTTCCGGCTTTCCCCTATTCGCCGTTCGATGACTTTGATCCATGGGAGCCATTGACCCACCAGGACCACCTTGGCCGTCAGTTCAAGGATCACATGGCCACCTACCCGGCTCGGCGCGGTCCGATTCCCACGCTTCAATGGCGAGGAATGGCCGATGGCCTGATGGATCTTCGGTACCTGACGACTCTTGATCGGGCAATGACCGATGCCGGTCTCAGTCTGAACCCCGCCGCGCGCAAGCTGGCTGGCGAATCCAGAGCGCGCCTCTCGTCGATGCTCGAGGAGCTTCCGTGGGCGAACATCGACATCCTCTCTGACACGTCGAGCAGGCCGTATCCGGAAATCGGTTGTGCACAGATTCGCCGGATTCGCGACCAGATTGTTCGGGACCTTATCGACCTGAGACGATTGGAGTAACGGATTCTTCAGCCCTCGTTGGCTGCCGTGGCATTCGTTTGTTAAAGTAAGGCCGTGAAAGCCAAACGCACGCCGGCGGCAGACGGGGCTCGCATCTATTTAAAACTCCTCGCACTGGCATCACCTGTTCTGCTCGGCTCGGCCGTTAGCGTCGCGGTTGATCCCGACCACAGGTTTCATTCCCGCCAGTATTCGGCGCGAATCGCCCATTACCTTGTGTCCGGCTACAACGTCATTCGCACCGGTGAGATCGACGAGCGTATGCTGCAACAGCAGTTCATTGACAGCCTGGTCTGCCCGCCGCCACTCGCCATATTCGGCTCGAGTCGCATCATGACCCTCAGCTCGGACGACGCTGGCCGGAATCTCATCAACAACGGCGTCAGCAATGCGTCCTTGAACGACATACTCACGATCTACCAGTTCTATCGGAGGCGAAGATTAGTGCCTCGCTCGATTCTCATCGATGTCGATCCATGGATGCTGAACGAGGCTTTCGACGAAAAAGGATGGCTATCGGAATGGCGCGATCTTTCCGCTATCAGGAAGGACCTTCGTTTGCCATCCATCCGTTCTGGAACCTTTGCCGAACTGAGCTCGAGACTGCACCTGATGGCGTCTCCCGGGTATGTCGGTCGCTCGGCAGCTGTTGCTTTCTACGGTAGCTCGTTGCCCTCACAGCCGCCGAATATCACGCATGCGCGGTTCAACGCCGGTCGCACGCGACTTAGCGACGGAGCGATAACATACGGTGCGCAATATCGGCAGCGTTCTTCCGACGAGACTCGAGTAGATGTCAGAAAATTTCTTTCCGTTCATCCTCATTACGGGTTTCGCGGCTTCATCAGCGTAACCGCAGCCCAGCGAGAAGCGCTTTCTCTTCTCTTGCGCTTAATGCGGAAGGAGGGAGCTCAGCCCCTTATCGTCCTCATGCCATATCACCCTCGCGTTTTTCCACCAATGAACAACAATGAAAAATTCGTGTCACTGGATGAGATCGAGAACGAGATTCGATCAATTGCCGGCGAAACGGGCGTAAGTGTTTCAGGCTCCTATTCGCCCCTGCGTGCAGGGGTGGCTGACTCCGATTTTGTTGACGCGATACACTTGAAGCCGGCAGCGGTCGCCGTCATGGCAAGGCGAGCGCTGGGTCCCGCACCGGTACCGATGAAGCATGATCGCCATTGTCGTTGACCAGAATCTCTTCACCCAGGTGAGACGACCTCGATCACCTTCGTAACTCGCACGCTTGGGGTTTTTCTGCGGGGTCTAGAATGTGTGGCCATAGCGTCGCATCAGCGCGCGGGCTCTTTCATTGTGCAACTCGTCGACTCTGCCAGTCCTCGGATCAGGCGCGGACATGCCGCCGGCTAGCCCGTAAACCTTAGGAAAATCCTTTCCGGAGAACGTGATGCGCGTCGTGTACGCAAGCGACACGAGTCCCGCTGCAACGAAACACGCCAGATAACCGCGCATCATCCACCTGGACACGGGACCCGGAGTGAATCTAAGAGGCGCGGATTCGAGGTAGGCGATGAGAAGGGGCACAATGGGTAGCCAAAGGCGGGGCGTGTTGTAAGGCCAGAGGATGAGAAGCACGATTGACGTCGCGAGATACACGCCTGCTGGCGTTCGCGGACGCTCGACCCGAACCACGCCAAGAACAACCGCAACGCCGGCGGCTCCGGCAGCCAGGAACCACCAGAGGAACGCCCCGAAGCGAGCCTGGGGCAGATTGAGTACCAAACCGCCGATCGTTTCAAGATTTTCGGTAGCACGGTTTCCCATCGCTCGCCACGCGCTCTCGTGGATGTAGCCGAGAAAAGCTTCCGAGCTGTATCTTTGGAAGGAATCGGCTAGCCTGAAAGCTACAAACATGACAACGGCCAGAGCCGCCAAGGCCACTGTTACGGAGCTTCGGATAGCAGAGCGGTGCAGCGAGAGCCGGCCATCCATGGAAAGGAAGCAGGCCGCTAGCAGCGCGGGAATAAGAACCACTCCCATTATCCTCAGCGTGATACCAATCGCCGTGAGGATCAGCGCGAGAATCACGAGCTGTACACGGCGACCGATTGTTTTACTGCGGCATGCTTCATTCATCGCAAGAACGGCTGCCATAGCCACGCTCAAAAACAAGGTGTCGGGCGTTGCGATTGGCATGTAGCGAATGACCGGAAACGCGAGAAGAGACAAGGGCACGAACCAGCGTTGCCGCTTTGACCCGCCGCGCTTCGAATCGAGTTTGACAATGCAGACAATCGCCACACCGACAAAGAGGCAATTGGCGAGGACGAAAACCGGGTACCCTCCGAGTCCGAGACGATCGAGCGCCGCGATGAATATGGAGTAACCCAGAGGCGAGTTCGGAAAATCCGCCGGAAGCCCGTCTGCCAACCTGGCGCCGGCGCGAAGGACTACGACCGAGTCGTTATCAAGCCGGATTGGGCTAAGAGCCTGAAGGACATAAAGCGTAGCCAAAGCAGCCACCATCCACGTCCAGGCGGTTCCCGGACGCGACCCGAGAAGTTTTGGTGACCTTCCGGCCACGGTTTCGTCGCCACAACGACCGGTCGGTGCCTCCTCCCGGCGAACAGGGTCGACCCTCTCGGCAAGATTGGACTTCACCGCCAATTGTGTTGGCGTTCGAAGCTATGCAGCATTTGCTCGATCTCCAGCACTAGTTGTAATGTCGTGAACCGCGTTGTCGCTCTCAATCTGTCGCTCCCAGCCAATTCGGGCAAAGCTTTTGCCGCTCCGTTTATCTAGCTTGTCGGCACGGGAAGCCCGACCGGCTTCAGCGTAACCGTAGGACGAAGGAACGACGGAATTTGGCGGATGCGAGATTGGCTTCGACGATCTTTGAATGACTCCCGGCTAGAGAAAGACAACGGTAAAAACAGCGGACCTGGTCCATTTCTTGGTCCGTTTTGTCCGACATAGCACGGCATGAATGCTTGTGACTGCGCCGTCCGTTGCTGCCGCCGACTGCCCGCTGCAGTCGCATCCCATAATAGTTTGAGAGCTTGACTCCGACACCGTCGAACAGCCTGCCCGCGAGCTCTGCCGTTATCGTCTCGGACTACGCCGCCGGTAGGCCCGTTGCCGCGCGCGATATTCGCACTGCCATCACTGCACTAGCGAAGCAGGCCATCGATGAGCCCGTCGAATACCTGTTGATCGAGTCCGACTCGTTGCGCGACGATCTCCCTGACAACGTCGCATCGCTGCTGCCGGCTCTTCGAATCGCTTTTTCCCCGAGACTGATTCGTATCCGCTCAAGAACCACGGGGTCGAAGCCGCATCGGCAGCCCGTCGATTCAAGACGTACGAGGCTCCGGATCACGGTAGCGATTAAAGCATTCGCGTCAGCGAAGAGTGTAGAGATACGTCGCGATGTCGCGTGCCTGACCATCGGTGACGCCCATATTCGGCATCGCCGTGCCGGGCTCGATCGATTGGGGAACGGTAAGCCACGTGATCAGGCGCTCGGGATCGTTTGGTACTTCGCCGGCAATGATGCGCCTCTCTGCCCAGTGATCGAGCGGGGGACCGACCATACCATTCGCGTTTCGAATGCCTGGAATCGAATGACACGATCCACAACCGTACATCATGATTGCGGCCTTTCCTCGTTCGGCGTCCGCGTTCGCGATCACACGTTCCGGGTTGTTTGGCGGAGAACCGCTGCACGCGGACGAGAGAAGGACGACACCGGCAACAAGCGCGCGCTCATCGCGGCGCATCCATCGGAGAAAAAGCCACGCTGCCGCAGCAACGTAAACCAGCGTTGCCGGAATCCACATGATCAACCCGGCAAGCTGCTGATCCTCGAGCAGCGTCATTCCCCATGCGTGCGCGCCGCTCGCATGTGCCGGATACCACGGCGTAGTCGCGAACATGAGAAGCGCACCGAGCACTCCACTTTGCATCAGCGTGCCGGCCACCATGACAATGCCGACGCCCTCTTTCGCCCGAGCCCGTCCGACGGGCGTCGCTACCACCCACCAGAAGAGAAGGGCGGTGCCAAAAAATGACAGATGTTCGAGCGCGTGCATGGCCGGATTCCGCAACGCTGCCTGATAAGGCGCCGGAAAATGCCAGAACCACAGCGCGATCATGTGCGCAGTGAAGACTACCGGCGGAGACATCCCGAAATGGATCACCGCGCGGCCGATCGTACGTCGGCGCCACCAGCGGCCGACACCTTGCCGACGCGCCGGTGAAAGAGCCATCAACATCGGAAGCAAGGGCGCGCCCGCTACGCAAAGCGGCGCCGCAACGAGAATGAGCAGCAGATGCTGCACCATGTGCGCGCTGAAGAGAGCGTCAGCCATTTCGTCCAGCCGCGATGAAAAGATCACCAGCAGCGTGGCGATACCGGCAGCGAACGACACCGCCTGCATTACCGAAACCCCTCGTCCCACTCCGCCGCGTTTCCAGAGTGACCGCACACCAGCTCCATACCACACGGCCGGAGCGGCAATGAGAAAAAACGCCGCGGGCTCGATTCCGATTATCGTCATCTTCCCATCATCCTATCGGCACCACGTGACTGGAACTACAAAGGGCGCGATGACCCGCAGAAAAATTCCATACGAAAACAGCGCCGACGCGATCAGTCCAGCGCGCGCCATGAAGCGCCGTCGGTCGATGTCGGTATTGCCGCGTCCGTCATCAGAGCCGATCGCCGCATGCGCACGCCACGCAACGACACCGGCACTCACGGCAACCAGCAGCGCCACGATTCCGGACATCGAAAGCAGCAGAGTCAGTGAGCCCCACGGCTTGAACACGTGACCGACAAATGCAGCGCAGAAGTCCTGATGCGTCGCGATACTCGTCAGCAGATCGGTGCTCCACGCTGCGGGAGGTGCCAGCACTCCGAACCACAGCGCGCGATTCGAAGCGCCGCGCGGGGCGGCAACCCGCGCTCTCGCCTCTGCTGGAATTGCGGCAGCGAAAACGGCAGTGTCGCTCGAGTCTTCCATGACTAAAAGAGCCGCGGCGAGAGATAAAGCGCTGCCAGGATAAACAACCAGACTCCATCCACGAAATGCCAGTACAGGATGGAATTGGAAACAGCATCGTGACGCTCGGCGTCAAAGTGCCCGAGCCACGCACGAACCTGCACGTACGCATTCATCAGCAGTCCAAACGCAACGTGTGCTCCGTGAAACCCGGTGATCACGATGAACAGAGAATCGTACGCGCTCGTCGTCATGCCCGTATCGCGGTTCGCGTACTCATTCGACTGAATCGCGAGAAACATCGCGCCAAGGATAAACGTTATCGCGAGCCCAATCTTCAGGCGACTCGAGTTGCCTTCCTTTATTCCTTTCTCTCCCCACCAGGCAGTCACGCTGCTCGAAACGAGTAACGCGGTCATGATCAACGGCCGCGTAAGCGGAACGTAGCGACCGCCCTCGGCGCTGAATGCCTCGATGCTGCCGCGCAAAAAGAAGTAGGCGCCGAGGAGGCTTGCGAAAAGCATTGCCTCGGTTGCGCAGAGGAAAATCATTCCCCACCAGCCGGGGGAGCGGGTCCCGCTCAACCTTATGGGCAGCGTCCCGCGCGGCTCGCGCTCGGACGGTTCCGGATAAGTCGCTGTTGTCATGAGGCGGACGCCGGTGGCGGGAATGTCGCGCTTGTGGGCCACAGCCATCCTGCCAGCGAACCGAGCGTGACGGCTGCGGCAACTGCAATGGCGACGGGTTCCTTCCACAGAAATGAGGCGAAAAGCGCGGTCAGACCGAGTGAGAGAACCAACGGCCACAAACTGTCTTCCGGCATGCGAAGCACCGCTTGTGGATCACCGTCGAGCACTGTGCTTTCAAGAGTTTCCTTTCCTTCATCGAGCACCCGCCACTGCGGCAGCCCCGTTGCATCGGCCTTGTCATCCGTACCTGCAGCGTCCAGCATTGGGTCGTGCGCTTCCCACAGCGGCTCACGACCGTGCACCGAAGGGATCACGACAAAATTGTAATCCGGCGGGGGTGACGTCGTCGACCATTCAAGAGTGGCGGCGCCCCACGGATTGGATGGCGCAATTGCCCCGCGCTTGCGCGACCACAATACGTTGAGTACGAACAGCAGAACGCCAATGATCGTGATGGCGGCGCCCACCGACTCGGCCATGTTGAGTGCGTCCCAGCCCATTCCCGCCGGATACGTGTAAACGCGACGCGGCATGCCGCGCAAGCCGACGACATGCATCGGAAAAAACGTGAGGTTCACTCCCACGAACAACACCCAGAAATTCCACTTGCCGAGCCGCTCGCTCAACATTCTTCCAGTCATCTTTGGAAGCCAGTAATAGAAAGCGGCGAGCACCGGAAAGAGATTTATTCCAACCAGCACGTAATGCAGATGTGCGACGACGAAGTATGTGTCGGTCGCCTGCAGATCGAACGGAACCGATGCCGTCATCACGCCGCTCAATCCGCCAATAACGAACAGGCAGATGAAGCCGAGCATGAACAACATTGGCGTGGCGAGTACATGCCGCCTTGCAGCAGTTATCGTCGCGAGCCAGGCGAAGATCTGAATCCCGCTCGGAATGGATACCGACATGCTCGCGGCACTGAAAAAAGTGGAAGACAGGGGAGGCAGCCCGGTCGCGAACATGTGATGTGCCCACACACCAAATCCG
This sequence comes from Gemmatimonadales bacterium, assembly GCA_038208605.1. Classification (GTDB taxonomy): domain Bacteria; phylum Gemmatimonadota; class Gemmatimonadetes; order Gemmatimonadales; family Gemmatimonadaceae; genus UBA4720. Next base: position 947 of record JBBQYO010000034.1, on the reverse strand, counting down.
AAAATCCCCGTGCTCACCGTCGCGAGTGCGATGTACACGTGGCCGACAACAGGCCGACGACAAAACGTCGGAATGATCATCGAAGCGATTCCCGTCGCGGGCAGAATCACGATGTATACCCACGGATGCCCGAACACCCAGAACAGGTGCTGCCACAGAAGCGGACTTCCGCCGCGCACCGGATCGTAAAAGTGTGTGCCGAACCGTCTGTCGAATTCGAGAAAGATGAGAGCCGCCGAAAGTGCCGGCAATGCGAACACCATCGACACAGACGCTGTCAGTGTGCTCCACATGAAAAGGGGCATCCGGCTCACCGACATGCCCGGACACCGCGTCTTGAAGATGGTAACGATGAAGTTGATGGCGCCCGCAGTAGTCGAGATCGCGAGGAACAACAACGCGAGCGCGTAGAAATCCATATTGAGGTCTGGCGAATACTGCGCATTGGTATACGGCACGTAGGCGAACCAGCCACCATGCGGCATTACACCGCCGAGAGCACTCGAGTAGAGAAGCACGCCCGACAGCAGAAATGTCCAGTATGAAAACGCATTGAGTCGTGGAAACGCCATGTCCCTGGCGCCCAGCATGAGCGGAACGAGATAGTTGCTGAACCCGCTGAGAATTGGCGACGCGTACCAGAAAATCATTGTCGTTCCGTGCATGCTGAACAGCTGGTCATACATTTCCGGCGAGAGCAGCCTGCTATCAGGACGGGCGAGCTGGACCCGCATCCCGCCGGCCAGCAAACCTCCGAGCATCAGGAAACCGAACGCAGTCGCGAGATACCTTTTGCCAATTGTTTTGTGGTCGACTGTCGCAAGCGTGCCGTACAGGTTCTTTGGAGACGACCAGATGTGATCGAGGCGCTCCGCAAGAGATGAAAGGTCGAGTCGATCGTTCATTGTCGACGTTCGTTCGGGGCTCACTTGAGACTCTCCAGATAT
>JBBQYO010000033.1:0-17840 GCA_038208605.1 Gemmatimonadales bacterium | reverse complement strand
TACCAACCCTCACGGTGTATTCGGATGCATACTTCTGATCGATCTCCAGCTGCCGATGCAGACGGCCAGTAAGCGCGAGCAGGCCCGACGCAAGGGTGTCGGCAAGCGCCTGTGTATCGTCGTCCAGCGTCGTCGAAGATGTCCACGAAAGCGCACTGTCAGCCAGGAGCCGCGCCTCGTGAAACCGGGCGAGCCTGAGCAGGATCCTCACGTTCGCTGAAGCCAGCCGCATTTTTTCGTAGTACTCTACCGTTCCGTTGTTATGGGCGGAAATCGCCGCTAGACGCGCTGCTCGAATGCTCTCCAGTGCAGAGCCTCCCGCGCCATCGAGGTTGCCCGACGCCTCGAGAACTCCCGAAAGCGCCTCCTGAATTGATGGGTCGCCCGGTGCTGCCTTTGTCCACGCCAGGGTCAGCGACCTCATCCGCGCAAGATTTCGTGCGACGAGACGGGTCTGGCCATCAGGGTCGGCGTTCAGAGGCGCGCCAGCCCCCGACGATATGTATGGAACGAAGCTGATCGTGTCGCCCAGCAGTACAGCCAAAGCGACAAAGCTCACCTCACTTTTTCCATTCAGAACCCCTTCGCGAATTTTGCTCTTGTGCGTCCAGAGGATGTCGCTGAGCCTGGGCATAACCGTCGCGAAGGCGCTGCCGACGCTTGAGTTCCGTTCAATCACTCCCTGGTAGAGCGACGCAGCCTCCTCGAAGCTCGATGAAAAACGATAGCCGGATTGGCTTGCCGGATCGACGACAACAGTCGGATCGGAGGCGAGACAATCGGCAAGAGATAGCGGCACCGTAAAGTCAGCCGGATGCAGGCGATCAGGCTGTTTGAGGAGCGACCTGAGGCCGTCGCACCGTCCAGGCTTGTCAGTATCGGCGTACTTCGCGAGCGCGTCGACTCGCAACCTCTCGTCGGGGTTGAGATCCGCGCGCGCGTCCTCGGCCTTGAGAACGAGCGGTGCCCATTCATTCGATGGAGCGTGCTTTACAATCAGAAGCTGTCCGAGCCAAAGCCTCGCGCGCGAACTCGATGGGCTCCTGGCAATCGCATCGCGGAATTCGGACTCTGCTTTCGTGATGTCCCAGTTCTCTAGAGCGGTTCTCCCAGCCTGCACGCGGTCGCGCGCTAACATCGTCCATGCAATTGCGCCCGCGACCGCTACGACTGCGGCCGTTGAAGCTACGGCGACTGCGAGCTTCCGCCGACGAGCATCGAGTGTCGCCTCGCGAGTCTCACCGGTAGATGCCGGTGCCGTCGCTCGCAGCGCCGCGCCGAACTCTTCGACACTTTGCCATCTGTCTGCCGGTGCGCGGCAGAGCGCCTTCTGTACCGCTTCCTCCACAGACAACGGAACTGCTTGTCTGACTTCATGAAGCGGGGGCGGCGTGGCGACGAACCGACGCGTCATCACGGCCTGCGCGGTCGCTCCGACAAAGGGAGGCATTCCGGCGATCATCTCGTACGTCACGCAAGCCAGCGAGTAGATATCGCTTCTCGCATCGACATCGTGATCGGCCAATGCCTGCTCGGGACTCATGTACGCCGGAGTTCCGACGGCAACGCCGGTCGAGGTCAAGCTTTCGTCAGTCGAAGCGACGATCGCGCGCGCAATCCCGAAATCGAGAACGTAAACGGAATCGCCGGCGAGCAGGATGTTCCCGGGCTTTAAATCGCGGTGCACGATTCCGTGTGAGTGGGCGTATGCAGTCGGCACGATGATCCGCTCGGTAATCCGAATCGCCTCGTCCACCGGGAGCTGCTTTACTCGATCGAGCCTGGACCTGAGCGACTCGCCATCGATGAATTCCATTACGTAATACGGAATCCCCTCGGCAACCCCGGAGCCGAGAACTTTAGGTATTTGCGGATGATCGAGCTCAGACGCGAATTTGATCTCACGAAGGAACCGTTCTACGACGACTGCGCTTCCCAACTCGGGCCGCAGGATCTTCACGGCAACGCGGGCACCGTTGCGGGAGTCGGTGCACAGATAGACCGTGGCCATTCCCCCCCGGCCGATTTCGCGCTGCGCGTGATACCGGTCTTCTATGACACCCGGCAGGGCTGTTTTTTCGGGTGCGCTCGGATCTCTCGCGGTCACTCCGGAAATTCCTCCGGTCAGCGATAACGGGGGTCAGTTGCGTCAACGGGCGTTTACATAGTACGACTTGCCGAGGGTGGCCTGCAACAACGACACATCCGCAATATACCGACAACCGTCACATGCAAGGCCATTGTCGTAGCGGTAGCTTGCACTCTTAACCCTGTAGAATTACGGCGCAGTCCTCGGGCGCCAAATAGACAAAAGATTCGCGCGCATCGGTCTCACCGCCAGACTCCCTCGATCTTACCCATGTTGCTCGGCGCAAGCGAGCGCGCCAGACCGAAGTTTGCCTCGATCGTACGCAGAAGATTGTAGTGATTGTAAGGCACGTCCGACGGCGTTCCCGCTTTGAGCATGTTGCCGAGAAAAACTGTGTACACGACGTTTGGCCGGGACTTGCCAAGTATCGATGAGCTCGCCGTGGTCGCGGATTCGTCGAACGTCACGACGATGAGCGTCGAGTCCATCACCGCCGGATTTTTTATCAGCGGATCGAGAAACCCGCGCAGCCACGTGACCGCCGTCGAAAGCGGAGCATCATGGCCATCGTGAATCATGTTCGGAGTTATGAACGTATATCCGGCAAGCGAGTCGGCCCGAAACCACTTCATGTTGCGAACGTGCGCACACCATTCGGGATGATCGTGAAATCCCTTGAAGCTGAGGAAGGGAAAATGTTTTCGCGCGTAGTTTCCCGATCTGCTCACGAAGTCGCAGTGATTCGGCGCCTGGTCCAGCACCGGGTAGTCTTCAGCGAACGCATTCCACGACGTGTGCTGGGCTTCAAGCCCGTCGATGACGGTCGGCGCGTCGATCAGTAGCTGGGCATCACCCAGGTCGCGGCGGCGATACGCAACAGGATCCGGGCTTCTCGCCCTGTCGTCGTCGTCCGCGAAGGTATGACCAGAGACCATCGCCAGATAATTCGGGTACGACGGATGCGCGACGGCGTAGTAGTCTCTGAACAAAACGCCGCGCCTGGCAAGCGAATCCATGTAGGGAATCTTCGATACGACGACCGCGTCTTCGTTCTCGAGAACAATCACGATGACGTGATCGAAATGGTGATTCCCAGTCAGTGATGCAGCCACTTGATGGACTACAGGAAGCGGCGTGTCGCGGCCGCACGATGCAGCAACACAGGCAAGTCCAAAGACCAACATGAGGTGAGCCACGCGACGCCGGAGTGGCAACGCGTTGGGTGCGGAGCGGTTCGACACGGTAGATCTGGTTGGAAAGTCCATGCTTCTACAGTCGTCAAAAATCGGACCGGGGATGGTTCATCGTCACGCCACCGGTTGAATGAACAGATGGAACTTTGGTTCCAGACGCCGTCTCCATCGGGCATTAGCCTGCTGTCATTCAGTGAAGTGTCTCAATACAAAATACCGAGGAGAAGTCGATGATATCTGCCCAGCGTATTTCGACCGGCTTGCCGGCGGTTCTGATCTTTGTCGCGTTGTCGGCGTGCAAGGCTCAGCAGTCGCCGGCGAAATCTGATCCGTCACCCGACCACGCTTCGATGACAGCCGCACAGCATTCCGCGATGCACGGCGCACAAGCCGATTCTGCGTTCAACGCGATGCAGAAGCGTGGCAAAATGGCGATGGGAGTAGACCAGCACGGCTCGACCCATCTGTTCGACATCACACCCGAGGGCGGAAGGATCGAGCTTCAGGTAAACAAGTTCGACTCGCTCGAAGTGGCCCAGGTGCGCGCCCACGTGCGGCTGATTCAGCACGCCTTCGAAGCCGGTGACTTCAGCACTCCGGCATTCGTGCACATGAAAGACATGCCCGGAACGGCCATTATGGCTCGAAGAAAATCATCGATCATCTACCAGTATGGTGAGCTTCCCCGCGGGGCCGAGCTAAGGATCAAGTCGGACGACCTTGAAGCTCGCAGAGGGATCTCGGAATTCATGAATGCGCAAAGACACGAGCATCATGCGAATGGGACCGGCTCGAGTCTGAAATAGTCCGGCTATCCGCTCTCGGCCGCGGCTTTGAGTATGTCGATGTCGATCACCCGGTAACGACCGTTACCTGCGCCCGCGATCGCTCCGGTGTCTTTCAACGCCCGTAGCGCTCTCACAACAACCTCGCGCACTGTCCCAAGCTCCTCGGCCAGATGGGACTGTGTCATTCCGAGCGAGAACGAGGCCTTGAGATGTCCGCTATCGGTCCCCGACCGCTCAACCATGAATTGAGCCAGCCGTGATTGAACGCTGTCGTTCGAGAGGCGGCCGACCCGTTCCACAAGGCTCTCGACTCGAGCGGCGAGACGCTCCAGAAGAATGAAGGCAAGCCCCGCGTCCACGCGAAGCGCGCGGTCGAACGCGGCGTGAGTGATGAGGAGACACCTCGTCGGCTCCGCCGCGATTGCCGTCGCCGGATATGCAGAACGAGTAAAGAAGGGAATTTCCCCGAGAGTGGCGCCGGCTTCGCCCAGTGTATTCCCATCTGCCGGCCCCTCGATCCGCGAAGTATGCGCACTCTTCCGTCCAGCACGAGCGTCAGATTAGACGCGTCATCACCTCGATGCCACAGCACCTCACCGGCCGCGTACGTTTTCTCACTCGCACGTTCCATCATTGCGGCGCGTCCCGCGCCGCTCAGCGAATCGAGAAGTGAAGTGTGATCCTGTTTCACCGGTGGCAACCTGTTTCATGATGTGGTTATCATCAAGCGCATGACCAAAACGCATTTCGACGCGGCCTACTATGCTCGTTATTACGAGAACCCGGACACCACGGTCGTCGATGTGAAAATGCAGCGGAACGAAGTGCGATTCGTTCTCGCGTTCTGCAGACACATCGGGCTTGAAGTGAAGCGGTTTTCGGACGTCGGAGCGGGAACGGGGTGGTGGGCCCGGGAATTCGCGAGGCAATGCCGTGTTGCCGAGAGCATCGAGACCCTCGATGCCAGCAGGGACGCGTGCAGTCTTTACGGGCACCGCCATGTTGCCGTGCAGAAACTCGGCGGCCCTTCATCGGATCTGGTTGTGTGCCGGGACGTGCTTCGTTACGTGCCGGATCTGGAAATCAACCGCGCGATTGTGCGGCTTGCAAGGAAATGCCGCGGAGTGCTCTACGTCCATGTCATCACGAGCGATGACGACGTCGACGAGGAGGCGAGCGACATGACCGGATTTTTCCGGACCACTGCATTTTATCGTCGGCTTTTCAGAACGGCTGGATTTACTGATTGCGGAATGGGTCTGTTCGTCTCGTCGCGCTTCAAGCAGTTCGATCCGTTCTCGATCGAGGCGCGATAGCCGGCAGAACTGACTAGTTCGACGCGGCGAAGTCGACGAAGCCCCGAACGGGGTCGGTGGAGATCAGTCTCACTCTTGTCCTCTCGCCTACGTCCAGTCCATGTTCGCCCTTCATCACGCGGCCTTCGACGGGCGGATGGATGAGCCGCACGAACGTGCCTTTTGGATTCACTCCCGTGACGATTGCGTCGAACGATTCTCCGACGTGGTCTGCCATCGAGACCGCTGCGGCAATCTTTCTAACCTGCCGCTCGACTTTCCTTCCAGCGTCTTCGCGCTCGGTGCAATGGGTCGCGATTTGTTGCAGCTCATCATTGGTGTAGGGACACGGCGATCCTGCAATCACTGCTTTCACCAATCGCTGTGTGACGAGGTCCGCGAATCGGCGGTTGGGCGCGGTTGAATGAGTGTAGTCATGCGTCGCTAAACCGAAATGTCCTGCATCTTCGCCACCTGGAACGTGCAGTGCGTATTCGCCGGGGCCGATGAGCTTCACTACCGAGAGCGACAAATCGGCGAAGTGATCCGGATCGACCTTTCGCCGCTTCGCAAGAAAAGTCTCCAGCGCAATAGAGTCCGCCTCGGCAGGCAACTTCTCTCCAAGCGCGGCAGCAAGCGTTACGATGCGGCCCCAGCGCTCCGGAGTTTTGACCACACGTCTGATACTGGGTGAATTGTGCTCGTCGAGGAACTGAGCCATCGCCACATTGGCGGCGATCATGAAGTCCTCGATCAGATGACTCGCTCGCGTCTTGGCGACCAGCTCGATCGACACGCTGTCGTCGTCGTGAACGACCGATTGCGCTTCGATGGTTTCGAGGTCGAGCGCCCCAGCTTTGGCGCGCATCGCGCGTAGCGAGTTGGCGACTACATCCTGCACGTGCAGCTGATCCTGAATTACCTGCGTCGCGGAGGGCGGCAAGGTTCCACTTCCGTCGAGCCATGCGCCAACGCTCCCGTAGGCAAGCTTGGCGTAATTGTGAACGCGAGCCAGGTAGATCGAATGTGATTTGATCGTTCCATCGCCTGCAGCGACAAACTCGATTATCACGGCAGCGCGGTCTACGCCCTCACGCAGCGAAGTCAGATCGGTCGAGAGGCGCTCCGGCAGCATGGGGTACGTCGCAATACCGGTGTACACCGACGTGCAGTTGGCCGCCGCCACCTTGTCGATCTCTGATCCCTTGCGAACGAGCGCGTCGACATCGGCGATGGCGATTCTCACCCGCACGTCGCCTCCGGCAAGCTGCTCCGCAACCTCGAGCTGGTCGAGATCTTTCGAGCTATAGTTGTCGATCGATGACCATGGAAGCTGTCGCAGATCCTGCGTGACCGAGCTGCCGGCGACCGGATCGCTCATGGCTTCGACTTCCTTCCGGGCGCCGGCAGGAAGGTCCGCAACGAACCCGCTGTCGATCAATGCCTGATGGGAAGCGGCGCGCAGATCGATGGAGTGAGACATGTGCTTATAGGTTGGAGTGGAGCGGGCGGGATATTCGAATTTACAGGAACTGCAAACTTGCATCGAAAACATAGCAGGTCTAAAGTGGTGGAAGTCGCATCACTTCAGGAGGGTGCCTGGCTGAGCTGATTGCTCCACGATCTCCAAGCGCTCCATCCGGCACAGGCTCGCCCTCCACCGGCTCACGCGAAGTGCCGGAGGATCTCCTCAAGGAAGCGTCACTCAGGCTTGGAATCATCGCGCTCCTCGCGGGAGCGCTTTGGTTCGTCGCCTCAGTGGCCGGACATCTTGCATGGCGAGCCATTCGGCCGAACGAAGCATGGCCCTGGTTCGGGCCGCCCGATGTCGTCGCTCTGGGGATGGTTGCATCCTCGGTCGCGCTGTTCGCGTACACCCGAAAGACAAAGCGCGAACCGAAATTCATCCTGAATCTCGGTCTGGTCTACATGATCGGGAACGCGTTCGCCATTGCCCACCTTACCCATTACGACACGACAGGAACTCGGTCCATCGCGATCGTACCGGGCATCAGCTGGGTTGGAGTGGTGCTTCTGATCTTCGCTGCGACAATTCCGAGTTCCACGCGAAAGACGATTGTCGCCGGAGCTCTCGCGGCAACCTTACGATCTCGAGCGGCTGGTGCTGTCTTGTCTCGCCAAGAAGCCTGAGTCCCGACCGCAGTCAGCCGCAGAATTGTCGCGCTCGCTCGGCGCTATTCGTCTGCCGGTGTGGACAGATGCGCAGGCGAGCGAGTGGTGGAAGCAGCACCGGCACGTGGCAGCATAGAACGCTCTTCTCACCTTCGCGTAGGCATGCGTTACAAGCTCGCGAATTTGCCGGTCGCGAAAATTTCTTGTGTTCCTGCGTTTCTTCCGGCCTTGCGGAAGAAACGTCCGCAACATGATCAGCGGGGGACGAACCGATATGTGTGGGCTCCGGCCGGGAAGCGTGAATCACTGAGAGCAGCGCTGAACATCTTTTCCTCGCCCGTAAGAAGGCGGCAACTCGGAACGTCGATCGCGGTAATCGGCCCTTCCACAAGCTGAAGCGACATCCCGCACGCAAAACCGCGGTTTGTTCCCTGAAGTCGTCCGCTGCCGATCGATACTGTTTTTCCTCCAGGAGTCTTCAGCGCGACTGGAACCAGAACACCGTCGACCGAATAGAGATTCAGCGTGACCGCGACCGACGGGCCGCTGGTGTCGCTGCAACCGGCAGAGGTCGCGACAACCAGGAACACCGCGGTGAGAGTACGTCGCCTGAAGCAAGCTGGCATTGCTCAAAATGTAATTGCAATTCGCCCGTCACTGCACGGAATTCAACCCGCTTTCGGCTTCCTCGCGCGGTCGCCCTGACGCCGCTCGCTGACGTCGCGATCCTGTCGGCGGCGCTCGCCAGCGCTGTCCACCAAGGCGAGGATGGACTGAATGAGACCATACGCGGCTACGCCAAAAGCGATCAGCGAAACTGCCGCGAGCAACGCTTCGGTGAGAGTCGAATAGTCGTTTCGAACCACCAGAATCGTCGAGAGCGTTGCCACCGCCGCGGAAACGGCGGCAATGGTGAGCGCTACAGCAACTGATGGACCCCGTTTGACAGGGCCGTTCACCACCAGATTCTCCTGAGTGTCGAAAGGAGTATTTGTCATTCTGTCCTGTCGGGGCTCGTGGGCTCTATGCGACGCATTCTTTCCTGTTGTTCAATATCATGGTTCGTGCCGCGTGGGTGCGAGACCGCTGAAACATCAGATCGAGCCCCGCAGAAGGCGATAAAAGGACGAATACGTAGTCTTACGTATTCGTTACGAGGTTGCCCGATGGCAATTTGATCGCTGAAACCGCATGTGAGCCTGAACAACGGAGAAGTGTTATGGACGCCCAATCCGATTTCGCGCTTGAAATGAGAACGAGGCTGGAGCAGGTCGAAAGGTCTGTCTCCGCTCTTTCCAGACGCATAGATGATCTGTCGGCATTTGCGGATCCCGACGAAGGACGATCGAAACCTCCTCGCGCTTCAACGCGCGGGCCTCATTCTTCCGCAGGGGCAGATGATCCTCTTGACAAGCCGCGAAAAGCATTTGCTCGATACTCCGTACAGCCCATCTCCAGAGGTGCCGATTGGTGGCTCGCGCGGGCAGGAGCGGCGCTCACCCTGCTGGCCCTGATCCTTCTCTATCAATACGCCGTGTCGCGCGGCTGGATCACGCCGGTCATTCGGGTATTGACTGGCGCGGCGATTGGAGCAGGACTGATGTACTGGGGCCGAAAAATGAGACCGGCGCACGATGATGACGCGTCTCCCGTGGCGCTGCGCGAGCTGATGATGGGGTCCGCCCTGGCCGCGTGGTACATAACGACGTTCGCCGCCGCGGCTTCGTATCATCTCATTTCCGTTCCTACTGCTCGAGCGATCTACTTTCTGATCAGCATCGCGGGCGGTGTCATTGCGCTCAATGAACGCCGCGCGCTGCTCGCGATCATCGCAATCACTGTCGGCTTTGCATCTCCTTCGCTGCTGTTCTCGGGAAGCGGATCGATCCCCTCGCACGTTTTCTTTCTCGCGATCCTCGGGGGTCTCAGCCTCTATCTGTATCTCATGCGCGGCTGGCAATCGATCCTGTGGATCTCGTGCCTTTCGCTGTGGTCAAACATTGCCGGCGCGATTTCCGTCGCGGTCTATCCTATGGCGCCAGGCGCACTCGCTCGGTCGCCGATGGCGTCGCTCGATGGTTCACGCATCAGCTTGACGCTGCTCGTCATCGCCATGGCGGCCGCGTACGTTCGTGCGCCCACACTCAGACGCAGTCTCGTCGCAACGGGTTCGGACCGATACACCGAGCCAATCAGGCCGACGTTTGCGCGCACATGGCTTCGCGAGAGCGGCGCATTGCTGAAACTGTTCAGCCCGGCCGCAGGCTCGCCCGATTCGCTTTCCATATGGATCATCACGCTCGCTGCTCCGCTCGCCGCGATCGGACTACTGTCGGCTGAGTGGAAATTGTCTGGATTCGTGTGGGGCGTGCTGGCAATCGGAATCGCCATCGCGGCTTTTCAGATGGCGATGAATGCGCAGGATTCCGCCGATGAAGTCACCCACGTCAAAGGCGTCGCAGCCGTGATATGGAGTCTCGCCGGCTTGTTATGGATTGCGTCACCTCTTGGCCGGTTGCTGGGAACCGAGAGTGTGACGATTGGCCTTGGTGCCATAGCCATTGTCTCTTCCTCCTCGATCGCGCTTCGCGTGCTGAGCGGCGCGCAGTTCATCGCGGCCAGGGTGGCGGGCAGAGCAATTGCCGCACTGGGGCTCGTCATCGTCCTTTTCATCGAGCTCGGGCAGGTGCCGCAGCGGCCGATGTCGTCGCACCCGGGTCCATCAGCCCTCCTGTCGATTGCAGAGTTACTTGCGATCGCCGCCGGATTCTTTGCCTGGCGTGAGATGTCGCGGAAGGTGGCAGTCCGTGAGCTCGCCGCGGCCGTTGCACTCACGGGTTATGTGGCATTGCTTCTTCTGGATGCGCGCGTATTGGGCGCGGTCTGGACGCCTTTGGTCACCGCGAGCTACGCGATTATCGGAACCGTGCTTCTGATGCAGGGCCACTCCAGAGGAAGCCCCATCATGCGGCAGACCGGCGGAGTGACTATATCAGTTGTCGTTGGCCGTCTCATGCTGGTCGATCTCGCCGGTGTAGACACCATCTGGCGCGTGGTATTGTTCCTCGGCTGTGGCGCACTGTTTCTCTTCACGAGCCATCAGATGCAGCCCGCCAACGACCAGGCATCGCGGGGAACTGCATGACGTCTGAGAGGAAAACGTTCAACTACGATTCGATCGGCGATACGTACGCCGCCGGAATCGATGCGTCACCGTACAACGCACTATACGAGCGACCTGCCATGCTGGCTTTGCTCCCCGGCGTGGCAGGATCGCGCATTCTCGATGCCGGATGCGGCGGAGGATGGTATTCCGAACAACTTCTGCATCGGGGCGCTGACGTCGATGCCGTCGATGGCAGCAGTGTTATGGTCGATCACGCCCGCACCCGGCTTGCCGACAAAGTGAGCGAAGGGGACGATGCGAGACTCACGATTCAGCGTGCAGATCTGGCGCAGCCACTTCCGTTTCCTGACGCTCGCTTCGATGGAATTCTCAGTCCACTGGTTCTTCATTACATCGCAGACTGGCGTCCGACGCTGACAGAGTTCAGAAGAGTCATGAAGCCGGAAGGGTGGCTTCTGTTCTCGACGCATCACCCCGGCACCGAAATGGCCCGCTATGCGCCCGTCAATTACTTTGCTGTCGAACAAATCACCGAAACCTGGAACTGGCTCGGCGAAGTTCAATTCTACCGGCGCCCGCTCACGGAGATTTCGGCCTCGCTCACCGATGCAGATTTCATCATCGACAGGATCGTTGAGCCTGTTCCGCTGGACGAGTTTCGCGCGGAAAAACCCGAATCATATCTGGAACTCATCCGCCAACCCGCATTTCTGATTGTGCTGGCCCGGCCGCGAGCGACCGATACATAGATATTATTGACGGCACGGCGCAAACGGGTCGGGCTTCGGTTTATCAACGCGTACTCTGTCACTGCGATTTGCGACTGCAAGCGCAACATCGCGAACGTACGCGGCCACGTTGGCCAGACCCTGGAAGTCGATGTACTGCGCTTCGTCGGTTACCTGATGGTAGTCGGGATGATGTCCGCGCGACACATACGCGATCGGAATTCCAGTGCGTGCATACATATAGTGATCGCTGCGACAATAACGGTTCTCTGGATGACCGGGTGCGTCGAACGAATAGTCGATCAGCCACGGGACCGGCCGGGCAGCATTCACGGAATCGAGAATATCTCCGAGATCGGTGGATAAACGTCGCGAACCAATGACCTGAAGATTTCTCGGGCCACCGGTTGGTAGATCGGCTGCCGTGCCTCGTCCTACCATGTCCATGTTCAGCTGCGCGACGATGGAGTCGTGCGGAACTGTAGTGTGGTCGGTAAACCACGCCGAGCCAAGGAGGCCGGATTCTTCCGCGGTGTGCCAGACGATCAGCACCGAGCGGCGAGGCCGCTTGCCCGATGCGAGCGATTCCGCAATCTCCAGCAACGCGACCGAGCCTGATCCGTCATCGTCCGCACCGTTGTAAACCGAATCGATGCGCGACGGGTGGTCGCGTCGCAGACTGTCGAGCATCGAGCGAATGGCGGCGCGCTGCGCGGGAGTTGGCGGAGTATTCGTCGCCTGGCCGACACCGAAACGCATCACGCGGTTGTACGCTCTCACCGAATCGTGATCCACCGGCTTCGCAAGCATGCCGAGGTGATCATTGTGCGCGCCGATCGCTACGTACTCTCCGCGAAGGGCAGGATCGGATCCGCGCACAATCGCAATGACATTTCGAGCAGGCGCGTCCACGGGCTGCTCGCGAAATGAAATCTTCGCCGAAATGTTCGCCCCCCGCGCTCCAGGCTGGAGTGAGCTCAGCGGCGCGCTCATCATGCTCTCTGCAGTTTTGCGCGACACGATGATCGCCATCGGGCGTGACGAGCTCGCACCATCGACACGCATTCCGACTGAACGCGCGCGAAGACTATTGGCCGCCGCCGGTGTGACAAAGTCAAGTGCAGCGACTGCAACTGCTGCTGCGCCCGGAAAGCGTGCAGTCGAAATCGACAGCGGAGTTGCGTAGGTGCCGGCAGGCTGTCCATTGGCTCCGAGCGGAGCGTCGAAGAGAACGAGGTGGCCCTTGACGTCTGATTCGCTCAGCATTGTTGCCGAATCGCCTGCACGTCCTCCGTACACCACTGGTATCGATGTCGCGTCGAGAGAAGTACTGGTGCGAAGCGAAGTGCTCGGCCTGACCGGCGCGTAGTCAGTGAACAGCTCGAGTGATTTGCCTCCGACGACAAGCGTGGACGCCGAATCAGCGTAACGCCTGATCATCGGTATGACTTGAAACCACGTACCGTTCTCACCGCCAGGCTCGAGGCCAAAGCGCGCGGCTTCCGAAGCGAGGTAAGTCGTCATCACGAAGTTGCCGGCTGCACCGGCCTCGCGGCCTTTCATCGAGTCGTCGGAGATCGCGTAAATGCGCGACTTCACATCGGCGGCAGTGATGTTTGCGGATGTGCGCGCGGGGCCCGGAGGCGCTGCCGCTGTGCATGCGACGAGAAGCGTGAGCGCGGGCAATACGCAACGGAATCGATTGGCGAGGATCATGGCTGAAATATGAATCAATGCTCAGTTTGTACCGATGTCCGACCCGAAAAATCCGACCGGAATAGCATCCTCGCCAATCAATATCTGGCGCAGCCTTCGGGGGCTGCCGAGGGACATGTGGATTCTCGCGCTGGCGTCGTTCGTCAACCGCGTCGGCACGATGGCTCTCCCGTTCCTGGTTCTCTACCTGACGCAGCAACTCGGCTTCAGCCCAGGTCGCGCCGGTCTCGCGCTTGGCGTCTACGGGCTCGGCTCGATCGTCGTTTCCCCGATTGCGGGCAGGCTCTGCGATGCAATTGGACCCATTCCCATCATGAAGGCATCGCTCCTCGCGACGGGCGCGCTTCTTTTTGTTTTTCCTCTGGTCCACAGCTTTGCCGGCGTGATGCTCATCACGTTCGTCTGGGCTCTTGTCGCGGAATGTTTCCGGCCGGCCACTCTCATGATGGTCGCTTCGTTGGTCACTCCCGAAAAACGGAAGCCGGCGTACGCGCTGCTGCGCCTTGCGATCAACCTCGGGATGAGCATCGGCCCGGCGGCGGCAGGGTTCCTCGCAGCAGTTTCGTTTCGCTGGATTTTTCTCGCTGATGCAGCGACGACGATTGCAGCCGGAATCGTGATCATTGTTGTTCCCTTTGCCGCGACCCAGCGCTATGTGGCCGAGAGCGAAACGCATGGACCGGAACGATCTCGCGATTCGGGGCGGGCGGTACTGAATGACGGTCAGATGCTCTTCTTTCTGGCTTCGCTTTTCCTCGCCGGCATCGTGTTTTTTCAGCATGAAGGTCCGATGTCGCTTTTTCTCGTGCAGGATCTTGGTTTGTCGCCTGCTTTCTATGGAGGATTGTTCACGATCAACACGGTGATGATCGTGTTCATGGAAGTTCCGTTAAATGCTGCGACCGCGTCGTGGCCTCACCGCCGCGCGCTGGCATTGGGCGCACTGCTGTTCGCGATCGGCTCAGGCGCTTTCGCCTTCGCGGGAGGCCCTGCCGTGATCATCGGCGGTGTGGTCATCTGGACGTTCGGCGAGATGATGGTTTTTCCTCAAGCCGCTGCGTATGTCGCCGACATTGCTCCGGCCAACAGGCGAGGTCAGTATATGGGCGCCTATTCTCTGGCGTTCAACCTTTCATTCGGAGTTGGCCCGTGGGCTGGAACTGTTGCGTTTGCCCGATATGGTGCAACGGCATTGTGGATTGGCGTGTTTGCTGTCGGCGTCATCTCGGCGTTGTTGCTGGGTCAGGTGTCGGAGCCAGTACCCGCAGCGAAGCCACGAGCGGCGTAGGCTTCGTTCGTTATTATTAGCCCGTGATTCGCATTCCAGGAAAAATTCGAGGATATGACGCTCTCGTGATGGCCGCGTGCTGTGTTGTGTTTGCCATCGGATGCGGCCAGGAGCCGACCGACCCGGCGGCGAGCGATCTCTCGGGACAATGGAGGTCGTTCGATCGCGACCTGTACATCAGCAACATCCGCCTGACGCTTGTTCAGTCCTCGCCCGGCGTGATAACAGGGAAGTGGATCGCCGACGGCCGAACCGACAACGGTTGCACGCCCGGCCGTCAATGCGGTGACTCCAGTATCGTCACCGGCCGCAACGAAGTTGCACAGGTCGTTCTCGATCTGCTCGGCGCGGGAACCTTCGTCGGCGAGCTGGCAAAGCAGGACACGCTCAGGGGAATCATCAGGTCGCAAGGCCAGAATTTTCACGTCACCTTCGGACGATAAGGAGTCGCTTGCGCCGTTTTCGCGCTGTATGGATTATCGCTGTCATCTTCCTTCTGTTCACGGCCCTCCCCGGAGCAGTCGGCTACATCACTGAGTGGCTGTGGTTTCGTGAAGTAGGATTTCAGTCGGTTTTTACGACCGAGCTGCTGGCCAAGATCGTGTTGTTCGCGGTTGCCGCTCTTGTGACGTACGTATTCATCACGCTCAACGCACGTTTTGCGGCGGGCGGAGTTTCCACGTCGCCCGTGCTGTGGCGGGTCAGTCCCGAGCTGCCTCCTGTTGACGTTGCACGCTCAATCGGCAAAATCGTGATGCCCGTCGGAATTCTGTTCGCACTGATTTTCGGTCTCACGGCATCGAGCAGCTGGATGGAAATTCTCCAGCTCCTGAATCACACGGCGTTTGGGGTCGTCGATCCAGTGTTCGGCCGCGATGTGGGATGGTATGTGTTCGTGCTGCCTGCGCTCGCGACGATCATCGGCATGGCGCGTGGGCTCGTCATCATCACGTTGATCGCTTCGCTCTTTCTGCACCTGCTTCGCGGCCGCGTCACTTTTCCTCCTCAGAGAGTCGGCCTGCAGGAGCCGGCTGACAAGCATGTAGCGGCGCTGCTCGTCGCGTTTCTGCTGCTCACAGCGGTCCAAATCTGGACGGTGCGGATCCCGGAGCTGCTCTACAGCACAACGGGGCCGCTCGTCGGCGCGAGCTACACCGATCTGCACGCCAACTATCCGGCGCTGCACATCATCGCCATTACGGCGCTCCTGGGCGCAGCGCTCGTGATCTATGGAATGCTGCGCCACAAGATCGTGTGGTTCACATTCATCTCTTTCATCGGATACGTGGTGGTGTCCATCGTCGTTGGCGGACTGTTTCCGTGGGGAATGCAGCGATTCGTCGTCGCGCCCACCGAGCTCACTCGCGAAGCACCGCAGCTCAAGAGTCACATCATGGCGACGCGCGCTGCGTGGGGACTCGATAAGGTCGACATGCGTGACCTGACCGGCGACGCGAAGCTCACCATCGACGACATTCGCGCCAACTCCGCTACCGTTCAGAACGTGAGGCTTTGGGATCGTGATCCACTTCTGCAGACGTTTGGACAGCTGCAGGAGATTCGCACCTACTACGATTTCGTTTCGGTCGACGATGACCGTTACATGATCAACGGCCGCTACCGGCAGGTGTTGCTCTCACCGCGCGAGTTGAACTCCGAGTCCCTTCCGACCAGGGCGTTCATCAACCAGCACCTCACGTTCACCCACGGGATGGGTCTCACACTCGGGCCAGTCAACGAGGTTACGTCAGAGGGTCTGCCCGTTCTCTTCGTCAAGGATCTGCCACCAGTCTCGAGTGTCTCGCTCAAGGTGGCACGGCCACAGATTTACTTTGGCGAGCTGACAAAGGATTTCGTGTTCGTCAACACGCTCCCTGCCGAATTCGACTATCCGTCAGGCGAACAGAACGTTACGACGCGATACAAGGGGAGCGGCGGAGTGCGCGTTGGCTCGTTCCTGCGCCGAGCGATGTTCGCGCTGCATTTTGGCTCGCTCAACATTTTGCTGTCGGGCGACATTCAGGCCGACAGCCGGGTTCTGTACAACCGTGAGATCGACGAGCGGGTGCGCCTCGCTCTTCCTTTCCTTTCATTCGACGAGGATCCGTATCTGGTCGTAAGGGCGAACGGTGCTCTCGCGTGGATAATGGACGGTTACACGACAACCGACAGGTATCCGTACTCGCAACGGCTTGGGAATGGCGCGACCTACATGCGAAACAGCGTGAAGGTTGTCATTGACGCCTACAATGGGTCGATCGACGCGTACGTGATCGATCCGAAAGACCCCCTCGCCGCGACGTACGGGAAGATTTTTCCCGGCACACTCAAGGCGATCGCCATGATGCCCGCGGATCTGCGCGCGCACATGCGCTATCCCACCGACCTGTTCAGAATTCAGACGTCGCTGTTCGCGACATATCATATGGACGCGCCGGAGACGTTTTATCACCGCGAAGATCAGTGGCAGGCACCCGCGATCGGCGACCAGCCGGATGCAGGCCAGCGGTTCATGCGTCACATCGTCATGAAGCTGCCCGATGAGAAAACTGCGGAATACATCTTCATGGCGCCGTTCACGCCGAAGGGCAAGGACAATCTTGCGTCGTGGATGATCGCGAGAAACGACGGCGCCGAATACGGGAAGCTCAGTGTCTACCGCTTTCCAAAGCAGAGCCTCGTCTACGGCCCGCGTCAGATCACTGCCCGGATCAATCAGGACACCGACATATCTCGCGAGCTTACGCTCTGGGATCAGCGCGGGTCAGAGGTCATTCGCGGTGAGCTGCTGGTGATTCCCATCGAGGAGGCGCTGATCTATGTGCAGCCTATTTATCTGCGCGCACAGGGCGGAAAGATTCCCGAGCTGAAGCGCGTGGTGGTGGCGTACCAGAATCAGGTCGTGATGGGCGAGACCCTCGAGGCAGGCCTGGCGAGGCTGTTCGGTGGGAACGTGCCGCAGACTGCCGACTCCGTAACGACAGTTGCTCCTCGTGCGGCCGGTGATACATCATCGCTGCCATTGCCCGCCGTGCCGCCCAACGCATCGAGCATTTCCGAGGCGCAGGCGCACTACGATCGCGCGATCTCCGCGCAGCGCAACGGGGATTGGGCAACCTATGGTCGCGAGATCAAGCTGCTAGGAGAGGTTCTCGCCCGGTTGCGGTCAGGGAACCGATAACAGCAACAGCAACTGCAACTGCAACTGCAACTGCAACTGCAACTGCAACTGCAACTGCCATTTAACTACGATGCACAGATGAACATGATGAAAACAACAAAACCATGGGGAACAACAAACACATCTGGATCGGAAGGGTGGTTCCCCACATTTTTGGTTCTGTTGGGGCCTGTCAGGAATTCTGTGTGTGAGGTCATATCTTAACCCTAGAGGAGGGTGGTATGACCAGAAAGACCATGATCAAGAAAGCGGTCGGTGGCGGGGTGAACGAAACGCCGCCAGCGAGGCAGAGGAAAAAGAAA
>JBBQYO010000032.1:0-18073 GCA_038208605.1 Gemmatimonadales bacterium | reverse complement strand
GAGCGCGGAATAAACGTCACCGCCGAGGTTTGTCCGCATCATATCTCGCTCACGGAAGATCGCGTTCTTTCGTACGATACGAATGCGAAGATGAACCAGCCGCTCCGCACGAAGAGGGACTTCGATGCGCTTCGCGAGGCGGTGAAGGACTGAACTATCGATCTCATAGCGACCTATCACGCGCCGCACCATTACGATGAAAAAGAGCGCGAGTTCGCCGACGCGCCGAATGGAATCGTCGGTCTGGAGACGGCGCTTGCTGTTTCGGTAACGAGTCTCGTCGAGACAGGGCACCTTGATTTTCGCACGCTTGTCGACAAGATGTCGTGCAATCCAGCGAGGATTTTTGGACTGCCCGGCGGTTCGCTCAGGAAGGGAACACGGGCAGATCTAACCGTCTTCGATCCTAAGGCGAGGTGGACAGTTGAGCCTTCGGAATTCGTAACGAAGGGACGAAACACGCCGTACGACGGCACGACGCTTACCGGCCGGGCGGTCTGCACGGTTGTGGGCGGCCGCGTAGCGTACAGATTATCAGCGGAACAGAACGGCTCAAGCACTGGCCGTACACACACGGGACCCCATCAATGACCACAAAGGCAAAGACGAATGCGCTCGAGGCGTTACGCGCTCTCATCGCTCAGCGTCAGCAATATGAGCAATGGATATCAGTTCTCGAGACCAAACGGGAGGGAACACTGCCGCACGTGTTCGAACGGGTCAGCAGTGACTACAATGGGCGTCTTCAGCGCGTCGTCTCCGATATACGGGGCCACGCTGAAGAGCTGCAGCTCAGCATTTCGACCCTCTCGTCGAGGCTCGTCGAAGTCGCGAGAGAGGAGGATACAAAGCGCGAGGCGCTGCAGGAGGCGGAGCTGCGCGCCGCTGTTGGCGAGTACGAGCCTCAGCATTGGGATGAGCTTCGAAATGAGCATGAGCGGGCGCTGGAAAAGATTACCGCGGATCGCGTCGGGCTCGACAGCCAGCTTGGCGAGCTGAGAAGCATTCAGACGCTCAGTGAAGTCGGGTCAGTGGGCGACGTGGGCGCAGTGGTTCGCTCAGACGCGGCGGTCGAGCCAGATACGGTCGTGGGCGACGCTGCGCCGGCTTCGGCCGAGACTCCATCGCAGGCGAGTGACTCGACACCCCCGGAATCGGTGCAAAATGAGCCCGTCCTGGCATCCTCATCCGAGACACCTTCTTTTGCGAAGGGTGGCGATGGCGTTGTCGCAACCGCGGATACAGCTGGCGAACGCGGCGATACAATCCCGGCCGAATCGAATGTCTCTGCGGTTGACGCGTCGGCTCCAACAATGGAGCGCGGAATGGGGACGGGGCCGTATCGTACCCCCGACGCGTCATCGCTCGCGAGACCTCGCATGGGAAAGACGCCCCCTTTTGGCTCCGTGGTCGCGCGCGCCAGGTCTACCGAGCCGCGTCTCGATCAGGCGAAGACACTCAAGTGCCCGGAGTGCGGGGTACCGAACTACCCAACGGAGTGGTATTGCGAGAAATGCGGTGGGGAGTTGGCCACGATGTGAAAAAAAACGGGCGCCGTGAGGCGCCCGTCGAGTAGTCAACCAGAGAAATGCGGCTACTTCGCCGCGGCTTTCTTTGCCATCCGGCTCTTGTGGCGGGCGGCGGTATTCTTGTGGATCAGTCCCTTACGCGCGGCGCGATCGAGAAGCGTTACCGCCGCGGTCTGGTCGTCGCCTGAAGTGCCGCTGACGTGAGCCTTCTTAAGCGCGGTGCGAAGAGCCGAGCGCTGAGCGCGGTTGCGCACCATGGCGGCCCTGGACTTACGCATGTTCTTTTTAGCGGACGCAATATTCGGCACTAGGTAGCTCTCCATCGGGTTGGGCTACTGCGGCAGAAAGCCAGCAGTCAGACAGCCTCTAATGATATCCGGCGCAGCAAGTTAGGTCAACCGGTCCGCTCTGATTTGTCCACCACCATTAGAAGTGTCCCCATAGTAGTTACACCAATAGAAATGTCCCCTTGGTTTTTGTGGTGAAGAATGATTTTTGTCCGGGATACGCAATTGAGTCCTCGACCGTCGATGCCATTAGTCCGGGCTACGCAATTGGGTCCTCGACTTCGATGCCGTGAGTCCGGATTCACGATGGTCGGTCTGCCGCCTGCGGCTGACGAGCGCTAACTTGAAGCGCACCAACAAAACCTCTTCCCCCCAAGCTTGAGCCAGGTCCAAACCTTCATTCTGATCGCGCCCGTACTCCTGTTTTCAATGGTTGCGCACGAGTATGCGCACGGTTATGCGGCCCTCAAGAACGGAGACATGACCGCCTACCAGCTTGGGCGTCTCACCTGGAATCCGGCAAAGCACATCGATCCGTTCATGACGATCCTGCTGCCGTTGATGCTTTTCCTGGCCGGAGGTGTGGTGTTCGGGGGCGCAAAGCCCGTTCCGGTCAATCCACGGAATTACAGGAATTTCAAGAAGGGCGACATCATCGTGTCGCTCGCCGGCGTGGTCACGAACCTGATCATCGCGATCATCTGCGTGCCGCTCGTAATTCTGGTGCATTTCATCGGCGGTCTCGCGCCTGCGCTTGCCGGTCCGGCGTCGATCTTCCAGCTGATGCTTGTATTCGGCATCCAGCTCAATGTTGCGCTCGCAGCCTTCAATCTCATTCCAATACCACCGCTCGACGGCTCACACGTCATGAAGTATCTGCTGCCGCCGGCATGGGGCCTCAGCTATCAGCGCATTGGGCGGTACGGACTTGTTGTGCTGTTTCTCTTGATCTCCGTCGGCAAGCCGCTGCTTTTGATCTGGTTCAAGCCGGCGTTTGCGCTGATCGGAATGCTTCAGCAGGTCGTCATGCCATAC
Source organism: Gemmatimonadales bacterium (assembly GCA_038208605.1). GTDB lineage: Bacteria > Gemmatimonadota > Gemmatimonadetes > Gemmatimonadales > Gemmatimonadaceae > UBA4720. The sequence goes on along the minus strand of JBBQYO010000032.1, from coordinate 15,222 downwards.
GTTTTGCCGAGCCAGTGGACGGTTTGAACGGAGCGTCGATGCGCGACGGAGAAGTTTTCGTCGTCGAGCTGACGCAGTTTTCTGGACCGCTCGACCTTCTCCTAAGCCTCATCCGCGACGAGCAGATCGACATTCAGGACATTCCCGTCGCGCGAATCGCCGAGCAGTTCCTAGCGCGCATCTCGACGCTCGCGCTGGACGAAGCTGCTGATTATCTCGAAATGGCCGCACGGCTCGTTCGCATCAAGGCGCAAATGCTGCTGCCCCGGCGAGAGGGAGACGAATCGTGGGAAGATCCACGCGCCGAGCTCGTACGGCGTCTGCTCGAGTATCAACAAGTGCGCGAGGTAGTGGACGTACTCGAGCGCCGCAGCGACGATCGCCGCAATAGATTCGCTCGCGCATACCTGCCGCAGAATTTCTCGTCGCCCGCACCAGCCGCCGCTGCGCTGTCACTTTCGCTGCCGGAATTGTTCGCTGCAGTTGACCGCGTACTGCGCGCTGCCCTGAAGCCCACGGTGCACGACGTCGTTCCCCGAGCGCTCGATGTTGACGGGGCCATCGCAACAGTCAGAGCCATCCTCGCATTGCGCGCAAAGGCACGCTGGAGTGACGTCATATCGAGATCGGCCGAACCATGGCAGGTTCTTTCCACGCTTCTTGCGCTTCTCGAGCTCGCCAAACGCGGTGAGCTCAAGCTCGCGCAGCCAAGACCTTTTGCCTCTGTCGAAATATCCAGTGATTCAGCTAGCGAAGCTGCTTGAAGCCGCGCTCTTCTCGAGCGCACATCCGGTTGCAACAGCGGACCTCAAAGCCATGGCGGCCGACGGTGAAACAACGGATGCCGACGTCATGTCGGCGCTCGACGAGCTGCGGCGCCACTACGAGGATGACGGTCATGGAGTCGAGCTCATCGAAGTTGGTGGTGGCTGGCAGATACTCACTCGGCCCGAATACACGGAGACGATCGAACGCGCTCAGCTTGCGGCGAGACCGCAGCGTCTTTCGGCTCCCGCGCTCGAGACTCTCGCAATAGTCGCATACCGCCAGCCGATCGGACGCGCTGAGATAGAAGAAATTCGCGGAGTTGGTGCGGGGCAGATGCTCAAGTCACTGCACGAGCGGGAGCTGATCGAAGTTGTTGGACGCGGCGAAGGAATGGGCCGCCCGCTCCTGTATGGAACTACACCGGGATTTCTCGAACAGTTCGCGCTTCGTCACCTCGGCGAGCTGCCTCGCGCGGACGAGCTCGCGGTAGCGCTGCGCGATCCCAATGCGCCACGGGTCGTGAATCGCGAGCCGGAGCCGAATGTTGGGAGTGAGACAGCACGACAGAAGGCAGCGTCGCAAAACAGCGATTCTCCGTACGCAAGTGTAGAAAGCTGATGTCCGATGTTATGCGCATTCAAAGGGCTCTCGCACGCGCTGGTATTGCGTCGAGGCGCAAGGCGGAAGAGCTCGTCGCCAGCGGCCGCGTTCGGATCAACGGAGAAGTTGCCGTGACCGGGCAGAGTGTCGATACGGATGTCGATACGATCACGGTTGATGACAAGCCGGTCGTTCAGCCCACAGGGTATCATTGGCTTCTGCTCAACAAACCGCCGGGCGTCCTGACCACGCGATCCGATCCCCAGGGTAGAAAAACCGTATTCGATCTCATTGCAGACCGCCCGGGCCTCACCTACGTCGGCCGCCTCGATTACATGACCGAAGGCGCGCTCATTCTCACGACTGACGGCGATGCCGCGCACAAGCTCACGCATCCAAGCACCGAAATCGAGCGCACCTACATCGCTACCGTTCGCGGCGATGGACCCGCCGCGGTCCGAGCGGCCCGCAACGGTGTACAGCTCGAGGACGGATGGGTGCAGCCTCGTGAAATCGAAGCTCACAACCTCAGTCGCGGTTTATGGGAGCTCGAGGTCACGATCGCCGAGGGCAAGAACCGCGAGATCAGGCGATTCTGCGAAGCGCTCGATCTCGTGGTGGAGCGGCTCGTGCGTACGCGGTTTGGTCCCGTCGTGCTCGGCTTGTTGCCGAGCGGGGCATCACGACCGCTGAACGGCAGGGAGCGGGACATTATCCTGGCAATCACGCAGTAAGAGCGGGCGGTGCGTTACCCGGTATGCGGTACCGGGTACCCGGGAGTACCGGTTTCCGGAGGGCTACCGGTATCCGGCAGTGCCGGTTACCGGGTAACTGACACCGGGTAACTGATAACGGGCAGCGCCGTGTTGAAGTGTTACAACTTGAGAAGGCAGCACGAACCATAAAGGAGACGATCGTGGCATCACAGATTCCGCCGTCCGCCGACACCGGCATGATTCACGAGATCGTCGATCAGGTAAGCCGGCGGATTGTCGGGCAGAACTACATGATCGAGCGGCTCGTCATCAGCATTCTCACCGGCGGACACGTGCTGCTTGAAGGTGTGCCTGGACTCGCGAAAACACTCGCGGTCCGGACTCTCGCCGAATCGATCAACACGACCTTTCAGCGAATTCAGTTCACGCCTGATCTGCTCCCCGCCGACATCCTCGGGACACAGATCTACGATCAGTCCAACGGCCAATTCAGTGTAAAGAAAGGGCCGATCTTCGCGAACATCATTCTTGCTGACGAGATCAATCGCGCGCCCGCCAAGGTGCAGGCCGCGCTCCTCGAGGCGATGCAGGAGAAGCAGGTGACGATCGGCGGAACGACGTTCAAGCTCGATGAGCCGTTCCTCGTTCTTGCAACACAAAACCCGATCGAGCAGGAAGGCACCTATCCGCTGCCTGAGGCGCAGGTAGACAGGTTCATGATGAAGCTCCACGTCGGATACCCGACGCGCGACGAGGAGAAAGAGATTCTGCGGCGCATGTCCGGCGGGCATGCAATCGCGGTGAAGCACGTTGCGACGCCGGAATCGATCATGGCCGCGCGCGACAGAATCGCCGACCTCTATCTCGACGAGCGAATCGTCGACTACATCGTTTCCATCGTTCATGCGACTCGCTTTCCGGCGGATGCGGGTCTCAAGGATCTTGCTCCACTGATCGAATTCGGCGCGAGTCCCCGGGCAACCTTGTCGCTCGCGATGGCTTCTCGAGCCCATGCCTTCCTGCGCGAGCGCGCGTTTGTCACTCCCGATGATGTGAAAGCGATCGCGCCGGATGTGCTTCGCCACCGCGTTCTGACCACGTATGAAGCCGAGGCGGAAGAAGTCACCAGCGACGCAATCGTCAGCCGTATCCTGGCGGCTGTAGCGGCGCCGTGATCGGACGCCGCTCCTCGATCGGCAGGAGGCGCGGCGGCGTCAACCCGATCGCGCGCCGCGATGAGGAGACGCGCGAGAAGCGCCGCTCGCTCTTTCGCGGTCGCGAGAAAAAGCGCGAGCGCGAGCCCGCACATGCGCGAGGGGCGACCGGTGAGGCGGTCCGCAAAGGTGTTCCACCGGAGATTCTTCGTCAGGTAAAACTGATCGAGCTCCGAACAAGGGGCCTCGTCAACTCGCTGTTCACCGGAGAATACCGAAGCGTTTTCAAGGGTCAGGGAATGGAGTTCTCGGAAGTTCGAGAATACCAGCCCGGTGACGAAGTGCGCACTATCGACTGGAACGTGACAGCGCGAATGCGGCGTCCATTCGTCAAGCGTTACATCGAAGAGCGCGAGCTCACGGTGATGCTCGCGGTAGATCTTTCGGGATCGGAACGATTTGGAACAGTACGGCGATTCAAGAGCGAGCTTGCGACGGAGCTCGCGGCCGTGCTCGCCATGTCAGCCGTGCGCAACAACGATCGCGTCGGAGTAGTGCTTTTTACCGATCGAATCGAGTACATCGTGCCGCCGAGGAAGGGACGCAAGCATGTGCTGAGAATCCTGCGCGATATTCTGACGTTCGAGCCCGTTGGCCGCGGTACCGACATTGCCGGGCTCACCAACCACCTGGCGCGAACACTCGGACAAAAGACGATTGTGTTCGTGATATCAGACTTCGATGCGCCGGATGTCGAGCGCCCGCTCAAGATTCTGGCGCAGCGTCACGATGTTGTCGCCGTCACAGTGGAAGATCCGAGCGAGACCGAGCTCCCCGACATTGGACTCGCGAGGTTCGTCGATCCTGAAACAGGCGAGACTTACGAGATCGACACGAGCTCATCACGTGTGCGCGCCGATTACGAAAAGCAGGTGAATGAGCAGCGCGAAATGAGAAAACATCTTCTGCGTCGTCTCGCGATCGACGAGGTGCCAGTGCGCACCGATGGGAACTACATCGAGCCGCTGCTCAAGTTCTTTCGCTCGCGCGAGACGCAGGCGGGAAGAAGAAGATGATCGCCCGGCTCGTCGCTATGCTGCTTCAGACTGCCACTCTGCAACCACCCGTGATCGCTCCTGCATTTCAGGTGCAGCTCGGCGTTCGTGTTGCACCGGACACTGTGACAGTCGGGCAAAGATTCGTCGTGTTCGTTAAAGTGCGCGCACCGGCCGGAGCGACGATCGATTTTCCCGTTGAAAGTGATTCTGCCGCAAAAGCGTCAGCGACTGCGACACAGATGATAGGAAGGCCGGCTGTCAGCGTAATAACCGATTCGGGAGGCGTCACCGGCACTGCAGCGTACCGTCTCGCTGCTTGGGATGTTGACACGCAGCCGCTCGGGCTGGCCGATGTCGTCGTGAAGTCGAACGGAAGAGTCGGCTACGTGTCGCTCAAGCCCTACCAGATATTTGTGCGTTCCGTTCTTCCCGCGGATACAACGAAACGGATTCCCAAACCTGCGCGTCTGCCGATCGAGATCAAAGCCTTTGACTGGCGCCCGTGGCTCGCCGCCCTTGCTGCGCTCGCTGTCGCGGGTTTGGTGTGGAGGTTGTGGGTCTGGTACCGGCGCAAAAAAAATGCACCACTCGATCCGTTCACCGCTGCGGAGCGGGAATTCGCGCGCATCGAGGCACTTGGTCTCGTAGCAGCGGGCGAGGGAGAGAAGCACGCTGCTCTGATGTCGGATGTGATGCGGAAGTATCTGAGTGCGCGCGCGCCCGCTGTCGAACCCTCTCAGACCTCGTCCGAGCTCCTCGCTTCGGCAAAGTGGATTCATGGGGTGGCGACGGGATTGGGCGAGCTGCTCTGGCGAACAGATCTCATAAAATTCGCGGCCGCGCGTGTTGCGCCCGATGAAGCGGAGAAGCTGGGAGCGTCTGCGCGCGCCGTTGTGAGCAGCGTGGAATCACATCTCGTCGCTGAAGAAAGGGCCGCTGAATCGAGGAAGGCAGCTTGAGCTTACCCTCTGTCGAGCTTCAGATGCCGCTCGCGTTGCTGCTGCTGCTATTTCTTCCCATTTGGTGGCTGTGGCGCCGGCGCCGGTCCGAGGACGCGATTGTTTTCTCGCGAACTTCGGTTCTCGGTCGTGGTCCGCGGGCAGGGCAGGGGATTGCACGCGCGATCTTTGTGCTTAGAAATCTCGCGATTGCCGCAGTGATCGTTGCACTCGCACGTCCGCGCTCCGGCGCTCACGTCGAAAACGTCACGTCATCCGGCATCAACATCGTCCTCGCCCTCGATCTCTCGAGCTCCATGCTCGCGCAGGATTTTCAGCCGAACAACCGTCTCGAGGTCGCGAAGGCTCGCGCAAAGGAATTCGTGCGCGAACGGGAGAACGATCGAATCGGTATTGTGGCCTTTGCGGGTGAGGCCCTGACGCAGGTTCCGCTGACGACGGATCAGGCGGTCGTGCTGCAGGCGATCGACAATCTCGAAGCGGGCCAGCTCGAGGACGGCACCGCGATTGGGCTCGGAATCGCGACAGCTGCAAATCGACTTCGCGATTCGCAGGGGCGGTCGCGGGTCATGATTGTTGTTACTGACGGAGTCAACAATCGCGGCAACATCGACCCGTTATCGGCTGCCAAAGCCGCAGCGGTTTATGGCATCAAGATCTATGGAATAGGCGTCGGAACGGAGGGTGTCGCTCCCGTTCCTGTTGGCCGCGATGTGTTTGGTCTTCGGTTTGAAAACCAGAAAGTGGAAATTGACGAAGCGTTGCTCAGACAAATCGCAGCACTCTCCGGCGGCAGATATTTCCGGGCGCGGGACGGTGCCGCGCTCAGGCAGATCTACTCGCAGATCGATCGCCTCGAGCGAGCGCCCGTTCAGACTAAGTCGTTCGTCAATTACACCGAGCTGTTTCGGTGGGCGCTGGGTCTCGCCATGCTCGCGCTGATGCTGGAGCTTGGGCTCACAGCGTGGAAGGCGCCGCTTCCATGATGGACTTTCGATACTTCACGTGGCCGTGGGCGCTTGCGCTCGTCGTCATTCTGCCCCTTGTTGCTGCCGGGCTGCTGATAAAAGCCCGTCGGGTGCGCGCACGACGCCTCGGAAATCTCGGCACACCGATGATGATCGCGCGGCTCGCGCCCACCGCGACTGCCGCATCACGCTGGCAGCCGCTGCGCCTGTCACTCGCTGCGTTGTTCATTGCAATTGCATTTGCGGGTCCGCGGTGGGGAGTTGAGCGAACGATTGTCAAGCAACCGGGAATAGATGTTATCCTCGCGCTCGACGCATCTTCGTCGATGCTCGCGCGTGACGAGGCGCCAAGCCGCCTCGCAAGGATGAAGCAGGTAGTAGACCGGCTTCGCGAGCTGTCACCGAACGATCGCTTTGCGCTTATCGCATTCGCTGGAAAGAGCTATGTGCTGAGCCCGATTACAATCGACGAATCCGGCCTGAATCTTTTCATAGACAATCTTGATCCTACCGTTGTCGGCCAGTCGGGAAGCTCTCTCGCCAGCGCGCTGCGACAGGCCAACAATCTGCTTGCACTTTCCAGGTCCAGCGCCGAGCGAGCGATCGTGCTCATGAGTGACGGCGAAGGTTTTGAGAACGTGGACGATGTCGTCGCCGAGGCTGGGAGAGCAGCGAGCGCAGGGGCGACGGTTATAACAGTCGGATTCGGAACCGCCAACGGAGCCACCATACCGGTTACCGAAAATGGCGTGACGACGGAGAAGAAAGACGAACAGGGCGCGGTTGTCATCTCGAAATATTCGCCCGACCTTCTGAAAGCAGCGGCCGATGCGGGAAAGGGAGTATTCGTACCTCCGACTGATCCCGATCGCGCGGCTGCAGTAAGACAAACTCTGGCGAAGCTGCGCACCGAGCAAAGGTCCATGTCAAAAGGGACGAACCTTGCGCAACGCTTCCAGTATTTCCTGCTGCCGGCAATTCTTCTTTTATTACTCGACGCGTTTATGGCAACGCGCCGGGGACGCAGGAGAGAGCTGTCTGCGGTTGGCACGACGGCGTCGCTGATGATGATTTCGCTATCGCTGCATGGATGCTCGACCGGAAGTGTTCGCGACAAGGACGCGGCGCTTCTGTACAACAAGGCAACCGCGATGATGGTGAAGCCTGACTCCGTCAAACCTGCGCTTGCCCTCCTGAAAAAAGCGGCGACGAGCGCCGACACTGCAGTGCAGTACCGCGCGGGATTCAACGGTGGGTTCATTCACCTTCGCGAAGGATTGATGCTCAAGGGCGACTCCGCCGCGCAACCGCTCGACAGTGCGCTCGCGGTATACAAACGCGTCCTTACGCTTCGTCCTGACGACCCGGATGCCAAGTGGAATTACGAGCTCGCTCTTCGCAAGCTGAAGAACAATGGAGGCGGTGGAGGCGGGGGTGGCGGAGGCGGCGGCGCGGCGAATCCGAAACCGCAGCCCCAGCCTGGAGGTGCGAACAATGAAACGCCGCAGCCGCGTCCAATCCCGGGCATGAACGAGCAGCGCGCTGAGCAGATTCTCAATGCGATGGAGCAGCAGGAACAGGACGTTCAGGGACGCAAGCAGCGTCGCAGTGTGCCGACGCCGCCTCCCAACGGCCGGGACTGGTAGCTTGCCCGTCATCGCGGTGCTTCCAAGCGCCGTTGCCGATCAGATTGCAGCGGGCGAGGTCGTAGAGCGGCCCGCATCAGTGGTGAAAGAGCTCGTCGAGAATTCCCTCGACGCAGGTGCTGCCAGCGTCGACGTGACGATCGAAGAAGGTGGACACAAGCTCATCCGTGTCGCCGACGACGGATTGGGCATGACAGGAGAAGATCTCAGGACGGCCTTGCTCAGACATGGCACTTCCAAGATTAGAATCGCAGCGGATCTCGTCGGAGTGTCGAGCTTCGGCTTTCGAGGCGAAGCACTCCCCGCGATCGCGTCGATCTCGCGCTTTCAGATCGAGACGAGCGCTGGCGACGGAGAAGGTACGTCACTGACCGCTTCCGGCGGTGCGATTTCATCGATCGAGCCGGTGTCGAGGCGCCGCGGAACGACCGTCTCGGTTGAGCAGCTTTTCTACAACGTGCCTGCGCGAAAGAAATTTCTCCGCGGTCCGCGCTCGGAATGGCGGGCGATCGTTGAAACAGTTGGAAGCATCGCGTTAACGCGACCGGACGTGCGATTCAATCTTCTGCACGACGGGAGAAAGGCGTTGACTCTGCCGCCAGTGTCTTCGCTCCGGGCGCGTCTCAGCGGCATATGGGGCGGTAAATACGCGGGCGCATTGCTCGATGTAGATGACGTTGCCGGCGTTGTGCATACGAGCGGACTCGTCGAGCGTCCAGCGGACGTAGGCACCGCTACCCGCCGGATTTTCATTTCGATCAACGGACGAGCGGTTCGCGATCAGGGAATTGTGCGTGCGGCTGAAGCCGCATACCGATCGACCATCACCGCCGGCTTGAGGCCTTCTCTCTTTCTCAACATCACGCTTCCCGCTAGCTCGGTAGACGTCAATGTGCATCCGGCAAAAGCCGAGGTGAGGTTTCTCGACAAGTGGCCGCTGGAGCGCGCGGTCGAGACTGCCGTCCGGCGTGCGCTCGGTACATTCGACGCGTCTGCATTCATGGGCGGAAGGGTTTTTCCGGGGACGCGCAGTCTTCCGCAAGAATATGGCTCGCCGGCCGTGAACGAATCGGTGATTCTGTCTCCCGAGTCGCGAGGCGAGGGATTGTTCGGGTCGCATGACGAGGGCATCCATTCGGCCGCCGCAGCCGGCGAGCCGGATGACTCAAGTGCGATGGCGGGGAATGCAGTTGCGGCAGCGATTCCTGAACTATTCCAGTTTCGGCGGATGTACATCGCGTTTGAACATGATGACGGACTCGTTCTGATCGACCAGCACTCGGCGCACGAGCGCGTGCTTTATGAAGAGTTCATGAAATCGCTGGAGAGCGGCGGTGCACCTGCTCAGCGCCTCCTGTTGCCGATCACGCTTCATCTCGGCCCTGCGGAGGCCGACGCGTTCGAGTCGAATCGTGAGTATCTCGAAAAACTTGGATTCGAGATCGAAGGATTTGGAGGTAGCACCCTCATCGTCAGCACCGTGCCGATGCCGCACCACCGGTTCGATGCGGAGCGCTGCCTTCGTGAAACTCTTGATGCGCTGACGGGTGACCGAATTGCGGGCACTGCAACTCGCCACGAGCATCTCGCCGCGACAGTCGCGTGCAAGGCGGCAATCAAGGCGGGCGAGCAGTTGTCGGCTGGTGAGATGCGATCGCTGTTCGCTTCACTTCGCGACACAGTGCTGCCTGCCCACGACGTTCATGGCCGCTCGACGATCGTCCAGCTGAAGTGGGACGAGCTGGACCGCCGGTTTGGCCGCAAATAGACTCCGCGTGATTTGCGGGCCGACGGCGGCCGGCAAGTCGGCGATTGCGACGGCTCTCGCACTCGAGTACACCGGCACGCTGATCAGCGCAGATTCGCGACAGATTTACGAGGGGTTCGATATCGGGACATCGAAACCCTCGCCGTCGGAGCAAAAAGCCGTACCTCATCGCGGTATCGACATTGTCGCCGCTGCCGACCGGTACGCCGCTTCCGACTGGTCTGCCTCTGCGCTCCAATGGGTGATCGACGCGGAACGGGATGGGCGCGTTCCGATCGTTGTCGGCGGGACGGGCTTTTACATCAGGGCGCTATTCGAGCCATTATTTGACGCGCCTGAAGTCGATCTCGCGCGGCGTCAATCATTCGAAGCTTTTTCGGGCTCGCTCAGTGTAGGAGAACTCCGTCGCTGGTGTACTGCGCTCGATCCGGCGCGAGCGCATCTGGGGCGATCGCAGCTCATTCGTGCGGTCGAAACTTCGGTGTTGACCGGACATCGCATCAGCGATCTTCACTCCACTCGCGCTCGTTCGTCGAATCTCACTGCCGCATATCTGGTCGTCGATCCCGGTGCAGCGCTGTCAGCGAGAATCGAAAGACGGTTCGACGAGATGATCGACGCGGGCTGGGAAAATGAGGTGGCTGCGCTCGACCGTGTCGTGCCGGAGAATGCACCGGCGTGGAAAGCAAGCGGTTACTCGACCATGCGTCTCGTCACGAGAGGACAGCTGGATTTGTCAACCGCACGCGAGCGGATCATTATTGAGACCAGGCAATATGCGAAGCGACAACGCACGTGGTTTCGCCATCAGCTCGGCGATTCTTCTGTGACCCGCGTCGATCCCTGCGAACCCGATTGGCAGGCAACAGTGCACCGCTGGTGGAAGGAGACGCCTTGAAGATTGGTATCACCTGTTATCCGACGTATGGCGGTTCAGGCGCCGTTGCGACCGAGCTGGGCATCGCGCTGGCCGAGCGCGGCCATGAAGTGCATTTCATTACCTATCGGCAGCCATTTCGACTTCCGTCATTTCTCCCGCGGGTTTTCTTTCACGAGGTAGACGTCGGGCGTTATCCGCTCTTCGAGTATCCGCCTTACGATCTCGCGCTGGCTGTTCGAATGCACGAAGTGGTTCGAACCCACGGGCTCGATCTCCTGCACTGCCATTACGCGATCCCGCACGCGACAAGCGCGTGGATCGCACGCGAGATGCTCCGCGAGCAGAAGCGCGATGTCAAAGTCATCACGACTCTGCACGGCACCGACATCACGATTGTCGGACAGGACCCGTCGTTCAATCCGATCACGAAGTTCTCGATCGAGAAATCCGACCGGCTCACCGCTGTGTCGGAGTTCCTGAGGAAGGAGACGTACAACGCTTTCGGCTGCGACAAGTGCGATGTCGCGGTAATTCACAACTTCATCGATCCGGCCGTATATGATCGATCGCGATACCCGGCGACGCTCAAGGAACAGCTTGGGAAATCGCAGCCGCTGCTGATGCACATCTCCAACTTTCGTCGTGTGAAGCGAGTGCGCGACGTCGTTCGCATCTTCGCGAATGTGAACAGGGAGATTCCGAGCAAGCTCGTGATGGTCGGCGACGGGCCAGACCGTCCGGAAGCGGAAGACGAGGTACGTCAGCTTGGACTCGAGAGCGCGGTATTCTTTCTCGGCAAGCTCGACGTAGTCGCGCCGCTGCTTGCATCGGCCGACCTTTTTCTGCTGCCGACGTCGAGCGAATCGTTCGGACTGAGCGCACTTGAAGCGCTCGCGTCCGGTGTGCCTGTGATCGGAACGAATGCCGGCGGGTTGCCGGAAGTGGTGCGAGACGGAGAGACGGGTTATCTCTGCGGGGTCGGAGATGTAGACGGCATGTCGAGCGCAGCCCTCTCGATTCTGGCCGATCCCGAAAAGTGGAACGCGATGAGCGCGCTCGGCGCGACGGACGCACGGGCTCGGTTCTCGCTCAAGGAGATCGTCAGCCAGTACGAGCGCTTGTACACCACATCGCTATCCAACTAATCAATGACGATTTTCCAGGCGCTCGTACTCGGTCTGATCCAGGGTCTCACCGAATTTCTTCCGGTGAGCAGCTCCGCTCACCTCGCGCTCGCGCCGTACCTGTTTGGATGGCAGGACCCGGGACTGGCGTTCGACGTTGCACTGCACTTCGGAACTCTTGTCGCGGTGCTGTGGTTTTTTCGCAGGGAATGGGGACAGCTGATCGCGGCTGCCGTGTCGATCGTTACGACACGAAAAGTCGACACACCCGAAAAGAAGCGCGTATTGTTTCTGATTCTTGCAACGATACCGGGTGCGGTTGGCGGATTGTTGCTCGAGAAAAAAGCGGAAACGGTATTTCGTGCCCCCGCTCTCACGGCTACTGCTCTTATCGTGGTAGGCATTATTCTCTGGGTGGTCGACAAGTTTGCCTCGCAGGAGCGAAAGCTCGACGGCATGAACTGGCTCGATGCGCTCCTGATCGGCTGCGCGCAGGTAATAGCGCTGATCCCCGGAGTTTCGCGCTCCGGCTCGACGATCACCGCCGCCCGCGCGCTCAAGTTCGACAGGGAATCAGCAGCGGTGTTCAGCTTTCTCATGAGCATGCCGATCATCGCGGCGGCAGTCGTGCTGAAGGCGCCGGAGGTGCTGAAGCAAGGAGGACTCGGAATCGAAGTTGTGATCGGTGTGCTCGCATCGGCGATCAGCGGTTGGCTAGCGATCTCCGTTCTTCTGCGCTACGTGAGCCGCCACAGCTACGGCGTGTTCGCGCTTTACCGCGTGGTGCTCGGCGTCGTTGTGCTGGCGATCATCTACACGCGTGGCTGACCCGTATCGATTCGACGGATTTACCTCTCAGGACCTCGCCGCTCTTCTCGAACTGCCCGAGGTGGAGCTGCTCGAAACCACTACGTCGACACTGGACGTCGCTCACAGGAAAGCTGGTTACGGCTGTCCCTCAGGGACACTTGTCATCGCCGACCAGCAGAGCGCAGGTCGCGGGCGAACCGGCGCTAAATGGACATCGCCCGCGGCGTCAGGGCTATGGCTGACTCTGGTCGAGCGTCCAGCCGACGCCGCGGCGCTCTGTGTGCTCTCGATTCGCGTCGGGCTTCTCGCCGCTCGCGCCCTCGATCGTTTTGCCGCAGAGCCAGTGCGGCTCAAGTGGCCGAATGACCTGTTCGTCGAGGAGCGCAAGCTTGCGGGTGTTCTCATCGAGGCGCGCTGGCGAGACTCGCGGCTCGACTGGGTCGCGATCGGTGTCGGGGTCAACGTCGCCGCGCCGGCGGATTTTCCGCTTGCGGGCTGTCTCGATGCGGGAACCAGGCGGATTGAAGTCCTGACGGAGGTTGTGCCCGCACTCAGAGCTGCTGCTTCGGCGGTCGGACTGCTCACGCCGATTGAGCTTTCAGAGTGGAACGCCCGAGACCTCGCGCGCGGCCGCCACTGCAGCGAGCCGGCGCGAGGAATCGTGGAGGGCATCACTCCGTCCGGTGAGCTGCTCGTTGCGCTCGCCGACTCTGTCGCCAGATTCCGCACCGGTTCGTTAGTCCTCGACCTGCCTTCATGATTCTCACATTCGACGTCGGCAACACCGAAACTACCGTCGGTCTTTTTGACGGCGACATGGTCCATGCGCACTGGCGCATAACGACTGGCATTCCGCGAACTCATGACGAGTTCGGACTGTTACTCCGCTCGCTCCTTGGCAGCAATGGAATTCTGCCTTCGAGCATCACCGGCAGCGCGATCTGCTCTGTCGTTCCGCCGATAACGCCGCCGCTTGCAAAGGCGTGCGAAGATTGTTTCGGTGCTCCCGCGCTCATTATCGATGCGAGAGCGAATCTTCCGATTCGACTGGAAGTGGACGAGCCTTTCACGGTGGGCGCCGACAGAATCGCGAACACTCTCGCGGCGAGTCATCTATGGAAGCGGGATGCGATAGTCGTGGATCTCGGCACCGCTACGACATACGACTGCATTACCGCAGATGGGGCGTTCATTGGCGGCGTCATCCAGCCAGGTGTTGCAACGTCTGCCGACACGCTGTTCCGCCGCACGTCGCAGCTCTCGGCAACGGAGCTCGTTCCGCCGAGGAAAGTCATCGGCACGCGCACCGACGAGTGCATTCGTTCCGGAGTTCTGTACGGTGCCGCAGATTCGATCGACGGGCTCGTAAGAAGAATAAAGGGCGAGTGGACCTCCGCAGAGCCCATTGTCGTGGCGACCGGTGGGCTTGCCGAGACGCTACGACCCTACTGCGACTCGTTTGACGAAACCGACCCATTCCTTACTCTGAAAGGGGTAAGGATCGGATACGAGCTTCTCACGCGCTAACCCAGTGAGTCGGGCGCAGTCAGTGGCAGTGTTTGAGTGTCGAGTTCAGACCGCTTGAATTAGGCACTCAAACCCGATAACTTCAGGTCATTAGCACTCAGGTACCGAGAGTGCTAATGACCTTTTTTTCTAGTCATTTCTCAGCAGGAGGCATGCACAATATGGCCACGAAGACCAGTAGTGTCGCTCCACTCGCGGATCGCGTCGTCGTTCGCGCTTTGGAAGAAACTGAACAGATGCGCGGCGGGCTTTTCATTCCCGACACCGCCAAGGAAAAGCCGATGCAGGGCGAGGTACTCGCCGTCGGACCCGGGCGTTTCGAGAAGGACAAGCGCGTTCCGATGGAGCTCAAGGTCGGAGACAAAGTCCTGTACGGAAAGTACAGCGGCACCGAAGTCACGATCGACAATGAGCAGCTCCTGATCCTCCGCGAAGCCGATGTGCTCGCGGTTGTCAACTAACCGCAAGGAATACCATCCATGGCAGCCAAAGAACTCCATTTTAACGTAGACGCGCGCGCAGCATTGAAGCGCGGCGTTGACCAGCTCGCCGAGGCGGTGAAGGTCACCCTCGGACCGAAGGGTCGTAATGTCGTAATCGACAAGAAGTTCGGCGCACCCACCGTCACCAAGGACGGCGTCACCGTGGCCAAGGAGATCGAGCTTTCCGATCCAATTGAGAACATGGGCGCGCAGATGGTGAAGGAAGTCGCGACGAAGACCTCTGATCTCGCCGGCGACGGCACCACAACGGCAACGATTCTGGCCCAGGCGATCTTTCGCGAAGGTCTCAAGAACGTAACGGCCGGCGTCAACCCGATGGCGCTCAAGCGCGGCATCGACAAGGCAGTGACCGCTGTGGTCGAAGAGCTCAAGAAGATGAGCGTCGTCACGCAGGGCAAGAAAGAGATCGCCCAGGTCGGCGCCATCTCTGCCAATAACGACAAGGAAATCGGCGATCTCATCGCCGAGGCGATGGAGAAGGTAGGCAAGGACGGCGTCATCACTGTCGAAGAGGCAAAGGGCCTCGAGACGACGCTCGAGACGGTCGAAGGCATGCAGTTCGACCGCGGCTACCTCTCGCCGTACTTCGTCACCGATCCCGAGAAGATGGAAGTCGTTCTCGAAGACGCGATGATCCTCATTCACGACAAGAAGATCTCGTCGATGAAGGACCTCCTCCCGATCCTCGAGAAAGTCGCACAGCTCGGCAAGCCGCTGCTCATCATCGCAGAGGATATCGAA
>JBBQYO010000031.1:0-18134 GCA_038208605.1 Gemmatimonadales bacterium | reverse complement strand
GCCATCCCATGCATACTACGTCCGGCGGGCCCGGTATCAGCAACCTGCTGCCACGCGTTTCCGTCCCAGCCCCATGTGTCATGGGGATGCGACGAATTCAAACCGCCAAAGAGGATCATCATTCCGCTTGTTCCATCGTATGCCATCCGGCAACCCCAACGCGAACTCGGACCGGAATCCTCCCGCTGAGTCCATTCAGTCCCATCCCACTCCCACGTGTCACCCAATATGACAGTTGGAGGCGAGCTCGCCGGTCGGAACGATATTCCCCCAAAAAGTACGACGCAGTTGCGTACGGGATCTGTCGCGATCGCGAAACTATCCCGCGGCGAGGGCCCTGATTCCGCCACCTGAACCCAGTCTTTTCCGTCCCACAGCCATGTATCACCGAATGGATCTTCTGGTAAAGAGGTCCCGCCAAACAGCAACGTTTGTCGGCTGACCGGATCGAATGTCATTCCATGCTCACTTCGCTGAGCGGGTCCGATGTCGGCAACCTGAGTCCAGAGATGACCGTCCCACTCCCACGTATCACCATGCTGACCGGTAGAGCTGCGCCCGCCGAACAAAACGAGCGCTTTACGATCCGGATCCCACGAGAGAGCGTGACCTCCACGGCGTCCGGGCCCCATATCCTGCTTTTGAACCCAAAGCAGATTACGGATTCGTTCCAGCCACGCGATCGAGGCAGTAGATGACAAGCCATTCGAGCCGCTGACCCCCGGAGCAGTCGGTAATCCCGACGACCCGGACGGAGTCAGGCCACCCGCCCCCGCCTGGCCGCCGATTCCTCCGACACTACGGTAGTTGTGCCCAGTTGGGGGAGCGTTCGGCGACAGCGGCGACTTGCCTGAAAGACGTGTCCACTTCACAGAAATGGTGCCTGCGTTTCCACCGTTTCCGCCATTGCCACCATTTCCGGCGCCTCCATTCGCTTCGGGAAATCCGAAAACTCCATCGGGGCCGCGGCCACCGCGCCCGCCGGCTCCGCCATCGGTTACGATCGTCAGCGTCCCGGCTTTTGCCAGGCCGGCTTCGATGGTGACGTTGTGACCGCTGGTGCCGGCCGCGCCAGGTTGGCCCACCCCCCCGAGCGGTCCCATGACTCCGTCAGAACCGGGCGCTCCTCGAGCGACGATCGAGCAGTTCGTTCCGAACTCTGCTCGCCGCGCCTTGATCACCAAATCGACGTCGGCGAGGATTGAGGAGTTCGCTTCCATTCGGAACACGTCGTATATCGGCTGCTGAACGAAAGCAGCGTCGATCTTAAGTATTGCGCCCGCGCCAACGATGAGGTCGGCCACATAGTCTCCGGCTGAATATCAGACGTCAGTGTCGGTCCAGTCCTCGCTCGCAGCGAGGCATGTCGAGATTCCGCAGCGCTAAAAGCAATCCCTGAACGCGATTCAAATACTCGCGATCAGGCTGTGCAATCGCAAGAAAGCCAATGTGCAGGCAACCTCCCGAACGCGTTCGCGACGGTTGGCCGTCTTGACTATGGGCACGTTCAGGTGGAGTATCGAGCGTGTCCGGAAGTGGACGAGGTGAGGGAAATGCGACCCGCCGGGCTATGGAAAGAAAGCAACCGCTTCCGACACAACCGTCGAGGAGACCGACATGGCGACGCGGAGAGAAGTGACGACTAGTATCGCACCGAATGAGGTGCTTTTTCCGGATACGCCGATCGTTCTCGAGTCGCGCGGAGCGCTCGATCCTCGGTCGGCGCAGGCAGGCATCGTGGTTCATGGTGTCAAGGGCGCGGTGAAGCTCACGCACGCGGGCCGGACTGCCAGGTGGTCAGCAGAGGAGGCGCTCGTCCCCGGTCATCACCTCCTGCTGATTCAGGGCCTGATGACCAACCGGCGGCGCGCAATCCGCGACGAGATCGCGATTCCCTTCTACGTCACTGATTCATTGGCCCGGGTTCCGCGGGCCTTGCGCATAGAGAGCATATCTCGCCTGCGCGTTCACGAGATGCACACCGAACGTCTGCCCTCCGACCGGCGCCCAGCCGGGAAATACATCGAGCTCATGAAGGCGTCGAACCGGAAGACCGGCGCTCCGGTTGCGCTCGCGTTCGACCAGTCCGGACGTCCAATCGATTCGGAGAAAATTTTCCAGCGGATGTTGCGTTCCCGCGTCCGCAAGTACGGCAAGCTGCACGAGACGCTGTTCGCGAGGCTCGAGGAGGCTGGCCCTAGAACGCGCATCCCCATTGCGTTGTGGCTTGCATCCGAAGAGCCGAGCGAGTTCTTGGAGAAGAAGACAAAGGGAGAGACAAGGCGCCCGGGTCGCGCGTCGGTCGCGCTCGGCAAGTCGATCGCTGAACTAGCGAGTGCGTTCGCATCTCGACACGAAGAACGGTATCGAGGGCGCGATTTTCAGGCCGATCCTCTTGCACCTGTCGTCTACGCCGAGCTCACGCGCGCGGAAATAGAATCGATGGTCAAGAACTCCGAAGTCGTTGGCGCGTTCCTCCACGAGCGTGAGGGTATCGAAGACCTTGTCGATTCCATCGCCATCGCGAACTCCGATGACGCCCACACCCTCGGATTCAACGGGAAAGGGGTAAACGTGGCGGTCTGGGAGGATAGCCCTGACGTTACCACGGATCTCTCAATCACGGCGAGGTTCAAGTCGTCAGGCTTTTCTACGTCGCAGCACGCGAGGCACACGCACGGCATCGTAAAGAATATCGAAAAAATGAAGCCTCACGGTCATGCGCCGTCGTGCGCGTTGCACTCGGCGAACAGCAAGGATCTTGCTGCCGTAGCGTGGGCCGCGCACGACAAGGGCTGCACGGTGATCAGTCAGAGCTTCCACAGATCGAGTGAGCCGGGCTCCGCATCGATGTCGTACGACGACATCTACAAAGATTGGCTCGCGCTGCACTGGCCGTATCCGACGATCTGTCAGGCGGCCGGAAACTACTGGCAGGGCGACGATGACAATATCCAGCCGCCAAGCGACGAGTACGTGAACCACAAGGGATACAACGGGCTCACCGTTGGCAATCACGACGACACAGCCACAGCAATGTCTGGCGATTCCGTCTTCCGAAATCCATCGAGCACACACGGAGATCGTGAGCTGCCCGAGATCGCCGCGAACGGCACCATGGTTACGACAGTCGGGCTGACCATGAGCGGGACGAGCATGGCGTCGCCCGCGGCAGCGGGTTGCGCCGCCGTCATTCAAAGCGTCGACGGGACGCTGAAATGCTGGCCTGAGGGATGCCGCGCCATTCTCCTCGCGGGGGCGAAGCGCAACGTCGCCGGGA
Organism: Gemmatimonadales bacterium; assembly: GCA_038208605.1. Taxonomy (GTDB): domain Bacteria; phylum Gemmatimonadota; class Gemmatimonadetes; order Gemmatimonadales; family Gemmatimonadaceae; genus UBA4720. The sequence goes on along the minus strand of JBBQYO010000031.1, from coordinate 14,854 downwards.
ATACCTGGTGGCAGGACGTGCTCGCAAACGTCGATGCGTCAGACGGAACGGGGGCGGTCGATGCACTGGAGGGGGTCGAGATCGCCAAACGCCGCCGCTCCCGAAACGCCGCCGGCACCGCCAGAGGGTGGGACGTCGGTACTCTTCGCTCCGCCGACATCGGGCGCAATAGCCAGACGACTTTCTCCTACTTCGTGACACTCGCGAGGGGGGTCTTCGCGCCGCGCAAGGTGAAGGTAGCTGTTGCCTGGGACAGCAGGATCGTCACGGTGCCCGTCTTCGGTATTGAACTGCTGGTCGGATCCACCCTGACGATAGATCTCGACCTGCAGATTTTCGACAGTCGCGGTGTGCAGGTCGGTTACAGCGGGTCGTGGGATAACAGCTACGAGATCGCGGAATTCGTCGGCAAGCCGGGCGAGACATACACGATCAAGATTCGCCGCTGGTCCGGCAGCGACGACGTCTGGTACGGCGTGGCGTGGACGGTTACCGGCGGCCTTTTCTGGGCGGACGTCATAGGTGCCACCGCGATCGCGGGTCTCCGGGAGGGTCGATGAAAACCGAACCCAGCGCGAAGCTGAATTCGTCGGTGGCGTCGACCAGAAAAAATTGACGCGCAAAACAAGAAAGGAATACACTTGCTGAAAACTGAGCCATCGCTGGATCGGGTGGCTCGGCCAGGCAGAGAAACAGGCCACGCGCCAGGAACGAAGCCACGTGCCCAGAAAGAAATCAAAGAGCTCCCCGTCGCAGTCTAAGTCTCCTGCGACCGTCGCGCGGAAGAACGGCGCGGCAAAAAAAACGCCGGCGAAAAAAGCCTTGGCCGGGAATAGCCAGCGGTTCACTCCTATTGCCGACCTCGGCAAACTCTGGCAGGACATCGGAGCGCGACACCCGACAGACTTCCGAGTCTCGTTTGTCCGGCCGGATGATCTGCTGGTCTGCGACTTCATTTTCCACAATCTCGTGCTGTCGAGCGATGGCTCCAGCCAGTTAGTTCGAAGAGATCCTCAACGGTTCGCGACGCTGATTGTCGAGCTGCCGCCGCAGAGCTTCGGAGAGCGGGCTTTTCTCGATGCCACCGGGCCAGAGGTACAAAAGCCGATTTCAACGAAGGAGAAGTTCGAGGAGAGTGGCTCGAAGCTCCCGGTCACGCCGACTTCGAAGAATGTTGCGACGGCAGAAGCGGAACCACTTGGCGCGTTGCCCTTCGCAATGATCCGAATGGCAGGAAAAAGCCGCATCGCCTTTACGATGCCGCCGAGCGAAACCGGACTCGCATTTACGCTGGATGCGATTCTCGATGCATGTCGCCGATGGCCGATGCAGCTGGACGTGAACGCAGTTCCCGATCCCAACCCTTTCGTCAAAGGCCGCCGCGGCGGCGTTGTCTCCAAAGCGTCGTCCGTCACGTCAGCGGCTTCAAGCCCAGCGGTAATGCTTGCCGAGCAGCTGATCGATGCTCTTGGATCGGGGAAAGTGATGCGCCGGCCGCTCTCAGACTCCGCGCGGCGCATCGCCAAACTCGCGACCGAAGCGCTGAACAGCGGTGCTTCAGCGGAAAGCGATGCTTCCATCCAACGACTTATGACCGAGGAGCTCGATCTGCTCGCGGCTCGATTCGACCAGGTCCGCGATGCGGCCGGTCGCGAAGTCGCAACGGCAGTCCTGTCGCTCCTGAGTGCCGATGCGTATCTGACAATGCGGGGCATCGACTCCACCGACGGGCTTCTGGATCGTCTGCCGTTTCTTCCGGTAGTCTTCGGGCCGCATGAGCCTTCACCGATCACGACAGCCCTCGAGCTGCCGTATCGCGTAATCCTCTCTCCCGTGCCGCAATCGAACTGGTGGCATGAGACGAAGCCCGTCGTTCGCAATGGCCGCACGGAGCTATGGCATACGCGCCTCACAAAGACCAGCGACGGAGTTGGGGTCGATCCGCCGACCAATGTTCGGGCTCTGTGGTCGCCTGACTACCCCATGACAAGCGCACAGATTCTGAAAGCCGTTAACAACCTGCAGCCGTTTCGGATGAGCCTGGACGCTCTCGACCGCCAGATGCTGGTCAGGTTGATGGCAGGCTTCGACGAGACAACTCGCGCTTTCACTCCGCTTAGCGCGCGGTCCCAACGCCTGGCGCTCTCTTCCCTCGGAGCACTGCTCGACGTTGAAGGCAGCTGGCAGCACTTGCCACCTGGAGTGGGACTCGAGCAGTGGAGACATCGCGCGACCCTCGGCCGCGACCATTACGTGCGCGTTGTGTACCGTGGATTTCTGAAAGGGCTGGGCCACGCGGCTTCGCTGATCAAGGTGACCGAGCGCAAGTTCGAGTCTCTGCCTCGGGCCGGAGGCCGCGTCGCGGTTTTACGCCAGCGGTTCTACATAGCAGTGCGTCAGCCGGTAAGGCACTACTCGGGCGCGGGGCACGCCTCGGCTGGTCGCAACTTTCCCTTTACCTCCGTCGAGATTCTCACCCGGGTAACCCCGAGTTTGCTTGCTCCGGATCTGAGCACGCTTCCGGATCCCAGCGGAACGATTTACGGTGCCGTGCCGCATCGTGCCTGTTTCTGGCCGATGACCGACACTGGCACATACTTCAAATTTCAGGTCGCAGCCACAGATTTGGCCGGGCATCGCGTGACATTTTCAATGCCGCTGTTGTTCGTCGGAAAGGAGGCAAATGAGAGCCCCGCCGCGATTGCCGAAATCATCAAACAATACAATCTGGAACCGGAGAACCCGCGGCGAGCTGCCAATCTCGGCGGAGCATCGGTCTGCTACGCGCCGATAAAGACTGGAGCAGAGGGAGACCCGCGACTGCCCACAGCAGAGATGGTCTTCAAGACTGCGCCGGCCGCGGTCCCGATCGATCAACCGCGGTTCTACCCTGAGGTAGAGCGCGCAGAGGTAGGCATCGCAGCAATCCAGCGGCTGCTGCAAAAACCGGATGCTGTCGTCTCGGTGGCTTATCCGGAGGTCTACAAGGCCGGCGGCTTCGGCCGTGGCAATCCGGGAGAGGTTTTCCTCAAGACGTTCAAGCCATTCGGCCTTGAATTCGGCGACAAGGTGAAGAGCGATGCGCTCGGCGGATTGGCCACGCCAAGCATGGCTATTCAGGGATTGTCTCGCATCATGGGACCCGTGTCGGCACAGCCTCCGCTGAGTCCCACTCCAGCCAACATCGAGGCGGCGCTCGGTGAGGTAATCAAGAACCAATTCAATCCGGCCGCCTTCTTCAAGGGCGCGAAGATCCTTGGCGGAGTCGACCTCTCCACCATCCTGGAAATAGCCCACACACTGGCTGGAGTGGACGTTCCGAAACTCCTGAGCAGGCAGCTCCCTGACAAGATCGAGGCACGCTTCGATTGGAGCACGCAGATCAACAAATCAGATCCACTCGGGTTGTTCGTGCACGATTCGGGCGGGCCGACCGTGCTCGACATGCACGGGGTCGTCAGCTCGCCAATCGCGTCGCCGGCGGCGACGACGTTTGCCGCGACAGCGTCCGTGGTCAATTTCAAGGTCAACCTGTTCGGCTTCGTGACCGTATGGTTCGACCGGCTGCAGTTCGCGTCGAAGACGGGATCGAAGCCGGATGTCGCAGTCGATCTGCATCCGGGTGACGAAGCAATCGCATTTGGCGGTCCGCTGGAGTTCGTCAACGAGCTGCGCAGCATCATTCCGTCGAACGGCTTCAGCGATCCACCCAGCTTGTCGGTGACGCCGAGCGGCGTGAGCGCCAGTTTTTCGATCAGCATCCCGTCCATCGCGGTTGGCATTTTTGCGCTGGAACACGTCTCCCTCGGCGCGGGATTCGTGCTGCCATTCGATGCGAAGCCTGCAGAAGTGCGCTTCAATTTCGGCGAGCGCCAGCGTCCGTTCAGCCTCACCGTGTCGCTTCTGGGTGGCGGCGGATTCTTTGCGATCGGTGTCGGCACCGAAGGAGTCAGAGAGATCGAAGCCGCGCTGGAATTCGGCGCGGCTCTGTCGATCAACCTCGGCGTGGCGAGCGGAAGTGTCGAGGTAAAGGCCGGAATCTATTTCCACTGGATGACGAAGTCGGTAGAGCTGGCCGGCTACGTCCGCCTGCATGGAGAGCTGTCAGTACTAGGGCTGATTTCCGCGTCGCTGACGTTCAATCTTCAGATCGCCTACCTGAAGGAGGACGGGCATTCCGTCGTGTGGGGTGAAGCGACGCTGGAAGTCGAGATCGACGTGCTTTTCCTGAGCTTCAGCGTTTCGGTGAAATGCCGGCGGGAGTTTGGCGGATCGGATTCCGATCCCAAATTCCTCCAGCTCATACCGAATAGGTCTACCTGGAATAGCTACTGCGAAGCATTCGCGGCGGAGGCCGCATAGAAAATGGCCAGACAGACCTTGCTGTGGACGGCACTCCCAAATGGCTACACTGATGACGGGAAATCATTGCGCGTTTCGGTCCTCCTCTCGCCGCGTCTCGATCCGGAGGCCGATCCTCAGGAACTGAGAAGCTTTCCCGATTTCATCGACTGGCCCACGACTGTCGCCAGCACAACGTTCGTGATCCACTACGGCGCAGAATCGGTGTCGATCGCGGGGACGGACACCACCGGCAAGAACCGTGTCGACGATCAGCTCGGCACGGCTGATCCCGATGTATGGACGGCGCTGCTGTCCGAGACAACTTTCGTGCAGGGCTACGCCTTCAGGGATCTAACGACGAGCTCGGTCCTCTCGTATGAAGCGTCGAGAATGGACGACCTGGTGCGAAATCTTTACAGCCGCCTCGCGGCCTCGGCGCAGGATCAGCTGCCCAAGGTGTCGGCGATTCTCGGAGACCCTGCGTGGCAGGCGCTACTGAATGCGTTGGCGCGCAACGACGAACGATATACCGACCGGAACCAATACAGAGACGACAAGGACCGCCGTGCGGGGCTGCGCGATCCGGTCAGGCAATTCAGCGATTTCAGGAAGGGTTTCAGCGAGTTGTCGGGACTCGAGCGAGATCTAGCGCTGTTTCAGCTGTTTCATACACCGCCATCGACTCCGAAGATCGAGAAGTACCCACAGCCTCCCGACCCGAAATCGGACCCTGCGAAAGCTGAAGCCCGCTGGCTCACTTATGAGCGCACAGAGTTGCCCGACAAGAATGATTTCCAGAAGCAGATAGACTTTCACCAGATCGTCACGGCGATGAATCAGTATCCGACGCTGCTGCGATTGCTTGGACTCGTTGTGGATCTGGTGATTGACAAAAAGGCGTTCAATCCGTCGCCGAAGGCTTTGCTCTGGGCAGAGGTGAAACTGCCGCCGCCAACAGCGTCGGTAACCCGAGCCGATGACGCCTCTCCCCGCAGCCGCACGCTGCTCGACGCGGCCAGTTTTGAAGCGGTCTCGAGAACCAGCGCGGCGAAGGGTGACTACAGTGTAGTGAACGGGCTCCTCGATCTCGATCCGAAGCTGTTCAATCTGCTCCAGGCGGATGTCGATGGTGCGGGGATCAAGGTCATGAACTTCGCCCGCTCCCTGTTGCTGCTTCGTAATGCGCAGGACACTCAAGTCGATCCGGTCACGAGGCATGAGCGCGAAATTGGCGCGCCGGCGCTTCGCAATGCAGGGCTTATGCTGGTGCACAACAACCGAGGCGGCATGCTGAAGAACAGCTTTGACCGCCAGAAGAAATACAACGACAGAGCGGAAGCGATTCAGGGAGGCGCAAAAAAGCAACCGCCGCGTCTGGATGCCGAAGATCTCGTGCGCGGCTATCGCGTGGACATATGGGACGACGTCACCCGGGAATGGCACTCCCTCTGCAGGCGCGAGGCCGACTACGACATCCATGGCGGTGAGATCATTGTCACTATACCCGAAGAAGAAGGGACGGTGCGGCTGGCGGCGACGACGACTCCCGATCCGACGAGCAACCCGGATATAGTCTGGTTGCATGAGACGCTCGTTTCGTGGACGGGCTGGAGCCTTTGCGCACCGGCGCCCGGCAAGAGCATCAGCCACAAAGAAAGCGACCACACAGACCCGGTGACAGACGGTAAACCCGAAGTAGCTCCCGGTATTCGACTTCAAACCGAGTTCCGAGTGCTGCCAGGCTCATTACCCCGCCTTCGCTATGGTCGCCGCTATTGGATTCGAGCCCGCATTGTAGATCTCGCGGGGAACTCGCTGCCGCTGGTGCGGAAGGACTTCGGTCCCGAGCAGTCGAAGAAGAACGCGCAGCCCTATCTCCGTTACGATCCGATTTCCGCGCCCGCAATCGCACTCTTCAAGCCTGCGCCCAACACCGTCGAGATACCTGCAGAGGGCGAATCGATGGAGCGAATCGCCGTGCGAAGTTTCAATGACACACCTGCCGATAATGCGGTAACGAGCTCAGAGACCGCGCGCCGCTTCGCGGTTCCACCGCGCACGACTCAGCGAGAAGCGGAACAGCATGGCATGCTCGACCGCGGAGGCATCGTCGATCCGGCTTTCTTCGCAATGCTGGCTGCAAAGGACAACTCGCTTGCGCAGGAAGATGTCGTCACGGCCGGTCCACTTGCCGGCGGACCACCGGTGAAGACGGGTTTCGCGGTGATGAGAGAGGGCGAAGCTCTGCCGTATCTTCCCGATCCGCTCGCCATCGAGATTGCCGCGCGCATCTTCGACCACCCTGGCTTTGCGTCCGACACTGTCATCAGGATTCCGCTTTACGATGGCACGGAGTGGCCAGACGCAGCGCCGTTCAAGATCGAGCTGTATGAAAATCCCGGCGACAAACCGCGTTTCGACAAACCGACGCGGACCCTTTTTATTCCGCTTCCCAAAGCCGAGCGCGCGACGCTTCGTTTGAGCGTGAAGCCGACGCGAGAGGCTTTGACACTGCTCGGTATCTGGAGCTGGCTCACACCTGCGCAGCAGGCGAGCCTCGAAAAGATGGCGCTCAGGGGTCAGCACTGGATGTTGACTCCGTGGCGAAACATCGAGCTGGTCCATGCGGTGCAAAGGCCTCTGTTAACACCTGAAATATCAAAACACAGCGTTGACCGCCCGTTCGCAGCGACGTATGCGCTGCCGAATTTTATCGCGGCATGCGGCATCAAGAGCACAAGTCAGTTGGATCTGCTCGCCGCCTGGAACGAGCCGCTGGAAAACGTCAGCCAAAAAATTTCCGGCGAGAACCGTCCCAGAACCGATCATGCCTTTTCGGTCAAGATCACCGACGATAAGTCGTATGCCGGCGGGCATGAGTACGGGCTCGAGGGACCCGATCTGATTCGAGCCGGCGGATTCTTCGACGACCGAATCCCGAAAAAGATTCACGAGTTTCACGACACTCGTTATCGCCGCATCGAATACTGGCTCGACGCAACGACGAAGTTCCGCGAATTCATGCCGCTGAGCGTACTGACCGCGACTGTCGGCGGGATTTCCGAGCCTACTGACAGTAACATCAAGGTGACCGGCGATGCGGTGCGCACCTGGATTCCAAGCTCGGCCCCGCCGCCGGCACCCGATGTTCTTTACGTTGTGCCAACGTTCGGGTGGGTGCGGTCATCGGAGCAGGAAAACCAGAGCAGCTGGCGCCGCGGCGGAGGCTTGAGGGTGTATCTCAATCGTCCGTGGAACGCAACAGGATACGGTGAGATGCTGGCGGTCGTACTTCCCGCGTCAACGTTCAAGGGCGACCCGTCCACTGAGCCCGCGACTCAGCCATTGAAGAACTTCGTGACGCAATGGGGCAACGACCCGATCTGGTTAAGCTCCTCTGTATCCGGGGCTGCTCCCAAACGCACCAACTTTCCACTCGCGAGGAATGCGCCGGATTCGACTGGCAAGTGGCTCCCCGGTTTTGCTCCGGCGGACGAAGCTGATCAGCCACCGGGCTCATTCAAGACCACGGCGCTGACGCATCCCGAGCTGAGCAAGACAAGCGCGCAGACCCTCGTCGAGGTTGCGCCTCACGACGTGTTCTACGATGAAGAAAGGCAGCTCTGGTACTGTGACATCGAGGTAGACTGGGGTGCAGCCTACTATCCATTCATTCGCCTCGCTCTCGCTCGCTATCAGCCCGTCTCGCTCGTCGGCGCGCACCTTTCCAATATCGTGCTCGCGGATTTCATGCCCCTCGTGCCTCACCGATGGCTGAACGTGCTGCAAACGAAAGAACCCAGAACGCGGCATGTGACCGTGTTCGGGTTTGCCTTCACGGACTCGAGTTCCCACAAGGAGGCGAAAAACGCGCCTGCCAGGAGCGACCGGTTGCTCGATGGGCGAGTCGTCGATGTACATGCGCCCGAGGTCGCGGCATCGAGCGTGGTCGAAGTATGGGTGGAGAGATTTGATCCCTCATTTGGCGAGGACTTCGGCTGGCGCCGTGAACTGGACGCCGTTGTTGAAAGCAGCGCAGCGATGCCAGCAAAAGCGGTGTCGAACGCGGGCAGGAAAGTCACCGCCGCGGCCCAGCGTTCCCGGGCGAAGGAGCTGTTGCATTTGCGTGAGTATGACGCGCTGGTCGAGGAGAGACTGATCGACAAATTGTTCGTCACGCCTACGCTATGGAATGGCATCGTCACGCTGCCAGGGGTGCCGGGGGATGGGAAGCGATACCGCCTTGTGATCGCAGAGTACGAGGAGTATCTGGTCGATGATGCGAGTCCGTACGATGCGATCCCGACCGCGAAGGATCGCCGCCTCGTGTTCGTCGAGCATGTAGAGCTGGCGTAACGGCTGTGGACCCGACAGGCACTCCGAAGATTCGGTTGACTGGCAAGGAGCGGCGTAGACTGGCTGATGATCTTGTCGCGTCGGTACATTCGCGCGCTCCGGATTGGACCAGCTTCGACGAGTCGGATCCGGGCATTGCAATGCTCGAGGTCATGGCATTCGTTGCAGAACAGCTGATCCAGCGGGCAAAGCCGATATCTGAAGGGGAATCGAGTGTCCTCGCGCGGCTGATTGACACGCTCGCCACGTTGCGCGGACGCGGTTGCGCCGAATCGTCCGATCTGACTCGAGTACGCTACTACTCAGGCCAGCTGCTCTCGGCGAGCGATTTCCAGTTGGAGCAGGACTATCATCGCGACAAGGTGCGGCTGCAGAATCTCGCGCTCGCCGGCTCGGGAGTCGTCATCGGACTCGAGGTTAGCGTCGATGACGGGTCTGTCCCGAATGCGCCCGTCGTTTCGGTCGAGCCAGGCTCTGCAGTCGCTCCCAATGGTGAACTGCTCGTTCTGTGCGAGCCTCGGGTGTGCACGTTTTCAGCGACTGTTTCGGCCGGGTTCGTGGCGCTCAGATTTTCCGAACACAGCGTGAAGAGACGCGGAGCGAGCGTAAAGAACGGCCAGAGTCCGGCATCGCGGATCAGTGAAGGCGTCGCTATTGAATTCCATGCGCAGAGCCCGCCGAATAGCGTCGCTATCGCGCGCCTCTCGCGTAAGGCGTCGGGTTGGGCTGTCGATCTCAAGTTCAAGCCCGCCAAAAGCCGGTAGGCCACACTCTGTGAGCTCGATTTTACTCGCTAGCGAAGAAGATCAGCGGGGCAGAGAAAGACACAGCCAGAATCACTCCAAGAACTTTATGATAGCAAAAAGCCCCCACCGCTGAGTGACAGTGGAGCTTTGAGTTAATCAGTCGGCACCGGATTCAATTCTACGAAGTCATTTCGTCGGGGTGGCGTTGGAATTGGTTATCTCCCTCACAATTTTCCATGCACCGCCGTCTCGTTTCCACACGCTGAGGTAATCGCTGCTGATTTTTATCGGCTTTCCTCCGGGTCCGTCGACGGTTCCAGTGAAGGTGCCCTCATCCCAACCCATCGTTCCATCATCGGAGAAGACTGCATCGTGCTGGTCGAGTTTGGGATCGCGCGGGTTGGCCTTGAAGAAGGCCGCATAAGCGGTCCGAACCGCATCGGCGCCTTTCGCGGCCGGCGCGCCTTCGGACATAGACACTGCGTCGCTCGTGTATGTGCTCATGAGGGAATCCAGGTTTCGCGACGCAACAGACCGCAGCCAAAGATCGTTATTTGCGTGGATCGCCGCGATCGACGCCGCTTTGTCGAAGACCGGTGCAACAGACGCCGCCGCTGGTGCTGCGCTCGAATCTGTCTTGTCGTCGGTGTCTTTCTTTGTACATCCAATCGCGGTCGACAACAGTGCTGCTCCCAGCAGAATTCCTGAAATCCTGGACATGCCGCCTCCTCTAAGGTGATGAACGTCCCGGTCCAAACGAGTTTTCCTGGCTGGCTGCCACCACAATAGCCCTATTTGCGCCCATGTCCAGAACAGATGGCCGAAAATTATCAGGATGGGTACGACGAAAGGCGGTTCTTGCGCGACATTTACTTTGGCGTGGCGACCGGCGTGCTCATCTCCGCTACGAGCTTCCAGCCGGCAACGGTCTTTCTCCAGACGTTGAGATATCCGCCCGTAGAACGTGATGCTTTCCCGCCAGGTGGTGTCGTGGTCATCGTGAACGTCCCATAGTCGTACGCCATCGTGCCATCATTTGAGAATTCGACGGGATTGGGCGCCATGCTGGGATTGGTCATGGTCGTCTTCACCATGTCCGTGTAACTCGCTCTCAGCTGGTCCATTCCGCTGGCAGGAGCTGCTCCAAAGCCATACGACACTACATCAGATGAGTAATACGTCATGAGCGAATCCACATTCTTCGCCATGACGTTCCTGATCCAGCCTGAGTCCGTAGCGAGGATCATCGCCGCATCTGCGCTACGATCCGTAGATGCGGGAGGTGCCGCCGAGCCGCTGGTGTCTGCCGAAGCTGCGTCCTTCTTGGCACATCCGCCTGAAACGAAGGAGACCAACACCATCACTCCGAGAATCTTCGTTCGGTTCCGCATTGGTGACCCCTTCAATTGTGAATGATCTTGAGTATCAACGGCGAAAACATACGCGGCCCGTGTCAGCCCGCCAGTTACGAGACAAACACACCCTGGGATCCGCTGAGATCGAATCCGAGGTATTATGCGATTCTTCGGCGCATGAACCTCTACCAGTGCGCGCATCCCGGAAGACCGTAGCTCGTCTTAACCTCTAACGAGACACCATGAACGATCAGTCCAGGCTCCACTTCTCCGATTCTGAAAGTTCTGCGGCCGTATCGCTAGAGGACGGCTACGAGTTCGTAATAAAGCCGGGCGAGGTGCAGCACATTGTTCAAGCGCAGATCTCGAAGCCCGACGAAGTCATTCAGGTGGAACTGAACAACGGTGGCCAACTTTACTTCAAGCCGTCGCGCATTGTCGCTCTCAAACTCGGATGACATCGACAAGCGGCTGACATCAGCCAAGCCGTCGCCGCTCTCGGCATCAGGGCCCCCGCCAAAGAGAAGCGTCAGTCGGCTGACCGGATCGAAGGTCGTTCCATGCTCACTTCGCGAGCGGGTCCAATGTCGGCAACCTGAATCCAGAGATGACCGTCCCACTCCCACGTATCACCATGCTGACTGGTAGAGCTGCGCCCGCCGAAAAAGACGAGCGCTTTACGATCCGGATCCCACGCAAGAGCGCTGACCTCCGCGACGTCCGAGCCCGTCAACTGCAACTGATCAACACGGAGTTACGGAGGGAACACGGGTTCACGGAGTCCGGCGGGTTCCGAGGCGCCTGCGGGCTATCGGCAGGTCACGTTCTCTTTTTTTGTTTTACAACAACGGAAGCACCAGGTCATATTTCCGTCTTTGCGCAGTTACCCGTAGAAGACAAAAGTTGAGCGGCAGAGGCATTCGTGATCCGGATTGAAATCTCCGTGAACCCTCTGCGACTCCGTGTTGAGGCTCTTCTGTTTTATCATCCGAAGCACTCGCTTAATCGGGCACCCCGGGTGCCGATCCAAAGCCGAGAGATACAGTGCCGCCGGGCAACAGCGTGGAGCCTGGCGGTTGTTCCTGGAAAGCGACGACAATTTGGTCGTCCGAATGTGGGTGGAAAATCAGTATTCCATCCTCATTGGTCAACCCAAGGCTTAGAACCTGCAAGAATGGGCCGCCGAAGGGCGCCTGATCATTAGATGGAGAGAACTCTCCGAACGGTACGCCGGCCTGCTGGGACAGCGACGTCGCAGCGGTAAGTGTCAGCCCAAGGAAGTTCGGAACAACTTTCTCTCCCGGCGGCCGTGGCTTCCCTACCGGGAAGATTTCAGGCATCGTAGCGGATGGGAAAACTTTGCCGTCTGCGAGAGCAAAGTCCTTGGGAAATTTCGCCTTGGACGGCGAGTTGATCGCCGCACTCGCACAACTCGCAACCAAATCTAGATCGGTTTGGGTAGCTGCCGCCGCAACTGCAATCTCTCTAAGATTTGCCCCATTTGAAAAGTCGAAACGTGATGGTCGATCTACGATCAGCTGCAAGAAGTTTAACTGATCGAGAAGCGTACTACGTCGCGTGGCGCAAAATCGCATGACGTCCTGAGCGTGACCAAGGTCAATCTCATTTGGGGGGAACGGCCCAGTCGCAATAGTAATCGGGGCCAATGTCACGAGGTATGGAACTGCCACATCCTCGGGGCGAGTTCGAAATGAACTAAGGAACAGGTTAGCGTTCCGGAGAAGCTCCAAAGGATCTGTTGGATCTGTGATTCCTAGATCGACGGGTCCTCCCTCATGGTACATCTGGACGAATACATCAGACCTGAAATTCTTCTCGACTTCAGAGAATCGCACCTTCGCGTCGGCGGAGAAGAGTCCATAGGAGCCTTTCAGTTCAGAATCTATTTTTTCGGATTCCTCGGAACTGGAGGTGTCGACTCGCAGTACTCCGATAAATATCCCGCCTCTCTCCAGGCTTCGGACGAAGACATTTCCGAAACGCTGGGCGAAGATGTCCGGCCGATCCACGAGTTTACTCGCCTCCGGCGTCAAGGTGGGAGAGTCGATTGAAAGAACCCTGAGTTTGACGGTGACGGTCACTGTCATGAAGAGCGAATTAGACTGGATCTTGGCGCTCTTGGCAAAATTGAAGCGAGCCGAGACACCGGCGCCAAAAGAAGGGCTGCCATAACTGGCCTCCGCATCGATTCCAAGGGACTGCTCTAGGTCGTGTGTCGTCTGGATCCGCTGCACTACAAAGTTGACGGTTGCCCCACCAGCACCAGCGACACTGTTGATCTCATCGCTGATTACCGATTTATTCATCGGCGCGCCAGACAGCAAGTCGGCTCCAACTCCGAAATTGTATCCGTCCCGGACGGGAACTGTTAGTTGAGTTTGTGCCATATGATTACTCGCCTTTCATTGTAGATGTGTCGACGAGCCTTGTTGCGCAGCCGCTCACATCGGTTAAGCAAAAAGACCACATGGGGCCATAGATGTGGGGCGAGCGCATCGTCTTGCCCAGCATCCTGGTAGACGGCGCCTGAGTCTGCACCGGGACCAATACCAAGCCCACAAAAAGTCTCTAAGTTCCAAGTCATCACCTTGAGCTTCGCGCGCCTTTACTCAACCAAAACAATGTTGGGTGTCGGAAGCGGTTCAAGGGTTTCACTGTCAATCTCCGTGTGTGGGGGGTGTCCGTGAAGGCCGAATAGACTCCCAAATTCTTCTGTGAATCGCTTCTGCACCTCTTCTAAAGATTCTGTTCCAATAATCTCGGGACCGATCGACGGTTGCTCACGGAAGCGCTCGTCGAGTGCTGCCTGCGCGTCGCGTGCAGCCTGCTGGCCTTTTGCAGCCCCCATTAAAAAAATGGCCGCTAACTCGTCATTGATCATCAGGGGGCGCTCGATCTGCGCATCGGGAGCATTATATCCAGTTATAAATCCATTGGTCCACCAATCTGCCGCAGTAATGGACGGTGAATCCGCGCTGCCTTCAATTGTTATTTCTGGTAAAACAATCTCATTGCTCATAGTCATTCCCTCTTAAAGGAATCTCGGGATGTGCAGCGGCAACGCGCTGCGCGGCGTATGCGGACAAAACAGGAGCCTTGTAGATCCATTACCACACATAGACCAGAACTCACCAACCTGCATTTATACTTGCCGTTGCTTTCGTTTTCACCTTTGTTGCGAACCTCTCCTACTATGCTGGCAATTCATTTTTTCCGAGGCCTCAAAATGAAATGTTAACACTAATTGGTTAATTTGGAGATGGAATGCTGCAGAATCCGTTTCCCGCGCCGCCGCAAATCGAAAGCGACTTGTCGCTAAGCTGGGGAATGGGTTTTGCATTCGGCTTCCCAGGCCCGGAGAAGTCAGCGATGACGCCGGATTGATGAGTTCGTTTCCATTCGAACAGCGTCGTACATCGGCTGCTGAACGAAAGCGGCGTCGATCGGGAGTATTGCGCCCGCTCCAACGATAAGGTCGGCCACACAGTCTCCGGCTGAAGATCAGACGTCAGTGTCGATCCAGTCCTCGCTCTCAGCGAGGCATGTCGAGATTCCGCAGTGCTAAAGGCAATCCCTGGCCGCGCTTCAAATACTCGCGATCAGGCTGTGCAATCGCAAGAAAGCCAATGTGCGTATCGGTCGATCATCGCCTGTTGCGCCGGAGCGCATTTTATTAACCAACTACTACATTCTGCCGGACTACGCAGGATAAAACACGCCTGAACACACCCCGTTCGGCACGTTGTTGTGCTGGACGGAGTGGTCGTTGCGCAAAACGACAATATCGAGGCGACCACGAACAATGCGCGCATCACGTTCAACTTCCCACGCTCCCGAGCTCCTGCGCCGTGCGCTCAGTCTGGGCGCGCAACCTCTGCAATCCAGATGTCGCTCTGCCGGTCTTCAACAGTGAAATAGAATCGTTTCCCGTCTGTTGCAAACTCGAAGCGGTTCGAGGCGCGAGCAGGATCGTCAAAGCGTACGAGAAGCTGTGGCCGCCCTCCTGCCAGCGGGATGGACCAGAACGACGCA
>JBBQYO010000030.1:0-18260 GCA_038208605.1 Gemmatimonadales bacterium | reverse complement strand
GTCGATGGCAAAAGAGCTCGGCGTGAAAAAAGTTGCAGCTCCTTCCGCTGGAAATGCTGCAGGCGCGCTCGCTGCGTACGCCGCGCGAGCCGGAATGGAAGCGCATCTCTTCATGCCTCGCGATACGCCGCGCGCGAATATCGTCGAATGCATCGAGCTCGGCGCGCATGTCACACTCATCGACGGACTGATCACCGACTGCGGCGCCGAAGTGGCGAAACGAAAGGACGCGGCAGGCTGGTTCGATGTCTCCACTTTGAAAGAGCCTTACCGCGTTGAAGGCAAGAAGACCCTCGGTTACGAGCTGGCCGAGGCGTTCGACTGGACCCTGCCTGACGTCATCGTCTATCCGACGGGCGGCGGAACGGGACTGGTGGGGATGTGGAAAGCATTCGCCGAGATGGAGCAGATGAAGCTGATCGGCTCCGACCGTCCGCGAATGGTCAGCGTTCAGTCAGAAGGATGTGCTCCAATCGTTGCCGCATTCGACAAAGGTGAGCGGTTCGCTGACATGTTTCCAAATGCTACAACGGTCGCATCGGGACTTCGCGTTCCAAAGGCAATCGGCGATTTCCTGATTCTCGATGCGATCCGGGCGTCCCATGGCAGCGCGATCGCTGTGAGCGATGTGGAGCTTCTTGCCGGTGTGCGCGAGATAGGCTCACTCGAGGGTGTGTTCGCCGCACCGGAGGGTGGCGCGTGTCTCCCAGCTCTGCGGAAGCTGATCGAGAAGGGGGACGTGCAACGAAGCGATCGCGTCGTCCTGTTCAACACCGGGACGGGCGTAAAATACATCGAGGCGTTTGACGCTTAGCGCTCGTCGCGCCGATCCTTGAGTTCCGCACAGCGGCGTGCTGTCGCGGCATACAGTCCGCTGAATTCCTTCTCTGGAAGCCGAGCGGAAATTATGAGAGTCAGAAGCTCGCGGAGCTCCTCCCTCGTAGCGCACCGGTCGATGCTCTTCGCATAACGGTCCGCGCGCGGATCGGGCGTGTTTCGTTTTTCTTCTGAATATGCCATTGTCTGTTGACCACCCGATAACGGCATTTTAGCGGCCACCTGTGCCGAAAAGCCCCGGAATCTTTTTTCGCCTTGGGGATGAGCCCAACCAACTCGCTTGCGCGGCAGCGCACAGCATCGCGGCGACGAGCTTTTTTTTATTGCTTTCCGGCAAAATCTGGAAGCTCAGGTTCAGGTGGCGCGGGAAGTTCTGGCGGCTCAGGGGGTTCTGGCGGCTCAGGGAGTTCCGGCGGCTCAGGGAGTTCCGGCGGCTCCGGTGGCGGTCGTTAGATCAGACTAACGAAGAACGGGACGCCAACACGGCGTCCCGTTCTTGTCGGGCGGTCAAAGTCCAGACAAGTATGAGCGACGGGAGTTACCCGAGGGCTCGGGACCTGGACATCCCCACGGCCTGATTCTCTATGATCGCGGTGACCGCTGAGAGATTTCCGGCCAGCGCGGCGAGCTCGGCGCGAGGTATTGCCATGAGAGCTCTTACCATTTTGGCCTGGCCCGCGTCGGGCGATTTCTTCAGCATTGCCCGACCCGCCGCCGTCAGAGAGACAGCCACGCGCCGTCCGTCCTTCAGTCCGCTTCTTCGAGTCACCAGCTTCGAGCTGACAAGGCGTGCGACAACCATCGAGACAGAGCTCTGATGAGTGAAGGTCAGCTCAGCGAGCTCATTTATCGACAGCTCGGGAGTCTCGCCCAAGGCCTGTAGAATAAAGAGCTGGGCGCCACTGATGCCCAGCCGCTGTTCTGCTTCGCGGCCGGAAATTCGAAGGGTGTGGAAGAGTGATCGAAGGGAGTCAATCACTGCGGCAAGATCAACCCTTGCCTCGCGGCTCATCGTTGAGCTCACCTGCCGGGTCTGTGTTGCCATATATGCGGAGTGAAATATTCAGCACGAATTGTACGCAGAACGACCTGGGAACGCTATCCCCCGAGAACAACCGGGCTACAACAGGTCTGAGCCCTGTCCTGTCACCGACTCGAGAAATATCCATGAGATGAACTCTGGAACTCCGAGCGATGTCGCTATCAGCTTCGCTTTGAAGACCACGTCTACGGTTTCACCCGTCTTCGGCTTCATGCACAGGGGCCGGCTCGCCTCAAACGCGCTCGTAAGCATGTCTGCCGCCATCGTAGCGAAACTAGCTCGATCCGAGGCCGCAATGAGAAAGCTGAAGTGCTTATCGCGCATTGCGGACGCCGATCGAAGAAGGAGGGTCTCCGCAGCGTGGTTTGCCTGAACGACTATGCACGACGGGTTTGTAACAATCCAACCAGCCGGAGCGTCGTCGAACATTTTCCGCGCGAAGTCCGGCCAATCGTTCCCCACGTCGCCCTTCGGATGCAACCCGAGACGGAACGGGTTCGACTGAAGATTTGACATTTGTTTTACCAGTGAGGTAGCTACATAACACGTTCCTGTTTAATCATATGCGACGTGCAGAAACAAATGTAGGAAATGTTCAGTCGAGACGTCGCGAGGCGACTGAAACTCCAACGAATAGCGACCGGGGTGATGCTGGCTCGAAATACTTTCCTCGCGCCGCGTTTACCGCTATTGAAGCTGCGTACCTGCGGTCGAAGATATTCTGTATCCCGGCCGACACAGCCAACCGTGCACTGCCCAGCACTGCTGCCGTACCCACGCGAAGGTTGACTGACGTGTATCCGCTTCCCGTTGCCGAGTTGGCGTCATTGAGAAAAACGCTGCTCGCACCCTCGGTTTCGAAAACCGCAAATCCAGCCTCCCCGGCAAGCTTCATAGAGGCCTGCCACCTGTTGCGCGGCACTCCCGGAATGATGTTCCCGTCATAGACCAGCCCGCCGCTCTGGTAGGCATCGAACCGGAACGCAGACAGTGTATAGGCCCCGGCGAATGTGACAGGGCCTAGGCGGAGGGCGCTGCTTGCTTCTGCTCCGCGGCGAACGGTTCGGCCCGCGTTCCGGAAATAACGACGTCCGTTGCTTCCCGCGATTTCGAACGGCACGAGCTCATCACGAACCTGTGTCGTGTAAGCGGCAACGTCGTAGTCCACTTTGCCGCCAAAAAATCCTTTCAGTCCGGCTTCAATCGTCGTCGAGCGCTGCGGCTTGAGATCCTGATTGATTCCGGCGCTTCCATCGGGTTGATTGCCGAGCTCGGTCGCCGTTGGAGTTTCGAATGCGCTTGCGACATTCGCGTAAAGCGAATGTGTTGGTGCAAGCTTCAGAAGCGCAGCGATCACAGGACTGACTGCGCCAAGCGAGCGATTGCCGGAATCGTCGGGGTTGGATTGCGTGATCAGTCTGTCCTTCACCTCGAAGCGAACATTGTCGGACCTCACCCCGGCACTTACAGAAAATACGCCGAGCGATATGTCATCCTTTGCGTAAATCCCGGCACTGGAAACCAGCTCGCGCTGGTCGAGAGTTACGATACCTCGCTCACCGGTGATAGTTGGACACGTTGCAGTCGGCTGCGCGAGCGGAATTGTGTCGGCACAGGTAGCGAAATTCCGGCGAAGATCATTTTGCGACTGCAGGTCGGTTCCAACTACGAAGCGGTTGGTTATTCCGAGAACCTGGGCGTCCCTGATGAAATGCGCAGATGCTCCGTACGTGTGACGCCCGACTTCGACAATGGCAAATGTGAGCGGATTGTCGAGCGAGCGGGCGCCTTCGAAGACCGATGCTGCCACCTCGCCCGTGCCCACAGGACGCATCGCCGACAGTCCCACCTGAATTTGTCGAGTGGCCTTTCTTGCATCGCGACGAACGGAAAGCGCATCAGCAGCGGCGGGATCCGCGCGAAGCTCGACGCTCGTCAAGGGCCCCGGATTCTGGGCGAGCGGATTGTCGAGTGCGAGCACGGTGAGACCGATCTCCGTCCGTCCAAGCGTTACGCCGGACCTTCCGAAACCGGTGACCGCCCGTTGTCGTGAGTGCGCGCGCGACCCGTCACTCCTTGAGAACGACACATCGCCCTGGTAATTGGCGGAGCCGGATGTCCCTCCGGCAGCGAGAGCTGTGCGACTGAATCGATTGTCGCCCAGCCATTGTGAAACCTTGACTGACAGGGGAAACGGCGGAGGTGGTGCAGAGCGGATGTCGATAACTCCACCGCTCGCATTCCCATAGAGAGCTGAAGCCGCGCCGCGCATCACTTCGATTCTTCCGACTGATTCGAGACTCAAATAGTCGAGCGGCGTTTGACCATCTGGAAGGGTCAGCGGCATTCCGTCGCGGAGAACGCGAATACCGCGCACGCCGAAGGTCGATCGCGCACCGAAGCCGCGTATAGATAGTCGCGGATCCTGCGACGGGTTGTTCCGATTCGTGACCGAGAGTCCCGGGACGATTGCAAGCGTCTCGTCGATCGACGTGTGTCGCTGTCCTGGACGAGAGCTGTCAGGCCGTATGACACTCAACGCGAACGGGGAACGGAGTACTGACTGCCCCGTGCCGCGCGTTACGGTCACGAGAACCGGATCCAGCTTCGCCACACTGTCCTGCTTTGCAGCGAGGACAGAAGGGAAAGATGTCGTTGCTGAGAGCGCAATCAGCGACAGACATCGGCGCACAAAGCTGCTCACTCCTTGCGACCGCCACCAGAGACTACCTGTGCGTGGTTCAACCACGTCACCAATGTCAGTCCGCCGAGAACATTGCCGAGCAGCGCGGGGAGCATGAAACCACCGAAGTACGTTCCTGCTGATGCTTGCCCCGTCACAACGAGATACAAAACTGCCACCGAGCCAACGACGACGTGAGCGAGTCCTGCAATCCCTACCAGATAGGTCATCACGACGATAATTCCGACCTGCTGTGTCGATGCAGCCGGAAGCATCCATACCATGAGTGCGATCAGCCAACCGGCGAAAATTCCGCGCACGAACGTCGTGGCGAATCCGCTCCGCAAAGCTTCGTGACCGATCGCTACAAATGCCGCGTGTACCTTTGGCTCGAATGCATCGGTGAGTCCCACAAAGCTCGCAAATGCAAGTGCGCCGACCAGGTTGCCAATCAGGACGACGATCCACAGCACGGCAACCCGGCGAAACATCTCCGATGTCTTCGCGACGAGCAGCGGGACAATCGGCGTAATCGTGTTTTCGGTAAAGAGCTGCTGGCTTCCCATGGAAATGATCAGAAAGCCAAGCGGGTACCCGAGTTTGACGATCAGTGGTCGCCATTCCGCGTCGGGAAGAAACGAGCGCAGAAGACCTTCGGCAAGAAACGAGAACCCCATCGACATACCGCCTGCGACTGCGGCCCAGAACAACGCCGAGGCCGGTCTCGACAACTCCTTGTCGCCTTCACGCCGGATGACTTCGTAGGTGATGCCGGCGTTGAGCGACTCCTCCTCGTCCGCTTTCTTCTGCTCGAGGCGATCGAGCTCAGGCTTTTTCGCTTCCTCTTTTTCCCGTGATGTTTCCTCTTCCGGCTTTGGCCGGAACGGTTGGGAGCTCACGGCCTATCTCAGCCTGTACAGATACGCCGAGATGTCGCGCGCATCCTTCTCAGTCACGCCAAGATCTGGCATCGCAGTCTTACCATCGTCCCCCGGCGAATTCCTGAGCCATGCGATCATGTTGTCGGAGAGTTTCCGGACCGACTTGGCGAATGAATAGGCAAGGTCATCTGGATCCCGGGTTAGCCTGCTGGTCCCACCATGCAGATTTTATTCCACGCGCCATGGAGCGTTATATATGGGAACCCTTGTACATATGTCAGCGCTGCGGATGAATTGAGAGGAACCCATTGCAAATATGGGGAGATTACCAATAGACCGACGGGAGTTCAATCTGGCCAGCCAGGTCTTTGCCGAGTCGCGGGAACTGGCGCGCGGCGTGGACCTCGGCGCTAATGAAGCTGAGTGCGCTACAGCGTGGGCACTCCGCAGCCACTAGCCCGCGCTGGTCGGCCTGACGCCTATTGGAGAACCTTCGCTGCTTCTCCCGGCGTGAAAAGCATATTCACCTTACGGCCCGAATAGCTCGCCTGAACGATGTTGATCTGATCCCGGTACGTATCGAACATGATCTGGCTGAGAACCCGAAGACCATTGCCACCGCCCGGGATCTGCCCGCGAAAGCACAGCCACATCAGATCGCCGACTCTCTTTCCTCCGCACGACACAAAACCCACGCGTCGTGCATGAGCATCTCTCAGATCGAACGAAGCCAGGGCGTACGCAACCAACGGGGATTGGCCGGCAACGATCGCGGATGGACGAGCAACGCTCTGTTTTTTCTGGAACGCCAGCGATGCCTTCGTGAAGTCATCGACGAAAACCCTCAGCGACAGCGCCACCGCTCCCGTCTTCGGATCATACGAAAGCTCTGCGAGACTCGTATGCAGCGGATGCGCGTCTGCCCGTTCATTTGGCAAAACCGCGGGCGACAGGACAAGCGCGACAGCAACCGCGGCCGCCGCGATGACTTTCGCTACCACGGATTCCGCTCGATTGCCCAGCGTGCAGCGACGATCATCACGACAAACGATACAGCGAGCACTCTCAGTCGAAGCACGGCATCGGGGCCGCGCGACGCACGCAATAGCGATATGAGTCGGTCGATCGCCAGAAGCACCATGCCGGCGACAAACAGAACCGCGATCTGTCCAAGCTCGATTCCGACATTGAATCCGAAGAGAGGAACAGCAATGCGATCCATGAACAGATCGCGAAGGTAGTTCGCGAATCCTGCGCCGTGAACGAGCCCGAAAACGCCGGCGAATACCGGACGGTACCTGCCGCCCCACAGCGCGCGATCGCGATCTCTCACGATCATGTTCTCGATGCACGTCGCGACGATCGTGACAGGAATCAGGAACTCGATGAGCCGCGTGGGAAGTCTGATCGCGCCGGTTACAGCAAGTCCCAGTGTGATCGAGTGGCCCACCGTAAAAGCTGTGATGACCCACATCGCCTTTCTCCAGTCGCGCGGCCGGTAGATAGCGGCCAGCGCGAGCAGGAAAAGTATGTGGTCCATTGCCTCCAGATTCGTTATATGCCGGAATCCGAGCTGGACGAAGGTCAGCAGGTCAGACATCAGCTCTCGTCACTTGCCGCTTGTGAGCGAATCGAGTGTCGCTTTCGCGATGGCGGGGTTGAGCGGATCGAAGGTGGGGTTGAGCTGAAGAGCGTGGCCGAGATACTGCCGCGCATTGCCGGCGTTTCCGGCTGCGCGCTCGATCATCCCGGCGTGGTAATAGAGTTGGGCGTCCTGAGTGCCCTGAGACAACGCCATGGCCGCGGCGACTCTGGCTTCGTCGTAACGGTGCGCCTTGTACAACGCCCATCCAAGAAGATCATAGCCATAAATGTCATGCCTCGTTTTCAGCTCTTCCTGAACCTTTGCGAGAACTTCGGGGACGCGACGATTGTGGTCGAGGAGAGACAGGCTCCAGGCCCGATGATAGGATCCCGGTTGCTGCACGACAGCGACTTCCATGGTCCTGCTGTACTCCGCAGCTTTCGCAGTGTCGCCCAGAGCAGCGTATGCATCACCCACCAGTCCGATGGTGGCGGGGTCGAGAACCTTCACGATTGCACTGTCGCCGAGTGCGATTGCCTTTCGCCAGTCGTGACGAAGCGCTGCCAGCCTTGCGTCTTCCGAAAGTAGACGATGATCGAGCGGCAGAATCTCGCGACCGGCATGCAGAAGCTGCTCGGCGCTTCGGAGCCTACCGTTACGCATTTCGATATCGGCGGCGCGCAGGTGAAACCACGCGTCGGGCTCGCGCGGCAGATCGGGCAGCGAGTCGGCCTGCCTGAGGGCACGGAACAGCATCGCGCGTGCGGCCGGCGTGTTTCCATTTATCTCGAGCCACCGCGCATACGATGGTGCCATCGACAGCGAGCCGCGCGACGGTCCGTCGAGTGACGTGAAAGCCGTGCGCGCCCCGGCGTAATCTCCCACTTCGAGATCGATGTCGCCGAGCATCGAGCGATACCGATCGACGGCAGGCTCGAGAGCGACCAGTTTCTCAGCGAGATCCTTTGCCTCGACGAACCGATGCTGCTCGAGGAACGCCGAAATCAGAGTGACATTCGTTTCCGAGTTTCGGTCGGCACGAAGCGCGAGAGATTTACGCGCGAGCGTCTCGGCGAGTAAGACATCATTGAAATCTCCCGTTTCGCGGGCGCGGGACAGATATCGGGCCGCAAGCTCTGCGCGGTCGCCGGCGCTGATGGTGTCTTCAGCCGCCCGCTTCGCGAAAAACGCGATGTCCTTTTCGCGAATTGCAAATTCCGCCGCCGCTGCCGCCCCTGGTGCGGGCTTCGCACTTCGCGCGTCTGACGCACGCAGATGCGTTACGCCCCAGCCGCCTCCGGCCAGAAGTATGGCGGCCACCAGAACAAGAACAATCGAGCTGCGTCGTATCATTGGCGAAAATTATAGCGAGAGAAAAGGGCTGGCCGCTCCAGATCGAAGCGGCCAGCCCTGTACGTGCAAGCCTTGTTACTGAATGCAGGAGCCTTTTGCTATCAGGTCGAAGGCGGTGCTACGTACGGGAATGTCGCCAGATTGGCAACGTCGTTTCCGTTTACGTTGTCCGTGCACAAAGGCAGCATGAACGGCGCGCACGATGCGCCTGTCGGCGAAAGCAGCGAGCTGAAGATTGCGGTAAGGCCGATGTCGACAACGTCATCCGACAGCTTGCGGCCACCCCATCCTGGGTTACTTGGGTTGGTGTACGTGGTGCCCAGGGTCTGTGTCAGCCATCCGACAGTTGCGGGATCCCTGCTCGTGTCGACGCCGAGGATGTCCGGATAGAGAACGCCTGCGACCGTGGTTGCGTATGCTGCCGGTCGCCCGCCAACATTCACGATGAAGGCCTCGGTCTGTGGCCGGAACGTCGCCGTGTTGTACGGCTGCGTCTTGTCATATGCCGCGTGGTTGGCCTTGACGATGGTCACTTCCTGCACCAGCGGATTTCCAAGCTCCTCGGTCTGAGTGTACTGCGTAACGACCGCGGCCTTAGCGTCATTTCCCACGATTCCTGCGGACGTGCCCGATTCCTTGCTGCAGGCAGCCGTGATCAAGGCCAGCGAGATACTCGCGATACCGGCCCGATTTATTCTGTTCCACATATTCCGTTACTCCTGGTTATGAATGATCGGACTCTGATCAGTGTAGGTTCGAGGGCGGGTTGACGAGGTTGACTGTTCCCCAGACGCCAAATTTGGGATTGTGGCCATTGTTGGTGATCATCGCGGTCGGCACTTCGATGACGATCGCAAGACCATTGATGCCGCGGAGGAAATCGACGGCCTGGCCAGCAGGACGGAAGGAGGTTGCCGTAGGGTGCGGCGACAACTGGCTCAGTGGTCCGGTTACCGGCTTGCGGTCTGGAATGATGCGGAAGAACTGCTCGAGATCGATGAAGAATGGATCGTTGCGCGCGCCCGCGAAGACCTGCATGGCTGCCGCAGAACCAAGGTTCGTGTTGATCGGGCCAGTCACCGTGTTAACGCCGGGCGCAACGAGGGTGTTGACCGTTCCAACTTCATTCGGTGCGACGGGGCCGGTCACTGTTACGATCTGCGATCCGATCGGGCCGGTGAACGAAATCTGGAAGACCAGATCCTCCTGTGTGTCAGCCGTGCGGTCGATCTTGAGCTGGTAGATCGCTGTCGAGATGTCGGCGAATCCGTGGGTGGCTGTGTTCGCTGGGGTGAGCGGCGATGACGTCATCATGACTAGCGCGACTCTTCCGGCTGTTGCCGCTGGGAAGGCATACACGTCGGTGATGTCATACCGGGGATTGACTTCGGTGAACACGGTTTGCTGATGGTCAGACGCCTTCAGCTTCCCCACAGCCACAACGCCGACCAGGCCGAGGGCTAGGGCGGGCACGATCATGTCGCGCCTCGTAATCCATTTCTTCATAACGGCTCCACGCGCAAAGGATGGGAGAACGACGCGGGCTTCTCCCTCGCCCGGAACGGCAAACTGCTTCCGCTCGCGGATGGTACGTCAGGAGTTGGCTCACTGGATTCATCGGTCGAGAGCAATGTTTTTCGAGCTCGACCGTGAAGTGAAGAACGACTGGCGAACGCACCGGAAGTGAAGCTGTCATCCACTTCGAGACGGGTGTTTTGCATCAAACGAGCCAGAATCCCGATTTCCCGCAAAATTTGTATACAATCGTTTGGCATGCGTCAAACAGGGCATGTCTTTTAACGGATGCCCAGCTCCTTGTGCGTCTGCAGGCTCAGTTTCCACCGTGGGTGCGCCATGCAATAGTGAACCGCCAGCTCCCTGTTTTCAACGACCGCCGAACCGTCCATCGGCTGAAGAAAATGATGATCGAAGGCCAATCGCTCGAAGCGGTCCGGCATCGCCCCGTCCTGCGGAAAAACCAGCTTCAGCTCATTGCCTGACGTCTGCACCAGAGGCGCGCCCGCTTTCGGGCTCACGCAAATCCAGTCAATCCCGTCAGGCGCCAGCCTGGTTCCATTCGTTTCGACCGCGAGAGTAAACCCAGCTGCGTGAACTGCGTCGACGAGCTTCGCGTCCAGCTGCAGCAGCGGCTCACCACCCGTGCACACGACAAATCGCTCGCCGTGGGAATCGCCGCGCCACGCACGCGCGATTGCCGCAGCGAGCAGCTCGGGCGATGCAAACCTGCCTCCGTCCGGCCCGACACCAACGAAATCCGTGTCGCAGAACCGGCACACCGCGCGCGACCTGTCCTCCTCGCGGCCATTCCACAGGTTGCAGCCGCTGAAACGGCAAAAGACGGCGGCCTTTCCCGAATTCGCGCCTTCACCCTGCAGGGTATAGAAAATCTCCTTCACGGTGTACGTCATGCCAGCGCACTCGTGACATAGCGCACGGGATCGGCAGAACCGGCCTCGAGAAATCCGCGCAATCTCAGCTGGCAGGCATCGCAATGACCGCAGGCTTCGCCATCAGCTCCCGGATCGTAACAGCTCGTAGTCATTCCATAGTCGACGCCGAGCGAGAGGCCGAGCCCGATGATCTGGCGCTTGGTCATGTCGATAAGCGGGGTGCGAATAGTGATCTGGTGGTCTGTGCGCGAATCGTCGGTGTCCGCTCGTGTCGCGAGTCGCGCCATTTTCTGATATGCGGCGATGAACTCCGGGCGGCAATCCGGATATCCGCTGTAGTCCAGGGCGTTCACGCCGATGAAAATGTCATGCGCACCGACCACTTCAGCGAACGCCAGCGCGAATGAGAGGAAGATCGTGTTTCGCGCAGGGACATACGTAACGGGAATGTCGCGCATCGAATCGACGTGTCGGTCTTTCGGAACTTCCATACTCGACGTAAGGGCCGAGCCGCCGAACACGCGCAGATCGATCTGCATCACGACGTGCTGGACTACGCCATAGCTCGCGGCGATCTTTCGCGAAGCGGCAATTTCGCCGGCGTGCCTCTGGCCATATTCGAAGCTGAGCGCGTGCACCGCGTAGCCTTCCGCTGTTGCCAGTGCGAGGACGGTCGTCGAATCCAGCCCCCCGCTCAGCAGAATGACGGCTTTTTTCCGGTCCATTCCTTTAAGATAAACACAGACGGTGAGGGTAAGTGAAAGCCATGAAGCCATCAGAAGCCGCTATCGTCGTCATCATCTGCGCGCTCATTGCGTCGTGCTCTGCACAGTCAGGACAATCGGTTTCAACTGCGCCGGGACTGCACCGCACGAGTGCGGATATAACTGCTTCCGATTTGCGGACGCGGCTGTACATCTACGCTGACGACTCGATGCTGGGCCGCGAAGCCGGCACTGTTGGCGATATGAAGGCAACTGCCTACATCGCGGTCGAGGCGCAGCGAATTGGCCTCGAGCCTGCCGGAGACAGTGGCACGTACTTTCAGGAAACGCACGCGACATCGGCAAGATTCGCCGGTGGACCTCCCGGCACTGCGCGCAACGTTGTCGCGATTCTGCGCGGAAGCGATCCCGCTCTCCGCGATGAATTTGTAGCGATCGGCGCTCACAACGATCACATCGGAATCCGTCATCCGGCAGTCGATCACGATTCGCTCAAGGCATACAACAACGAGCTCACGCGCCTCGGCGCTCCGGTCTGGGACCGGAACTCGCGCGCGCGGCGCGACTCGCTCAGGCCGTCCATTCACATCAATGTCGACAGTCTCCACCGCATCAGGCCGGCACGGCTGGATTCGATCAGCAACGGCGCCGACGACGACGGTTCAGGCACGGTGACCGTTCTGGAGATCGCGCAGAACCTCGCGAGCATGAAGGTCAAGCCAAAGCGCTCGATTCTATTTGTATGGCACACAGCCGAGGAAAAGGGTCTGCTCGGATCGAAGTGGTTTACCGAGCATCCCACAGTCCCGCGCGAGAAGATCGTCGCTCAGCTGAACATGGACATGGTCGGGCGGGGGAGCGCGGCCGACATCACAGGCGGAGGCCCTGACTATCTGCAGCTCGTTGGCTCGCGCCGCGTATCCACTGAACTGGGCGACATCGTCGAGAAAGTGAACTCGGAGCGCTCGCGTCCGTTCAAATTCGACTATCAGTACGATGCGAACGGGCACCCCGAGCGCATCTACTGCCGCAGCGATCATTACAACTACGCGCGCTACGGAATTCCAATCACGTTCTTCACGACCGGATTACATCCTGACTACCATCAGGTGACTGACGAGCCGCAGTACATCGACTACGAGCACATGATGCGGGTTGCGGATTTCGTGCGGGACATTGCGGTGAGAGTGGCAAACCTCGATCACCGCATCAAGGTTGATAAGCCGGTTGGCGATCCCATGGCAGCGTGCGTTCAGTAGGAACTGACAAAGCCGGACACCGGGCTACCCGGTACCAGGTGCCAGGTACCGGGTAACAAAAAACGGGTATCCGGTAATACAAAGGACTGATAGCGGGGAGCGTCGAGCTACCAGCCTCCAGCCTACGCGGCAGCGGTGCGAAGCTCGCCAACGAGTCCCTTGAGCTGACGGCTGCCGGTCAGCAGCAGGGTTGACGCCGACGACATGCGGTCGCACGCGGCGCTTTGCTCTTCGGTCGACGCGCTGACCTGCATTGCGGCTGCGGCGTGTCCCTCTGCAGTCTTCGCAACGAGTCCGAGGTTCTGCACTGCGCCTTCAACTGCTCGCACATTTTCCTCGGCAGCAGCCGAAACACCCGCGGCAGATTGACGTGTCCGCTCCGCCGCTGCGACGATCGTGGCCAGCGCGCCGTTCAGATCGCGACCGACACGTTCGATTTCATCCACGTACGACGCGCTGTTTTTCATTGCGCGGGACGTTGTGGTAACGCGCGCGGTGACCGCATCCGTAAGACGCACCACATCGTCGGCGGCGGCCTGCGTCTGTTCCGCAAGCTTGCCGACTTCACCTGCGACGACCGCGAACCCGCGGCCCGCCGGCCCGGCTCGCGCCGCTTCGATCGAAGCGTTGAGTGCGAGCAGGTTTGTCTGCTCCGCGATCCTGCTCACCGACACGACGAAACCGTTGATCTCCGCGGCCGTTGTCGTAAGTCCGGCGACTTCCGAAGCGGCACGATGAACGATGTCGCGCACTTCGAGGAGGATCTCGAGAGCACGATCCATCTCGCTGCGTTTCGCTTCGGCTTCCGATTCAATTGCTCCTGCGAGTGCGTGCACCTCGCCCGCGCCCGCGACCATTGCGTCTGCCCGTTCGCGAATTCCTTCGAGCGCGTCGTTCACCCGCTTCAGCTGCTGCACCTGACTCCCGGCGCCGATCGACACTTCCCCGACGGCATCGGCAACCTGGCCAGCCGACTCCGAAATCTGTCGTGACGCGGACGCAAGATCGCCGGCCGAGCGTGCGACGTCGTCCGCCGTGAGAGCTGCTCCCGAGACCACTCGTGAAAGCGATTCGCTCGCATGGTTCATCGCTTCGGCGAGTGTGCGGAATTCCAGAGGCATACCGGGCGTCGCGGTTCGGTTGAGAAGATTTCCGCGGCTTAGCTGCATTGCATGTCTGACGAGAGTTCGAAGCGGACGGCCAACCTCACGCGATGTGCGAAACACAATGATGCATGCAAGCAGGACGGCGAAACCGATCACGCCGACGAGGAGGGTGGACCGGCGAAGCGCGTGATCGTTCAGTGAGTCGGAAGCGTGCGCGAAGGCCGCATTGTTAGCCTTGTCCACACGCTGCAGCTCGCTCAACAGCTTGGTAACCAATGCCCGCGCCTTGCGTGCCTGAACTTTTGCCTGGTCAGTGCGGCCAAGGTCGTTCAGCCGGTGGGCGATAGCGAATGCGTTCTCGACTTCTGCGAGGCGGTTGTCGACGACGAATGTGTTGGCGACCTCTCCAGCTAGATCAGAGCGCTCTTTCGTGAACGTGCGATGGAGGTTGTGGGCTTCGAGTCCGAGGCGTTGAAAGTCCGCTTCGGACTGGGGATCGCTTTCCGACAAGTAGGTGGTTGCAGCCTGCACTTCGGCAGCTATGACGTTCGAAAATCTCGACGACTGCTGCGTTACGTCGTTGGCGTGACTGAATGTTCGGCCGACTTCATCAGAAAGGTTCGATATCGACGCCCATCCGACGATGCCGGCGAGAACCAGCAGCAGTATGAGCATTCCAAAGCCAACTCCAAGAAGGCGCCGAATGCTGTCGTTCCGAGCCGCGGGCATGACTCTCATCGTTGCTGGCCGGCGGGGACGGCTCCGGGCGCGGCCACCCGTCCGCCGCCAGAGGTGAGCAAGCCGGAAACGACTTGTGCAACGCGGAAGCCCATACCGATCGGGTCTCCGCTGCTATTGAAATAGATCGGGCCTGTCACGCCATCGAACGCATTGCCCGCGTTGAGCGATGCGAGGTAATCCCGGACCCCGGCTCGATTCTTTCCGTTTTTCGACAGAGCATCGGCCACCAGTTTCGTCGCGTCATAGGCGAGTGCGGCAAACGCGTCGGGACGCGTCGAATACTTCTGTTCGAATGCATGAACGAAGCGGCGAACAGCGGGATCAGGATCTTCGGAATTGAACGACGTCCCGACGTACGCTCCCTCGGCCGCGGCCGTATCCGATATGATACCCTGCCATCCATCTCCGCCGATGAACACGGCGTTGAAATCCTGGCGCTTCGCTTCGCGCAGAATTCGAAGCGCGGATTTCTCACGTCCAGCGACGAACACGATTCCCGGCTGCCGCTCTTTATAGAAAGAAATGAACGGCTCTGGATCTACTTCTTCGCTGATTGGATCGAAGCTGATGATCGTACCGCGAAAAGCCTTGCGAAAAGCGTCGGCAAGACCGCGCCCGTAAGAATCATTCTCGTACAGTACAGCGGCGTTTTTCAATGCGCCCGACGTACCGCCAATACGGGATGCGAACCGCGCCAGAATTACGCCGTTCAGCGAATCGCTGGAAATGACCCGAAACGTCCAGCTCGAGACGCCTGATAAATCGGGAGATGACGCAGTTGTCGCAATGGCGGTGAGCTCCTCATCGTAAATTCGCGCTGCTGCGAGCATCGCGCCTGAGTTCACGTGGCCAACGACAGCGAGTATCTCCGGGTTCGACACGAATTCCTGCGCAATCTCGGTCGCGCGCTCGCCACTCGCCGCGTCGTCGCGCGCCATCACCTTCAGCTTCGTCCCGCGGATGCCACCCGCCCGGTTGATTTCATCGACAGCCAGATCGATTCCGCGGCGGCTCATGACGCCGTAGCCCTCTTTCCAGGGTCCAGCGGCGCCAATCAAATACGAGTCTCCCGCCCTGCCGCACGCAGCGAGCAGGAGAAGACAGCACGCAAAGCCGAACCTTTTCAAATCTTGTCTCCACGGGTGGGGTGGGCACTGGCCCGTGGATTGACGAGGCGCACGGCGCTGGAGTCACTACGGTGCGCACCGATGGCACCTATTCTGCCCTGGGGGAGCTGAACCCAATATGGATCAGTCGCAAATGAAGGTGCTGGTAACAGGTGGTACAGGCGTCGTCGGACAGTCAGTCGTCACTCGTCTCCTCGCGCGCGGACACACGGTCAGGCTGCTCAGCAGAAACGCGAATGAGGACGCGAAACTGTGGGAGGACGGTGTCGAGACGTGGCCCGCAAGCGGCAGCGAAAATCGCAAGATCAGTGGAAGTGCGGACGGGTGCGACATCGTCCTCCATGTCGCCGGCATCGTCGCAGAGTCTCCGCCGGAAACGACGTTTCAGAATGTGAATGTTGGTGGAACGCGGAACTTGATTGCGGAGGCGGAGCGCGCCTCCGTCGGCCGGTTCATTTACGTCTCATCGCTCGGCGCTGACAGCGGGAAGTCCGAGTACCACAGATCGAAGAGGTCTGCGGAAGAGCTGGTAGAGAAATTCAAGGGTGGATGGATCGTTCTTCGCCCTGGAAATGTTTACGGACCCGGTGACGAGGTAGTCTCGCTGCTTCTGCAAATGGTGAGAACACTTCCGGCAATCCCGGTGATCTCCGGCGGCGACGAGAAGTTTCAGCCCATCTGGGTCGATGACCTTGCGACAGCGATTGCCGACGCCGTCGATCGAACGGATCTGCACGGGCGAACCCTCGAGCTTGCGGGAAACGAATCGACATCGACGAACGACCTCGTCGACAGATTCACGAAGATCACCGGCCGGGCCCCGGCGCGGATTCCGATTCCGGGATTTCTCGCGAGCGCTGGGACCGCGATCGCTGAAATGGTCGGAATGCCGCTGCCTGTAAACGAGAGTCAGCTCACCATGCTGCGCGAAGGCAATGTGATCTCGACCGGCGGCGGTAACGCACTGACAAGCGTGTTTCGTGTCACGCCGACTACGCTGGACGACGGCCTGAAGAAGCTCGCCGATGCGCAGCCCGAGCAAACTCCCGACGAAGGAGTCGGATCACTGAAGCGCAAGCGGATCTGGGCTGACATCAGCGGCAGTAAGTACTCGGCGGAGCAGTTGTTCGATCGTTTCCGGCGCGACATTGATGAGGCGACGCCAGGAATACTCGACGCGAAAACAGAGCCGGGTACGAGGTGCGTTCTCGAAGAGGGTGCAACGATCACGATGTCGCTGCCGGTGAGAGGCAATGTTCAGGTGCGCGTGCAGGAGCTCACGGAACGAAGAGCGACGCTGGTGACTCTCGCCGGTCATCCGCTCGCCGGGGCGGTCCGTTTCCTATGTGAGGAGAGAGGCGATCACGTTCGCTTCGAAACGCAGGTGTACGACCGGCCGGCGAACATCATCGACTGGCTTGCAATGAAAACGGTCGGTGATTCAATGCAGGGCCTTACGTGGGAGGGTCTCGTCGAGCGGATAGTGAGTGAGAGCGGAGGCACCGCGCCGAAGGGAGTGGAGCAGGAGGAAGAAACTCTCGACGAGCCTCAGGCGGAGTTGATCGAGACCTGGGTCAAGGAACTTGTGATGGAGCGAAAGCGAAACTCGACAAACAAACTGCGTCACGGTGACTCGTGACGCAGTTGCCGTGACTCGCTAAGCCGGAAACTCGAGCTGCGCCGCATGGAGCTGACAATGCTCCCCGCAGCCGAGCCGGTAACGATTCTTCGCGAACCACCGATAGGATTTCTCCGCCAGCGGTCTCACGAGTGGGATCGAAAAAATCCACGTGATGAGCCGGCCCTTTGGAAGAGCGTCAATTATGTGTTCGAGCGCCGCAGCACCCTGCCACGTATGACCCGTGTGATTTTCGATGAACTGCACCGATTCCAGGTACGCCTTCGCCGGGATCCACGGATATCGCGCGCGGAGCCCGGGAGTCTGAGACGGAAGAATTTCCAGCGTCCCGTTTCCGTCCCATTTCAACAGAACGTGAACGAGCTTTTTGCAGACTTTGCAGTATCCATCGTACACCACAGTGTAAGCTCGTCCTGGCGAGCCCGACGTCGGTGCGTCCTCAGGCATCTCGTGGCCCTTCACAGTGAAGCGCACGACGGGGACGGTGGTCATACGCCCGTCAGAACTGCTGCGGCGGGAGCAGCAGCACGCGATGCTGGCGCCCCCGGTGCGGTCACTATAGTAGTCGCAATGCTGGGCGAGTGCGTGAGCGTCGCATGAACCGCGCACATCGCCGCGACGCGCTCTGCGGCGGTGGTTCGTTCCGGGGGAAGCGAGGGCCATTCGACCTTCATCGCGATGTCGCCGATGCGGTGTGGATCGTCGACGAACTTCCATGTTACCTCTATCACAATGTCATCCGAATCGAGGTTCGCATGACTTGCCCATGATGCGAGGACAGAATAGGAACAGAACGCAAGACCGCTGGCGAGCATGTGAAACGGCGAGTACAGCTGGTCCGCTGACTCGGCTTCGATCGTCATCGGACCGG
>JBBQYO010000029.1:0-18920 GCA_038208605.1 Gemmatimonadales bacterium | reverse complement strand
GCCGACATCGTCTATCACTCGACGACAAAATATCTGAACGGCCACAGTGACATGATCGGTGGCATCGCCATTACGAAGAGCGATGACATAGCGACGAAGCTGCAGTTCATCCAGAACGCTGCGGGCGCGGTGCCCGGCCCGTTCGATTCGTGGCTGGCGCTGCGCGGAACGAAGACGCTGCACCTCAGAATGCCGCGCCACGACAGCAACGGTCGCGCGATCGCGAAATGGCTCGCCGAAAAAATGGGCGAGGACAAGGTCATTTACCCGGGGCTCTGCACTCATCCTCAGCACGAGCTCGCGAAGCGTCAGATGAAAGGCTTCGGCGGAATGATCTCGGTAGAGTTGGGCACGAAGGAACGCGCAAACGAAGTTCTCAAGAAGTTCCGGGTTTTCTCGCTCGCGGAGTCTCTCGGCGGTGTCGAGAGTCTGATCAGCCATCCGGCGTCGATGACGCATGCCTCAGTTGAGATCGATCGCCGCGCGGAGCTTGGAATTACCGAAGGCCTCGTTCGTCTGTCGTGTGGCGTCGAAGAGCTCGATGACCTCATGGCGGACGTGGAGCACGCTTTCGCATAGGCTGACTCGATGAAGGCATTGCTCGTCGGCGGCGGAGCGCGCGAGCACGCGCTTGCGTGGAAGCTGCTGAAGGATGATCCCTCGCTCGAGATCATCTGCGCGCCCGGCAACGCTGGCATCGCGGACATAGCTGACTGCATACCGGTAAAGGCCACCGATATTCGGGGCCTTTCATCATTCGCGAATAGAGCCAGTGTCGATCTTACCGTGGTTGGCCCAGAGGCCCCGCTCGCCGAAGGAATCGTCGACCTCTTTCGCACGAACCGGCAAGTAATATTCGGTCCAACGAAAACGGCCGCCGAGATCGAGACATCGAAGCGGTTTGCGAAGACGCTGATGGCAAGAGCAGGCGTACCGACCGCTGTTGCTCAGCACTACACCGATGCCGACGACGCACTTCGTGCCGCAAGCGCAATGGCTACGCCTCTCGTGATCAAGGCTTCGGGACTCGCTGCGGGCAAAGGCGTAGTTGTGGCGCGAAGCAGCGGAGAAGTCGAGCGCGCCATCAACATGATGTTGCGGGACTGCGCCCTCGGCGACGCGGGGACCGAGATTCTGCTCGAGCAGTTCATGGAGGGTGAAGAGCTGTCGGTCTTCGCCATAACCGACGGAACGGATTTTCTCACGATGCTGCCCGCCCAGGATCACAAGCGGCTTCTCGATGGAGACCTGGGACCCAATACGGGCGGCATGGGTGCATATGCTCCGGTATCAGTCGCCACTCCGTCAATCATCGATACCATTTCTGACACGGTGCTGGAGCCGGTTCTCGCTGCGATGAGAAATCAGGGACGACCGTTCACCGGCCTGCTGTACGCCGGCCTCATGTTGACCGACGACGGTCCGAAAGTGGTCGAGTTCAACTGCCGTTTCGGCGATCCTGAGACGGAGGCCATACTGCCGTTGATGGACAGCTCCCTGCTCGATCTCCTTACATCAGTCGCACTCGGTGAATCGCTTTCCGGATCTCCTCCAATCGTGTGGAAGAATCAATTCGCGATGACGACTGTCCTCGCTGCGCATGGTTACCCGGATGCGGTTCGGCAGGGTGACGCCGTTCGCATTCCTCCGGCTCCTCGCTGTGTGCATGTATTTCACGGATCGACTTCACGTAACGGCGACACCGACCAGATAATGACAAGCGGCGGCCGGGTGCTCGCTGTCACCGGAATTGGGAACACACTTTCCGAAGCGGCCGAATGCTCACGTGGCTACGCGGAAAAAACAGGCTTCGAAGGAAAGCAGTTTCGGCGCGACATCGGCTGGCGCGAGCTGGAGCGGAATGCCGGAGCTGCCTGAGACCGAAACGATTGCCCGGGATCTGAACGAATCAATCGCGGGACGGCGGATCGAATCGGCTCGGATCACGAAGGCCGATGTCCTGAGAGAAGTCACCGCCCGCACCTTCGCCAGGCGTATCAAGGGCGCCACAATCGCACGAAGCTGGCGGAGAGCCAAGCTCATCGTCACTGATCTCTCGACCGGCGACCGGCTCGTCGTCCAGCCAAGATTTACAGGCGCGATGATCGTCGAGCATCCGGAGCTGGACCGGTCACATCTCGCATACTCGACTCTCCGTCTCCAGCTCGACGACGGGCGAGCACTTCACTACTGCGACGTCCGCCGGCTCGGCACCGTTGCACTCATGAACAGCGGGCGATTCAACGACTACTCATCGGCCCTCGGAATAGAGCCTCTTGACCAATCGTTCACACCGGAGCAATTATCGGGCGTTGTTCGGGTCACGAATCTGCCGGTGAAGAAAGTCTTGATGGATCAACGCAGGATAGCCGGAATCGGTAACATCTACGCAAACGAGGCTCTCTGGAGAGCCGGAATCGATCCGTCTCGCGCCGCGAGCTCACTGTCCGATACGGAGTCAGCACGCCTTCATTCCGGGATAGTCGCCGTGCTCCGTGAGTCGGTCGCGCTCCGAGGGACGAGCTTTCGCGATTATCGGGACGCGAAAGGTGAACGCGGCGGGTTCGCGGAGAAGCTTCAGGCCTACGGGCGGGCAGGACTTGATTGCTCTCGTTGCGGGCGCCGGCTGATCGGCACACATGCGGTCGATGGCCGCGCGACAGTCTTTTGCGCGACCTGCCAGCGATGACCCGCGTTCGCAACGTCTCGAAGCGGCACGAGCCAACGAGTGAAGCTCAAATAGCGGCAATGAGACAGCTCGTGAAATCGGATGCGAGGGACAGGCCCGGAACGTATCGCATGCTTTCATCAACCGGCGAAGTCGTTTACGTCGGAAAATCCAAACGCGTGCGAACGCGCCTGCTCAGCTACTTCCGTTGTGCCTACCCGGAAGAAAAAGGAGCTCGCATTCTTCGCGAGGCCGAGAGCATCGACTGGGAATACACACCGAGCGAGTTTGCAGCCCTTCTTCAGGAGCTGCGCCTGATCAAGCGATTCCGTCCGCGCCTCAATGTCGCGATGAAACGTGACGGACTGCATTACGCGTTCATCAAGATCACGAAAGGGCCCGCACCGAAGCTCGCTGTCGTCAGGGGGGCTTCGACCGACGATGCATCGATTTACTATGGGCCGTTTGTCGGCGCGCAGCGAATCGGCGATGCCCTTCGCGAGCTCAACGATGCGCTCATGCTTCGCGACTGCAAGTCGGACCTCAAGATGCATTTCAGCGATCAACAGGAGCTTTTTCACATCTTTCCACGAACGCCCGGATGCATTCGTCATGAGATCAACAAGTGCCTTGGCCCGTGCGTCGGTGGATGCTCCGTCTCGGAGTACGATGAACGAGTTGCGCTTGCCCGCGCGTTTCTCGATGGATCGAGCGATGGACCGATGCAGATGCTGCGCGGCAAAATGGAAACCGCGAGCGAGCAGCTGGAATTCGAGCGGGCCGCCTCATACCGCGACAAGCTGTCACGACTGGAAACGCTGAGGGAACAGTTCAGCCGACTTCGGTTCGCAGTCGAGAATCTGTCGTTCGTCTACACCGTTAAAGGCCACGACGGCCACGACATGGTCTACATCGTCAAGCGCGGAATTGTGCGGGCCGAGCTCGACAAGCCGCAGAGCTCCTGGCAGCGGGTGAAAATGAAAAAGCTGGTCGGGGATATTTTCGGCGTGCAGGAAAAACCGACAACCAGCGTACCCACCCACGAGATCGACGAATTGCTGCTGCTATCATCGTGGTTTCGACGATTCCCCGCAGAGATGGGAAAGACAAAGCATATCTGCTAGGCCGCCGTTCTGACCCAGCTCGTGAGCGTGCCGACGCCTGCAATCCCCGCGGCAACGAGCAGACTCGCACGAACAGCAAGTACCATCGCAGCGAGATTCGACGAATCCGCATGCCGCGCCATCATCGTGGTGAAGACCGCACCCGAGATACCGATGCCCAGCACCATCCCGAGATTTCGCGCCGTGGCCAGCACACCCGACGCGATTCCCTGACGCTGCCTGGGTGCTGCGCCCATCAGCGCGCTGTTGTTCGGTGACACGAATAATCCCACACCCAGTCCTATTACGCCCAGCGATGCGGCTACGAGCGCGAGATTGCTCATCTGGATTGTGTACGCGAGCAGCAGGATGCCAGCCGTGAGAATAGCCATCCCGATGGTCGAAGGCAGTCGCGAGCCGATACGATCAGACAATGCCCCACTCACTGGCGCCATGATCGCCATGACGATTGGCTGTGCAGTGAGAATCAGTCCTGCGTGCTGCGCAGTGAGACCCCGGCCCTGAATCAGCAGGAATGGGAGCGCGAATAGAACACAGAACACGCTCGAATAATTGAGCAGTGCGCTGAGAGTAGTCGATGAGAAAACCAGATTTCGAAAAAGCGACAGATCGAGCATCGGGCTTTCAGTGTGCAGCTCGACATATATGAATGCAGCGAACATGGCGATTGAGGCCGCGAACAAACCGAGAATTCGTCCATCCAGCCAGCCCATCGCGTGACCTTCGTTCAGCGCGCCCAGCAGGGCGACGAGGCCGAGCATGAACAGAGCCGCACCCTTGAAATCGAATTTCTCCCGCCGCCCTTCGGTTCTGTCGTGCGCGATGAAGACAACCGCGAGCGTGATTGCCAGTGCACCGACGGGCACGTTGATGTAGAAGACCGACCTCCATCCGAAAGCGCCCGAAAGCCATCCACCGAGAGATGGCCCGATGGTGAGGCCGAGATAGGTGAAAGTGCCAAGTGCGCCAAGTGCCCGGCCACGCTGCTCCGGCGGGAAGCTTCGCGTGAGAATGGCCGGCGCATTCGAGAAAAGCATCGATGCGCCAATTGCCTGAATTCCGCGAAGCGCGACGAGTGCCCGAGCACTCGGGGCTGACCCGCACAAGGCGGAGCCGGCGACGAATACCATGAAGCCGGCGACATAGAGTTTCTTGTTGCCGTACATGTCGCCCGCTCTTCCAAAGCCGAGCAGGAGGCTGCTGACGACGAGCAGGTAGACGGTGGAGACCCACTCGATTCCGGCAATGCTCGCGCGAAGATCCGAGGCCATGACTGGCAGCAGGGTGTTGACGATGCTTCCATCGAGCGCGGACATGAAAGTCCCGACCCCGATGGTGATCAGTATGAGCCAGCGGTCGCGCGTGTTTTCTTCCGTCACTCCGGCTTCACTCCTGTGTGAATTGCGGCGATACCGAATGACAGTGAGCACCATGTCACGTCGCGAAAGCCCGCATCGGTCATTCGCCGCGCCAAATCCGGCTCGGCCGGAAAATTGGAGACCGAGCGAGGCAGGTACTGATATGCGGTGCGATGCCCGCTCACGAGACCGCCCACGGCTGGCAGGATTCTATTGAAGTAGAACTGATAGCCGGCGTTGATGATCCGCGAACGCGGCGTCGAGAATTCCAGAATTACAAAGCGTCCGCGAGGCTCGATGACTCGATGAGCTTCCGCGAGCGCGCCGTCGAGGTCGGTGACATTCCTGATTCCGAACGCCACGATTGCTCCGGATATCGAACCGGCGCGCAATGGGAGCTCGAGCGCATCAGCGGCGACCGGGCTGACGTCATGTCCGCCGATTTTACTCAGGCCCGCGACGAGCATCGGGTAAGCAAAGTCGGCTGAGATAATAGAGCCTCGAAACCCCGGGGTGACCGCGATTGCGGCGCTTACGTCGAGCGTGCCCGCGCACAGGTCGAGATATTTTCCGTCTGGTTTTCTGATGAGGTCCAGTTGCGCGATCGCAGCACGCCGCCACGCGCGATCGATGTTGAGACTCAGGATGTGATTCAGCAGGTCGTAGCGCGGCGCGATTTCCGAAAAAACCGACCTTACATATTCACCCTTTTCGCTACCGCCTTCTGCCGCACGGATGGCCGTGGCTTCGTCCAGTTCTCTCGCCATCGATTCAAAAGTGTCGGGCGCAACTTGCAGTGGCAAGCTAACTTAGTCTCCGCAAATGCCTGCCGGTGCCGCGTCTCCTCCACTCTCCGGCCTCAGTGATCCAGAAGTCGTCGAATTGGCGCGCAAAGGATCCGAGGTCGCTTATCGCGAGCTTCTCACTAGATATGAGCGGCCCGTTTTTTCTCTTGTCTTCCGCATGGTGCGCGATCGCGAAACGGCAGAAGACCTGTCCCAGGAAACGTTCATCAAGGTCCTGAACAACCTCGATCGCTACAGCCCCGAGTTCAAGTTTTCGAGCTGGCTCTTCAAGATCGCCAACAACCTCACCATCGATTATCTCAGAAGGCGGCGCGTCGATACCATTAGTATCGAGGGCGCGCCCGACGCTGTCACCTCTGAAAGTGCTCGCGCGACCTCGATCGCAGTCGTATCAGGGAACGAATCTCCGCTCGAGGAGTTGGAATCGAGAGAGCTCGGCACTGCAATCGAGAGCGCAATCGGAAAACTCAGACCGGAGTACCGGGCCTGCATCATGCTGAGACACGTTGAGGACAAGTCGTACGAAGAGATTGCCGAGATAGTAAAGCTGCCCCTGGGCACCGTGAAGACTTATATCCACCGCGCCAGGCATGAGCTGCGGACGGCTCTCGGAGACGTACGCTAATGAAAACAAACTGGCCTTCGGATCGTATGGGAGAAGGCAACGGCTCGGGGATACGAATGAGCTTGAAAAAGTTTTCAATAAACCTGAAACCCGGGCTCACACCCGGCCGTAATCATTCTGTGAGGACCTTTTGACAGACGACTTTTCAGACACCGAATTCGCGCCGATCGCGGCAGCCATGAAAGAGCTGCCGTATTTCGCGCCTTCTCCGCTTTTTGCGGACAAGGTGATGTCTCGCGTGCGGATTGCTGGTGCCGTACCGCTTCCGGTCGTGGCACAGACACGCGCCGTCGCGCCTGGATACATCGCGCCGCCGATTCGCAGGCAGCCTTACGTTCCGGTTGCCACCGATCTTCGTCGCTCCATTCCGGCACGGCTTGCTGCGACTGCGCTCGTCGCCTCCTTCGGCGCCGTCGTGACCGCGGTCGTTCTGGTATCGGTCTTCAATATCGATCTCTTCGTTCTGCTCACTCGCGTGTTCGGTGAGGGAGCGATGGGCTTCCTCGCAGGTCTTGCGGCTGATGCGAGCACCAGCGCCACCGCTACCGTAGCGGGCTCGAGTGCCGCACTTGGCACAGCAGCAGGTGCGGCGGTGGTAGGATCATTCGTCGCAGGAGCTGCCATTGCAACCGCCGGCCTCAGGGCCGCCGCAACCGCCAGTCGAAAGGCAGCCTGACATGCGCCGTATTGCCTCGTTAGCCTTCATAGTTGCTGCTGTTCTGATCCCTGGCACGCGCGCTCACGCTCAGGTTCAAACGCAAACTCAGGTCACCAGGGTGACGGTGGTGGACGGCGCAAAGATCGTGGTCAGGAATATCCGCCCTACCGGGTTTCGCGGCCTTCGCGCTTTCAGAGAGCTTCGTGATCTCCGAGCCGGACGGAATGTTCGCGAAATGAGAGCGGTGCGGGTGGTTCGACACACCCCGGTTCGCTCCGTAGGAATGGCGATCGGCTGGCTTCTGCTCGTTACGCTCGTTGGGTTCGTTCTCATGGCCTTCGGGGCCGACAAGCTCGAGATCGTGATCCACACCATGCAGCGTGGCTTCGGAAAGTCGCTGCTAACGGGTATTTTCGGCCAACTCGCGATCGTTCCCGGTGCGATCGCCGTCGTGGCTCTTCTCGCTGTCACCCTGATCGGAATCGTGCTCATTCCTCTCGGACTGATGGCGTTCATATTCGTCGTAGCCGGCATCGCGATGTTCGGATTCATCGCTGCCGCGACAATGACCGGCGCTGCCCTTGGCGGAGGTCACACTCGCGACGACACTGCGCACGGAAGAATGCTTCGCGCATTTCTGACTGGCAGCGCGGTGTATATGGGGCTGTGGCTCATCACGGCTGCGCTGAGCGGTGTTCCTCTCCTCGGTGCGATGCTCGAGTCCTTCTCCGCAGCGGTGACGTTCATCGCGGTGACGACGGGCTTCGGCGCGGTTCTTCTTTCCTACTGGCGCGGCGAGTTCAAAGCTCCCTCCGCGCTGCCGTCCGCTTCATAGCCGAATCCTGAAGGAACCAAAGTTGCCGATACTCGTCGGCAATGAAGATCAAAGGCTATGATGTAGGCGTTCTCGCCCGGAAGACTTTTTCCGAGACGTGGAAGGACAACGTCCTTGGACTCTCCGCTCAGGCGGCGTACAGCTTTTTCTTCTCGCTCTTTCCGATCCTCCTGTTTCTTGCGCCAGTGTTCAGCCTGATCGACAACAAACAGGATTTCGTGAATCGCCTGCTCACACGGCTGTCCACCACCCTGCCACCGGAGGCCTATCTTCTCCTTCGCAGCGTCGTCAAGGACGTCGTGTTCAGTCAGAACGCGCCGGGACTCGTCTCTGTCGGAATCCTTCTCGCGGCGTTCTCGGGATCCGGGGTCGTTGACACCCTGCGCGGGGCGCTCAATACCGCGTACGATGCTCACGATCCGAGATCGTGGTGGCTACAGCGCGGCTTCTCGATGCTGTTCACGGTCATCGCGGGCGTTGTTGTGGGCACGGCTACGATAGTCATGGTCGCCGGGCCGGAGGCGATTGGGTTGGTTGCCGGCGTGCTTCACCTTGGCGGCCAGACGACGCGAATCTGGATGGTCATCCAGTACCCGCTCGCGTTGCTCCTTCTGGTGGTATTCGTTGCGTCCCTGTTCTACTTCCTGCCGCATGTGGAGCAGAAGATCGTCCATGTGCTGGTCGGCGCGGTTGTAACTGTCGCCTTGTGGATCGTCATTACGCTTCTATTCCGCTTGTACGTAGCAAACTTCGGATCATACAACAAGACATATGGAACCATCGGCGCAGTCATCATTCTTCTGACCTGGATGTACTGGACAATGATCGCGGTCCTCACTGGTGGCGAGCTCGCAGCAGAGCTACGCGCAGGAACAGGAAAGGCGAGCGGGATTCCAATCAGGCAGCCGGCCGAGGCATTGCGCGACGCGGCAATTGCCGAGAAGGCGAGGTTCTAGGTTGGCTCCGCCCTGGATAGTTTCAAACAAGCGGTAAGGAAAAGGCCCCGCGACATCGCGGGGCCTTTTCCATCACTTTGTTTGTTCGGCTGCTAGAACAGCTGGATGCTCTTGTTGAAGAATACCAGGAGTGATCCGCCGTTCGGCGAAGCATTCTCAGTCACGACGACTCCGCCAGCTCCTGTCAGGAAAGCAGTGCCGCTTGAATTGACCCTGGCAACCTTTTCGAGGACAAACAGCGACCCAAGAGCTATGGTCTCCGTCACAGTCAGAGTTGCACCAACGAGCTGCGGCACGGTCCGAATGAAGATTACCTTACACGTTCCTGCCGTAAGCGACACGTTGCTCGTCACCTGATCGGTCGCAACTGCACCGATGGCGTTCACGGTGAAGTCGAATGTCCCGGGAGGACTGTCCAGCGACTTGCAGAGATGCACGACGCCGGGAGTCTGCGTGTCCGGATGATACGCTACCGAGGCGCCCACTGTCGCTGCCGCATTCACGAAGACCACTAGTTTGTCGGCATTCAGATTCTGCGTCACGACGACGCCTGCACCAACCGTCGCAGTTGCCTGGCCATCGACAGTCACGTTCTGAAGAAACGTGTTTGCATTGGCGGCGACTGACTCAGTGATGGTCACTACCGCTGCAAGCTGGCCGGCCCGCACACGCACGAACACAGTATCGCAGGAACCGGCGGAAAGGTTCGTCGTGCTTTTGACAACGTCGCCAGTTATCTGATTGACGGCGTTGACGTTAAAGGTAAAAGTGCCGGCTGGGCTGCTCTGGGATTTACAAAGAACGATGTGTCCCGTTCCTGGCGGCGGTGGCGGCGGTGGCGGCGGTGGCGGCGGTGGTGGCGGTGGCGGTGGTGGCGGTGGTGGCGCAGACGCCGGGACATTATAGAACGTTGCGACGGCTCCGTGATACCCGTTCAGCTGCACCGTAGCAGAGGGCCCTGGCACGTTGCGCGTTCCGAACGGGTCTTCGGCGATGACGTGATCCAGCTGGTACGTCGCGCCCCCTGGAATGACCTCGGTAATCGTGATCTGGGTTAGAGGACCTCCCGGTGCTGATCGCTCGAAGACTACTGAACAGCTCCCCGGCGTCAGCGCGACCGTCGGCGTCATATCGTCACCCGCTACGGTCGGTGATGCTTCGACCTGGAAATTGTACGTTCCGGCCGGACTGTGAACCTCCTTGCAGACCACAACGTCACCCAGGCGAATCGAGCCTGGATATGTGGTCGATCCGAGGGCTGCCACCGGCCCGATGGTCTGCGGGCGGTTCAATCCGCTAGCTGACGGGCCTGTAGGCGACCCGCGTTCACATGCTCCTACTCCAAAAGCAACCAGTCCTGCGATCGCGAGATACCGGCGATCGCTAATCCAGCCTTTCGACATGAATCCTCCAGCCTGCAAAACCGTTGCGTCATAGGATCGCTGTGACCAGAATGGCGGCAGCAATAACGACGCAGATCGGTTGTGCACTCCGGGAAATGCCCAGTCGATCTAGGCCGGACAAAAGCAACTAATCAACCGTTTATTTGTGAACGTCTGTTTACATTTGTCGTTTCAAACTTTTGAATACCCTGATTTCAGCGTTTTGCTGGTCTTCGTAAGTGCGATCGCAGCAGCTGATTTCGGCTCAGCAATAACTATCGGAATTCCAGCGTCGCCACCGACTCGTATAGGGGGAAAAAGCGGGATTTGGCCGAGGAGCGGAACGTCGAGCTCAGCAGCCAGACTTTCACCGCCGCCCTCGCCGAAAATCC
Organism: Gemmatimonadales bacterium; assembly: GCA_038208605.1. Classification (GTDB taxonomy): domain Bacteria; phylum Gemmatimonadota; class Gemmatimonadetes; order Gemmatimonadales; family Gemmatimonadaceae; genus UBA4720. Next base: position 8,116 of record JBBQYO010000029.1, on the reverse strand, counting down.
GCGTCGGCTTGCCGCAGTGAGGGCACTCCAGCCAGCTCATATTTTCCACGACTCCAATGACCGGCACGTCGACACGCTGGAACATCTTGGCGCCGCGAAGTGCGTCACCTGTTGCAATTTGCTGTGGTGTCGTCACGATCACGGCACCAGTCACGTGAGTTGCCTGGACAAGCGAAAGTTGCGCATCACCGGTTCCCGGTGGCATGTCCACAATGAGAAAATCGAGCTGCCCCCAGTTTACATCGCGCAGAAACTGAGTGATGACCTTCATGATGATCGGACCGCGCCAGATCGCCGGCTGGTCGCGCTCGATCAGGAACCCGATACTCACGAGCTTCACTCCATGCGCCTCGAGCGGGATTATCCGCGCGTTTTCGTCGACCTGAAGGGCGGCGTTGACCCCCATCATCCGCGGGATATTGGGACCATAGATGTCCGCATCCAGGATCCCGACTCGAGCTCCCTGTTTGGCCAGCGCGACTGCGAGATTCGTTGCAACCGTTGATTTGCCGACGCCGCCCTTTCCGCTCGATACAGCGATCACGCTGCCGAGGTTGGGATAGTTCACCGGCGTTGGCGCGGGAACCGCCGCGCGCTGGGACTGTGTTTCCTGCCCCATGACCGGCAGCGCACGCGGCTTCCCCTGAGGCTTTGGAGGCAGCGCGTTGTTACTCTCGGCGGTCCGGACGGCAGTGCCGCCTGGCTGGGCAGCGTCCTTTACATCCACGCGGACCTGTGTAACGCCGTCGAGCTGCTCGACAGCCTGCCTCGCATCGCGAACTATAGTCGCGTCATCCGCGGCGGAAAGCAGAACGCTGAAGCGAACCCGTCCATCGGGAGTCGTCGCAATGTCCCTGACCATTCCGGCTTCGAGGATGTTGATGCCGAGGCGATTGTTGCGGACGCTGGCGAGTGCGGTGTCGATGCGGACCTGCAGATTTTCCGTCATGGAGGAAAAATAACCGCCAGAGCGGGTCTGCTAACTCGCCAGACGCACCTCACCGACCTCGGCAACCCGCCGCTTGACGTGCGCGGAAATTCCCGCGGCGAAGATTGAGGGGGACACTGAGCAGTCTGGACAATTCCCCTCGATTCGAATGACCAGGAGGCCGGTCAGGCGATCGAATTGGACAAGCTCCAACCGGCAGTGCTCAATCCTGAGGAGAGGCTGAACCTCGACCAGAACGGTCGAGATGTTCTGCTCGATCGCCGATTGCGACCGGTTTGAATTGCGCTTCAATCCCTTCATGAACGCAAGATAGGTTTCAATGACCAGTGGTGCCAATGAAAACTGCGAAACAGCCGGGGGCGCAAGGTCCGAAATCCCTTGCTGTGTCGTGGTTTACATGCCAGTTTGCACTCAGTTCCACCCTCTGCAGGACTGCCATGAAATACCCCGAAGTGCGGAACTATGTCGCCGGCAAGTTTGTCGACGGCGAGCACGAGTTTCTTGACGTATTCAACCCGGGTGACGGCTCAGTCATCTCGAAGGTTCCGCTCTCTTCCAGAGACGACGTGGACCGCGCTGTTGCGGTCGCCCAGGCTGCGTTTGGGGCATGGTCATCGCTTCCCATCAAGGAGCGCGTCCAGGTCTTCTATCGCTATCGCGCACTCCTCGAGCGTGACATCGAAGAGCTCACCGCGCTGGTCACCGAGGAAAACGGAAAGGTGTACGCCGAGGCGAAGGCAGAGATCCTGAAGTCGATGGAGCTGACGGAGTTCGCCTGCTCCCTGCCGCAGATCACCGCCGGAGAAGTGCTCGAAGTCAGCCGCGGCGTCGAGTGCCGCATCGAGCGCTTTCCCCTTGGAGTCGTCGCGTCCATAGCGCCGTTCAACTTCCCGAACATGGTCCCCAATTGGACCATTCCAAACGCAATCGCCCTCGGCAACTGCCTCATTCTCAAGCCTTCAGAGATGGTTCCGCTCTCCGCGAACAAGATCGCCGACCTGCTGAAGGAAGCGGGACTTCCGGACGGCGTATTCCAGGTAGTGCACGGGGGCAGAGATGTTGTAGAAGCTATTTGCGATCACTCGGGGATCGAGGCAATCAGCTTCGTGGGCTCGACGAAGATTGCCAAGCTCGTCTACCGCCGGGGAACCGTGAACCTCAAGCGTGTGCTTGCGCTGGGTGGCGCGAAGAATCACCTGATCGTCATGCCCGACGCCGACCTCGAGATGACTTCGTCGAACGTCGTCGCCTCGATGTCGGGGTGCGCGGGGCAGAGATGCATGGCCGCGTCGGTCATGGTTGCAGTGTCTGACACCGACCACATCATTGCGAGAATGATCGATCATGCGAAGTCAGTCATTCCCGGAGAAAATCTGGGCCCGGTGATTTCCGCGGAAGCAAAGGCCCGGATCGAGAAGTACATCGACGAGGCAGAAGCGGCCGGTGCGACCGTTCTCGTTGACGGCCGCAACACCGTCGTGAAGGGAAAAGAAGACGGGTTCTACGTGGGGCCTACGATCATCGACCACGTCACGCCGGACATGCGCATCGCTCAGGAAGAAGTATTCGGTCCGGTGATCGTGATCATCCGCACGCGCGACCTCGACTCCGCGCTGGCAGTCGAGAATGCATCTCCGTACGGCAATGCCGCATCGGTATTTACCGAAAGCGGCGCGACCGCGCGTTATGTAATGGAGCGTGCCAGCGCAGGCATGGTCGGGGTGAACGTCGGCGTGCCTGTTCCTCGCGAGCCGTTCTCATTCGGCGGCTGGAACGAATCGCGGTTCGGAGTCGGTGACATTACCGGGCGAGGCTCGATCGAGTTCTGGACGCGGTCGAAGAAGATGACGACAAAATGGAATCGCGAGCATGGTACCAACTGGATGTCATGAGCGGCTTACGATTGCCGCAAACGTAAATGGAGGCACCAATGGCTGTTGATACGTCGGTCGACTTTACCGGAATTCATTTCGAGAATCCGTTCATGCTCTCTTCGGCGCCGCCGACCGAATCCGAGAGCAATATCATGAGAGCTTTCGACGCCGGCTGGGGCGGAGTCGTGACGAAAACGATCGGGCTTCATCCCGTCGTCAACGTCTACGGCGCTAAAGCGAAGTTCATGCGGACTTCTGCCGACACTGCTCAGGTCTCGATGAAGAAGCGCGATAACGCTGCGCTGCACTCCTCCTGGAACTGGGAGCTCATCTCCGACAAACCGATCGACTGGTGGGAGCCGCGCATTCGCCGCATCAAGGAAGCGCACCCAGGGAAAGTCCTCATCGCATCCATCATGGCGGGTTCCGGCAACGACAAGGAGCTCGGCCACTGGCAAATGCTCGCGAAAGCCTGCCAGGAAGCGGGAGCCGACGGACTCGAGCTCAACTTCTCCTGTCCGCACATGGACCGCAAAGACATGGGTTCGAACATCGGCAAGGATTCAGTCCTTTGCTCGACGGTCACCGAGGCGGTGAAGGAAGTCTCGACGATTCCGGTCTGGTGCAAGCTCACTCCTGCCACGGCGGACATCGTCGTCGAAGCGGGTGCATGCTTCACCGGCGGCGCAGATGCAATCGTGTCGTCGAACACCTTCCCTTCCCTTCCACTCATCGATCCGGAGACTCTCGACTTCGAGATCAACGTCGACGGATTCGTCTCCAGCGGCGGACTCGGCGGGCCTGCAATTCTTCCGATGGCGCTCGCCAAGATGGCGCAGCTCACGAAGGCTTTCCCGGATAGAAGCTTCTCCGGAATCGGCGGCATCTCCGACATGTCACAAGCGCTGAGCTACTTCATGCTCGGCTGCGGCACTGTGCAGGTCTGCACTTCCGCAATGCTGGATCATGCAATCGGACCCAATGTGATCAGGCGGCTCAACGACCAGTACAGGGAATTCCTCGAGAAGCACGAAGCGAAGGAAGGCTGGCATTCGCTTCAGGATTTCCGCGGATCGCGCCGCGACCGTGTAGTGCTGCAGTCGAGCATCAGGCGTCCGAGCACTGCCGATTACCAGGGTGGTTACGAGCCGGTCGAAGGTTATGCCGCGCCGCCGGAGTCAGAGTCAGCGATGGGGGCACACTAGATGACCGCGACGATGCCTGCCACAGAGCGAATGGCCGCAACGAAGGCGGGCCCGCAAATGCCGCCTTCCGATCATGCACCGCGGCCTTACACCGGTCCATCGCGAGAAGATGTCCTTGCGATGCGCAAGGAATACGCGAACCCCGCAGTCTTCACGATCTACAAGAATCCGCTGATGATCGTCGAAGGCCGCATGCAGTGGCTGTTCGACGAAACAGGGCGTCGGTATCTCGACATGTTCGGGGGAATCGTCACGGTTTCGTGTGGCCACTGCCATCCGAAGATCACGAAAGCGATTCATGAACAGGTAGACACGCTTCAGCACGGCACGACGATCTATCTGCATCCAGGAATGCCGATGCTGGCGAAAAAGCTTGCGTCCAGGATGCCTAAAGGTCTCGACGTCACCTATTTCGTGAACAGTGGCAGCGAAGCAAACGACCTCGCCATCTCGATGGCCCGCCTCTATACCGGCAACAACGACGTGATCGCACTGCGCAATGCGTATCACGGCGCTTCGCCGTCGAGCAACACGCTCACTTCGCACAGCACGTGGAAATACCCGACCAACGTCAGCGCGGGAATTCATCACGCAATCAATCCGGATCCGTACCGAAGTCCGTTCTCCGGCACGCCCGAAGAGATCGCTACCAAGAGCGCTCACGACATCCGCGACATGATCCGGTACTCGACCTCAGGTAAAGTCGCTGCATTCATCGCCGAGCCGATTCAGGGTGTCGGCGGAGCTACTCACGGTGCGAGGAACTATCTGAGCGAAGCGTACTCGATCGTCCGCGAGCACGGCGGGCTCTGTATCGCGGACGAAGTTCAAACCGGATTCGGCAGGACTGGCGATCATTACTGGGGATTCCAGAATTTCGACGTCGTTCCCGATTTCGTGGTGATGGCCAAGGGAATCGGCAACGGCGTACCGCTCGCTGCCGTCACGACGCGGCTGGAGATCGCCCAGGCGCTGACCCAGCGGATTCACTTCAACACGTTCGGCGGGAATCCGGTCTGCATGGCAGCCGGGAACGCAGTGCTCGACGTGATCGAAGAGGATGGGCTGCAGGAGAATTGTCGGGTCGTTGGAAGCCGTTTGAAATCCGGTCTCCGGAAGCTGATGAAGGAACACCGTATCATCGGAGACGTACGCGGAATGGGGCTCATGCTTGGGGTAGAGCTCGTTCGCGACCGCGACACGAAGGAGCCGGCGAAGCAGGAAGCGATGCACGTGCTCGAAGCGACCCGCGAAATGGGAATGCTGATCGGCAAGGGCGGGATCGACAACACAGTTCTCAGGATCAAGCCGCCGATGTGCATTACCGCAGCTGATGCCGACTTCGCGATCGATGTTTTCCACAGCGCGTTCGCCTCGGCTGAGAAAGCGTGAGAGACTAGCGGGCGGGGTTTCGGTTCATCGCTCAATTCAAATCATGGAGCTGAGGTGAGATTTGACACGATCGTGAAGGGTGGGCACGTCGTCACCCCGCGCGGAACGAGCGTCACTGATATTGGGATCAGTGGCGAAAAGATCTCTGCAATCGGGCCCGATCTCGAAGAGTCTTCGAAAACGAAGGTGATCGATGCATCGGGACATCACGTGATCCCCGGCGTGCTCGACGTACACGTGCATCTCGAGCTTCCGTTCATGGGCGCCGTTTCGGCCGATGACTATCGCACCGGCACGCGCGCCGGGGCGCGTGGTGGAGTCACCACGCTGATCGACTTCGCGATACCCTACGCCGGCGATTCGTTGAACGACGCCGCCGACAAGTGGATGGCTCGTGCAAAAGGGAAAGCGATGATCGACTACACTTTCCACATCTGCATCACTCGCTACAACGAGCACAAGGATCAGATCAAGGGAATGGTGGAGCGCGGCTTCACGACGTTCAAGGAGTTCATGATCTACGAGAGCGAGGGCTGGCAGTCGGACGACCGCGCTCTCTTCGGCACTCTCGAAAAGATGAAGGAATACGGGACCATGCTGCTCGTGCACGCTGAGTCTTCCCGCGTCCTCGACGAGCTGATCGAACGTCATCACACACCTGAGCTGATGCAGACGTACGGCGCCCGCCTGCATCGCATGACGCGTCCCAACTTCATCGAGGCAGAGGCAATTCAGCGCGCGGTGACGTGGAGCGAAGCTACCGGCGGCCAGCTGTACATCGTCCACATGTCGACTGCGCAGGGCGCCGACATCATCAAGGCCGCCCAGGCTCGCGGCGTTCCCGTAATCGCGGAAACCTGCGCGCAGTATCTCGTCCTGAACGACGACGTGTTCGACAGAGAAGACGGACATCTCTTCGCGTGCTGCCCGCAACTCAAAACGCCAGCCGATTCAGAGCGTCTCTGGAAAGGACTCAAGAGCGGCGAGGTCTCCGTCATCTCGACGGACACCTGCACGTTCACGCGCGAGCAGAAAGGAATGTGGAACGGCGACTGGACGAAAATCCCGATGGGAATGCCCGGGCTGGAGACGCTGCTGCCGGTTACCTATACGCACGGTGTACTGAAAAACCGACTTTCCCTGGAGGAGATGTGCATGAAGCTGAGCACGAATCCGGCGAAGATCATGGGGCTGTATCCCAGAAAAGGTGCAATCGAAGTCGGCGCTGACGCAGACCTTGCGATCATCCATCCCAAAACAACGATGAAAGTCGACTGCGACATGATGGAGACCAACGCGGACTGGTCGCCTTTCTCGGGCTGGGACCTCGCCGGCTTCTCTCGTACGACGGTGTCTCGCGGCGAGGTCATCGTCGACGACTACGCGGTTGTCGGAAATGAAGGCAGGGGTAAATGGCTTCCACGGACGACGGCAGGACTACAGTAGGTTAAGTCATGTCCATGTCGCTGGAGAAGAAACTGCCGCTGATGATGACTGCGGTTCTCGTCATGATCCTCGGCGTGGGTGTCACTCTGGCGTATCGTGAAGTGAGCATGTCGGCGGAGCAGGCGGCGCAGCAGCGCATCAGGCAGGTGTCGAATCAGCTTGCGGAACTGGTTGCGGCAGGTCAGCCGCGCACCGAGAAACTCCTCGCCACACTCGTATCGAGCCCGGCAGTAAGCAAGATTCTTCGCGAGTCGCGCCCTACACCCGGCGAAATCGCCGCGGCGACGCGCGAGCTCGCGGCTTCTCTCACTCCCGGCGACTCAGGCGTTGGAATCGCCGTGCTTTCGACGGACGGAGGATTACTCGCGAAAGCGAGGTCTGCAGACATGGGGGAGCGATGGATCGAAGGCGTCGAGGAAGACCTCGCTCTTCCAGCCAGCGCCGCGATCCGGACGACTCCCTTTTATGTTGCTGACGGTCGCGTCTTCTATTCGACCGTTGCGCCAATCATCGAGAACGGGCGCCGGCTCGGAGAGATCACGCAGCACAGGCGCCTCAATTCGCCGCCGTCAACCGAGCGCGATCTCGTCGGGCTGACCGGACAAAACGCGAAAATTCTTTTCAGGAATTCGGACGCTTCGCTCTGGACCACAATGGGAGGCAAACCAGTACCCGCGCCCTCGAATTCCCAGACGATTCGCGGGATGCAGACGTTCGAGCACGTAGGCACCGGCGTGAAAGGAAGAGTTCTCATTTCCGAATCACCGGTTAAAGGAATTCCGTGGACCGTGGCGGTCGAGCTTCCGCTGAGCTCCATGTCATCAGCGCCGACGACAATCCTCCGCCAATTTCTAATCGTTAGCGCTCTGCTGCTTCTGATTGGAGCACTTGCGATGTGGATCATCGGGCGCAGGGTAACCGGCCCGCTCGCGAACCTGACGAGAGCCGCTGAGGCGATCGCCGCCGGCGACTATTCGCAGCGCGTTGAAGCAAGCGGCGATAGAGAGATCGCCGGACTGGCAGAGACGTTCAATCGCATGGCGAAAGGAACGTCGTTCGCACACCGCGAGCTGGAGGATCGCTTCAGGGAAGCGAGGTCGCTGGCGGAGGAGCTGGAACATGCAAACCGAAGGCTGAGATCGACAACCGATGCGGCCCAGGAAGCCCAGATGGCCGCAGAAACAGCCAACGCCGCCAAGAGCAGTTTTCTGGCGGCGATGAGTCACGAGCTTCGCACTCCGCTCAACGCA
>JBBQYO010000028.1:0-20111 GCA_038208605.1 Gemmatimonadales bacterium | reverse complement strand
CGTTCGACGGGTTGAACAATTCATGCTCGATGCCCAGGGAGGGCTGCTCATGTCTGACTTAATCGCCTCCACCACCGCGCGCCGGGGATTCCTCGGCCGCATCGCCGCAGCCGCAGCAGGTATCGGGTTGAGCGGCGCACTTCCGTCATCTGCTGGCGCCGAAACGCCGAACCGCGAAGCCTCGTTCGATGCTGCGCTCGACGCATGGTTCGGCAAGATAAAGGGAAAGCACCGGATGGTCTTCGATGTACCGGAACCAAATAGTGGAATGGGCGCCATCTGGCCGCGGGTCTACCTGAACACGATGGCCGCCACCTATCCGGGCGAGACGACAGCTGTCGTCATTCTGCGTCATGCCGGGCTGGGACTGGCGATGGGTAATGCGGTATTCGCGAAGTACGGTATGGGCGAGGTCTTCAAGATCAATGACGGCGATGCACCCGCAACGCGAAACCCGTATGCCTCCATCACCGGATTGCCCATTCCCGGGCTCGGTATCTCGGAGTTGATCAAGTCCGGAGTTCTGGTAGGTGCGTGCGATGTTGCCCTGACCGTCTACAGCAGCGGCGCAGCCAAGAAAATGAGCCTGAATCCCGACGATGTGAAAAAGGAATGGATTGCGGGCCTCCTGCCGGGTGTACAGGTAGTGCCTTCGGGAGTGCTCGGAGTGGCGCGCGCCCAGGAGCTGGGTTGCGCCTACTGCTTCGCCGGCTGAAGGCGCAGCGGCAGCACTCGAGCGTACCGTAAGAGGTAAGCACAAGAGCGTAATCACAAGAGCGTAATTACAAGAGCGTAATCACAAGAGCGTAATCACAAGAGCGTAAGCTGAACCACGAGTCGCGGCGGGCGGATGGCCGCGACTCGGCTCGATTTTCTCCGAAGCAGCAGAACAGATTCCGAGGTGACCTTCATACATGCGGAAAGTGGTGTTTGCTGCAATATTCGCATTTTCTACTGCTTGCTCCGATGGAATTGTCGGAAGCTCGACGGTTACGGGCGACTACAGGCTCGTCAGCATCAACGGATCGCCGCTCCCGTACGCGACTGCCAATACATCAACGACGAAAACAGAGATCGTCGATGACGTCATCACTTTGTACGAAGGCTTTACGTACGCTGAAGTGATTCATTCCCGTGTTACAGCGAACGGCCAGGCAACTAACGCAACGATGAACAAGGCTGGCGCCTACAGTCTGCTCGGGAATTCGATTGCGTTCGCAATCAGCACTGGCGGCCCACCCAGATACGCCACGATCACTGCGGACGTAATGACGATGGTCGATGCGGGACTCACGTCGGTCTTCAAGAAATAGACAAAAGCAGTTTGACAGCATCTTGAACCGGAAATACTATGAGGTCCGCCCAGCGAGACAATGCTCGGCGGTTCGTCTTGTGCGAGGACGCACGCCCGACGGTTCGCTCCTTCGTAACCGTAGCCATTTACAATTGTATGGAGGCCCCCATGTCGTTACGCCGAGTTCTTGTTTTTCTCGCGCTTGCCTTCCTTGCGTCTTCCGCGAATGCCTTTGCACAAGGCGCAGGTGTCATTCGCGGACGCGTGACTGACTCGAATACCGGAGCTCCGCTGGCCGGAGCCCAGGTGCGTGTCGACGGAACCACATTTGGTGTGCTGACAAGCGCGGACGGCACGTTCACGATCGTCGGCGCACCAGCCGGCGCGCGCGTCGTAACCGCGCGCAGAGTCGGCTACTCACCTCAGCGTGCCCCGGTGACGGTGTCTGCCACCGACGCGGCGACCCACAATTTCAGTCTCAGCCAGACGGCGGCGACACTGAATGAGGTCGTCGTCACAGCACTCGGTGAGACTGCTGAACAGCGGTCCCTCGGAACCGCTCAGCAGACCGTGAAGGGCGCGGACATCGCGGCTACGCAGCGAGAGAACTTCATCAACGGTCTGCAGGGACGGGTTGCCGGCGTGCAGGTCGTCAGCAGCTCAGGCGTTCCGGGGGCATCGTCATCGATCACGATCAGAGGTGTGAGCTCCATCAGCGGAAGCAATCAGCCGCTGATGATCATCGATGGCCTGCCGATGGACAACAAGACGCTCAATACCGGCGTGCTCGCCTCGGACGCCCCTGGCTCGACGACGGCGCTGTCGAACCGCGGTGTCGACTTCACCAACCGATCCGCCGATCTGAATCCTGAAGACATTGAAACCATCACCGTATTGAAGGGACCGGAAGGCTCGGCACTCTACGGAATCGACGCGGCGAACGGTGTCATCGTCATCACGACGAAGCGTGGCAAGCCGGGTCAGGGCGGGATCGAATACAGCAACAGCTTCAGAGTGGAAACGACCCGTGCCGAGCCGGAGATTCAGCGCGTTTACCAGCCGAACGGTGTCAGCACTTCATTCGGGCTCACGCCGACCTTCCTGTACTTCGGCGCGCCGTATCCTGCCGGAACCCAGTTCTACGACAATGTAAAGGGCTTCTTTCAGACGGCGAGGACGCAGAAGCACAACCTCTCCTTCAGTGGCGCGTCGCCGGACAGCAAGATCAACTACCGGCTAGCGACTTCCGTGACCAATCAGGAAGGCGTGGTTCGCTTCAACAAGTACGATCGCTACAACGTCACGGGAGCATCGAACGCCCAGCTCAACAACTGGCTGAACGTCGATCTGTCGATGGCCTACACCTATGCGGACAACCGGCAATCATACAAGGGCGAGGGCGGCCCACTTCTGGGCTTGCTCGTCTGGCCGTCGACCGATAACGCAAAGGATTATCTGACTCCAGCAGGCACGCGTCGCCGGGTGCTTCTTACTTCGACGTCAGAAGTGGATAACCCTTACTTCAGCGTAGCCAAGAACCAGATCACGTCAAAGAATAACCGGATTATCGCCAACCTCGGGCTGAAGGTGATCCCATTCTCCTGGGGTAACGTCAAGACCAATCTCGGTGTGGACAGCTACACCAATCAGAACCTCGTCCTGCGCAGTCCCGAGAGCTCGCTTGGCTTTTCGAACAACGGAATCATCGATGTCGCCAACGACATCACTCGCAATCTGAGCGCCCAGACGCTGCTGAATATCAACCCTCATTCACTCTCGAAGAGCATCTCGTTCAGCGGTCTGCTGGGCAACTCCGTGTCGGATGCCAAATCCAACACGGATGCTTTGAAGGGTTCCGACTTCCTTGACCCGAACTTCATCTCTGTCAACAACACGAACCTGAGACAGAACCGAACCACCATTGCTCAGCGCCGTCTAGTCAGCGCATTCGGAAGCGCGACACTGTCGTTCAAGGAGCTGCTCTACCTCACGGCGACTGGCAGAAACGACTGGACGTCGACGATTCCCCAGGACAAGAATTCGTTCTTCTATCCTTCAATCGCGGGAAGCTTCGTCTTCTCCGACGCATTTCCTGCAATCGGCCGCCACATGACCGGCAAGCTGAGAGCGGCATACGCAGAAGTAGGAAAGGATGCGCGGCCGTATGCGTACCGTCCGTCACTCGAATACAAGACGACCTCCTACGGCGGATACGGCTACGGATTCACCGGTCCGAACCTCGACCTGAAGCCTGAGTTTGCAAAGTCCTACGAAGTCGGGACCGAGCTCAGCTTCCTGCACGACAGACTCGGACTCGATGCAACGCTCTACCGCAAGCAGACCAAGGACCAGATCGTCAACGACATCCGCGGCAGCTATGGAACGGGTTACATCCTGTTCAATCTCAACGGAGCCGTAACGAGAAATCAGGGACTCGAGCTGACAGTGAGAGGAACACCGCTCATCGGCAGCAGACTCTCGTGGGATTTCCTCGTCAACTACAACAACGCACACGGAAAGACTCTGGCACTGCCGCACGCGCTGCCCGAATCCTACGTGTCGGATACGTGGCTCTACGGCAACGTTCGCAACGGGACGGCACCTGGCCTATCGACTGAATCGCTGACGGGATTGTTCTACCTGAAGAACAGTGCGGGCCAGCTCCTTATCGATCCGGCTTCGGGGCTTCCGATCCGCTCCCCGGCGTTCATCGATCACGGCTACGATCGAACGCCCAACTACCCAATGGGCATCACGAACAACTTCAGGGTGAAGAAACTCTCGCTCAGCTTCCTGCTCGATATCCGGAGGGGTGGCGACGTCTTCAACGCCACCGAGCAGTATCTCACCGCTCGCGGCTTGAGCACGAGGACGCTCGACAGAAACGAGCCACGTGTCATTACGGGCGTGCTGAGGGACGGCAAGGAGAACACCGCCAGTCCGACGCCGAATAACATCGTCGTCGTCCCGTCGGCTCAGACGCTGTACTACACCAACATCAGCGAAGAGCTCTTCATCGAGAAGAACATCAACTGGCTGAGATTGAGAGACGTGACGCTCAACTACACGCTTCCGCACGGGATAATGAAGAACGCCAGCGTGTTCATCACCGGCACCGACCTCTTCCTCTTCACGAACTACAGCGGACTCGATCCGGTCGTGAATGGAAATACGGCCGCAGTCGGCGGATCGGGAGCCGCAGGAATCGATTACGGCAATTTTCCGATGCCGCGCGGGTTGAACTTCGGACTTCATCTGACGCGATAAGGGAAACCAGACAATGAAAAAACTCTATGCGGCAGCGGTCGTTGCTTTGATCGCGCTGTCAACCGGTTGCAACAACTTTCTTGACGTCAACACAAATCCAAACGCGCCACAGGTGGTCGAGGCGAATCTTTATCTCCCGCCGATGGAGCACTGGATGGTGACGGCACCTCAGTACGACGGCCGCTTTATCGGTCGCTACACGCAGGAATGGACACTTCCCTTATCGAGCCTCGGCACGTGGGATCGCATGGGATACGATCCTTCCAGCGACAACGGCGCGGAACAGTGGCGAGACGTTTACTGGTCACTCGGGCAGAATCTGGTCGACATGAAGACCAAGGCCGAGGCCGAACAGCGCTGGGATCTGCTTGGTGTTGGCCAGTTCATGAAGGCGTGGGGCTGGCAGGTTCTCACCGACATGCACGGCGAGATCATCGTAAAGGAGGCGATCGATCAGTCGCGATTCGCCTTCGATTACGACACGCAGGAGTACGCGTATCAGCAGGTGCAGGTGCTGCTCGACAGTGCGATTCTCAATCTCCAGAAAAGCGACGGTGCAGTCAGCGCCACCTACCTCGGCAAGACCGATCACATCTACAACGGCGATCGCACGAAGTGGCTGAAGCTGGCCTACGGTCTAAAGGCGATCAGTCTGAACCACTTCTCGAACAAGTCGACGTACAAGCCTGCAGACGTTATTGCCCTGATCGACAAATCATTTGTGAGCAGTGCGGATGACGCGCTTCTGCAGTACCAGGGCACCAATAACGACGACACCAATTTCTACGGATGGACGAGAAACAACATCAGGACATACAGGCAGACTCAGTTTGTCCTGAACCTGTTGAACGGCACTGATTTCGGCGGCGTGGTCGATCCGCGCCTCACGCGGATTCTTTCACCGTCGCCGGATGGCCAGTACCGTGGCCTCGATATCAACGTCGTGGGCTTTGGAGCGCTGACCGCGGCTCAGCAGCCGAACAATTTCATGGGATTTCCCACCACGACGGGAACGGCTTCGGGCGGCCGGTATCTGTTCTCCGACAAGATCAAGATGCCGTTCATGACGTACTTCCAGCTCCAGTTCGTGAAGGCGGAAGCGGCATACAGCATGGGCGACAAGGCGACTGCGCTCGATGCCTACAAGAAAGGCATCTCGGCGAGCATCGACTTCGTAAATACGACGAACCTGCAGGACAACCAGACTTCAACGCAGATCACGTTAGCCGAAAAGACGGCTTTCCTCGCGGCGCCTGAGATCGTTCCGGCAAGCCCGGGTGCGCTGACCCTCTCACAAATCATGTCGCAGAAGTACATCGCTCAATGGGGTTGGGGACACAACGAGCTGTGGATGGACATGCGCCGGTATCACTACACCGACATAGATCCGGCGAGCGGCAAGCAGGTATTCATCGGCTTTACGCCGCCCACCACTCTTTATCCCGACAACGCAGGCAAGATCGTACAGCGAATCCGTCCGCGCTTCAATTCTGAATACGTCTGGAACGTGGCTGCGCTGAAGGTGATTGGCGGAGACCAACTCGATTATCACACCAAACCCCTATGGATCATCCTGCCGTGATAAACATGAAAAGACATATCGGCGTCGCAGCGCTGTTGCTGACAGCAGCGCTGGCGGCATGCGACAAGAATGCAGTTCAGGATATTGCGGGTACCCCGCCGGCATCGCGCATCAAGTTTTTCAACTTCAGCGTGAATGGCCCGAGCGTGAATTTCTACGCGAATGACACCAAGATGACGGCTATCGTTTCGGCCAGCGGAGCCGAAAGCACGGTCGGCACTGCGTATGGCGCGGCGGGAGCTGGCGGCTTCTACGACGGAATCGCTCCGGGGCAGTACACGCTTTCGGGCAGGATTTCAGCGGCTACCGACAAGGATCTGGCGATTGCCTCTCTCGCCACGCCGATCGCCGACGGGAAATACTATTCGTACTACCTGAGCGGCTTTTACAACACGACAGCGAAGACGACCGAGTCGTTCATCGTCGAGGACGCTGTGCCCGCGCTCGATTTCACGCAGACGTATGTGAGATTCGTGAATGCCAGCTCGAATTCGAATCCGATGGTGCTGAGCGTGAAGAACCAGACTACGGGCGCCGTGACCGCGATTGGCGGCGCCGTGGCGTACAAATCCGGCGGGGCATTCGTTGCGTTGCCCGGCGGCGTGTATGACATCAGCACTCGGGTGCCAGGCGCCACAACCGATGCAATTACGCGACTCGCCGTTTCATTTTCTTCAGGCAGTGTGTACACAATCGGCGCGCGCGGCGACATGACTGTTACATCTACGACTTCCGCCATCAGGCCGATTCTCGACAACACGGCCAACAGGTAGTGCGCCGGTGTAAAAGCCCCGGGAACTGACCCGGGGCTTTTCAGCTGAAGAGAGGTGGCTCCATGCCCACGCGCTTTCAAACCACGATGCTTCTTGTCGCCCTCTTCGTGCGGATTGCCGGCGCGCAAACGCCAGACACGACTCATCCTCCAGTCGGCGCAACTGTCAGCGGTGTAGTTCGCGACAGTCTTGCACGTGGTCCTCTCGCGGGCGCAACAGTGGAACTGGTCGCAGCCGACAGTCCAGGACGCTTTGCGCGCACCGCTGTTTCCGATTCGCTTGGTCGGTTCACGCTTACCGATGTGCCGGCAGGCCGCCATAAACTTGGATTCTTCCATCCGCTGCTCGACTCTCTTGGCGTAGACGCTCCATTGCGGGAAGTGTACGTCGCCGACCAGCGACTCGTGCACGCTGACCTCGCGATTCCATCGCCTGATCGTCTTCGCACCGCCATTTGTGGTGACCGGTCAGGGCGCCACCAGAATGCAGTTATTGTCGGCACCGTTCGCGATGCCCACGACGGATCTCCCGCGGTCGGCGCAATGGTCAGTGTCGAATGGGCTGAGCTTTCGTTCAGGCGAAATGGAGTCGTCGCTCGCAGTACTCCCAGGCGCGTCGCAACGACGGGAGACAATGGCTGGTTCGCGTTATGTAACGTTCCCAACGCCGGCACGATCGCGCTCATCGCCACCCGCGGCGCCGATAGCACCGACGTCATCGAAGTGGAAGCTCCATCGAAGGGGTTTCTGCGACACGAGCTATACCTCGGCGCTTCGCAAACGAGCGGCGCTATTGACGAAGCGAATGCGTCGGCGGTGAGCGGTACGTCTCGCTCTGTTCGTTCGGGAGACGGCCATATCTCCGGCATTGTGACAACCGAAGAAGATGGACGGCCGCTGGCCGAAGCGCAGGTGAGCATTCCTGGCGGTCCACAAACGCGCTCCAACGACCGGGGCGAATGGACGCTGGTCGGCGCCCCGGCCGGCACCAGGATGCTCGAGGTCCGCGCTCTCGGATATTATCCTGAGCGCCGGCGCGTCGATGTCGTCGCGGGAGTACCGGTCGTGCGAGTCGCACTCTCGACGTTGAAGGCAGTGCTGGATACAGTGAGAGTCAGGGCGAGCAGGCTGAACGGTGATCCTGGCGGCTTCGAGGCGCGGCGGCGCACCGGCCTGGGCCGCTATCTCACGGCAATGGATATCGATCGGTTCAGGCCGGTTGTGCTCTCGGACATTTTTCGAACCGTTCCCGGTGTCCGTCTCGAGCTCGACGCCGGTGGAGTCGACAAGCGGATATCCATACGCGGAGCTTTCGGACCGTGCGATCCAGCCATTTATCTGAACGGTCAGCCGCTGACCCACATCATCGGCTTCTCCGTTGTCACTTTGACTGCTGACGATCTCGATACGTGGGTGCGTCCTCACGACGTAACGGGAATCGAGATTTACACGGGAGAGACGACACCCGTTGAATACCAGCAGGGAATGAGCGGCTGCGGCAGCATTCTCATATGGACGAAGCTGGCTCGCTAAGTCTTCCCGGCGCCGGGCTGCATCCGCGGGGCCGGTGATCAGCTCTCGAGAGGCATCAGACCAATTCGGCGAGTGATCCCGTGCGCACGACTATGGCCCAGGACTCCAATGAGAGATTGGTGATCTCCCAGTTGTCTTTTGCGGCAGCGGAAGAAATTCCGTACTGTAGTGTGGTCTGAATCGGCAGGCGATCGATTAGCAAACTGTTACGCATGGCCTCTGCCTTTCAGGCATCACCTCAACCTCGAGCCTCCCACATGGCAGAGAAGAAATCAGCTTCAAAAAAGTCTGCATCGAAAAAGTCAGCGACGAAGAAACCGGCCTCGAAGAAGTCGGGCACAAGAAAATCTGCTGCGAAGAAAAAGACGGCGAGAAAATCGACGGCGAAGAAATCCACCGGCAAGCGGGCGCTCATCGCTCCGAGAGGAGACAAGCGATACATCAGGCGCAACGCCAAGGGTCAGATTTCGGAGTCGGACGATCAGGGTCGCTCGCTCAGCCGCGATATAAAGACGCGAGCGAAGAACACAGTAAAATCCGGATCCGGCGACCGGGGCGATCAAAAGCGGAATCGGTAGACCGGTTCAATCGACGGCTGGCGCGCTGTAGCATTGCCGCTGCTCTTCGCTTACGGAACGCTGCGGCAGGAGAGCGTCCAGCTGTCAACGTTTGGCCGACTTCTCGACGGAGCGATGGATGAGCTCGTGGGATTTGATCAGTCGTCAGTGAAGATCGTCGATCCGGATCTTGTCGCAGCACTCGGCAGGACACATCACTCGAACGTCACGAAGGTGGGAAGCGATCAGAGTCGCGTACGTGGCGTGGCGTTCGAGGTAGATGACGCTGAGCTCCTGAGTGTCGACGAGTACGAGAAGGCCTTTCAATATGCGAGGATCTCATGCACCCTCGCGTCGGCGCGGCCGGCATGGGTGTACGTCTACTCCCCGTCAGCTGAATGATGTCTTCCCAATTGAAGTTCAGCATCGCGGAAGCTGTACAGGTTCTCGAGCGCACGCCCGGCGTGCTGCAGTCCATGCTCGGGGAATTGTCTTCATCATGGACGGATGCGGATGAGGGCGACGACACGTGGAGCCCGTATACCATCGTGGGGCATCTCATTCACGGCGAGCGGACCGACTGGATTCCACGCGCAAGAATAATTTTGTCTAAAGGGTCTGACCGCCGTTTCACCCCTTACGACCGATTCGCGCAATTTCATGAAAGCATGGGCAAGTCACTCGCGGATCTCCTCGCCGAGTTCGCGCGATTGCGAAAAGAGAATCTGACAAAACTCTCAGGATGGAAACTGAGTTCTGTCGATCTCGGCCTCGAAGGCGAGCACCCCGATTTCGGCGCCGTGAGCCTGCATCAGCTTCTGGCTACGTGGGTGGCGCACGATCTTGGACACATCGCGCAAGTGGCGCGTATCATGGCGAAACGATACCGTGATGACGTGGGCCCATGGCGCCCATACCTGCCGGTGATGGATCGTTGAAAGGAGGAGGCGAATGACACAAGGCTCTCTTCCATCGCCGCCGCTCTATACGCTCGCCCGGCGAAGTGTCCAGCCGCGTTTTCTCGGTGGGACAATCACCTCTTCAGACTAGTGCGTGCAGACTGTGTCGATGCGCAGGGTAGGACTGGTCGGAGGACTCGGACCGGAATCGACGATCGACTACTACCGTCGCATTCTCGCCGGCTGGAACACTCTCCATCCCGCATCCGCTCCCGCAATCGTGATCGACAGCCTCGATGTCCAACAGGCGCTGCGGCTCGTCGCTGACGATCGGCCGTCTCTCATCGAATACCTCTTCGACTCGATTGCTCGCCTCGCCCGGGCCGGTGCGAATTTCATAGCGATGACCGCGAACACACCGCACGTCGTGTTCGACGATCTCGCTGAGCGATCGCCCGTGCCACTCCTCAGCATCGTCGAGG
This sequence comes from Gemmatimonadales bacterium, assembly GCA_038208605.1. Classification (GTDB taxonomy): domain Bacteria; phylum Gemmatimonadota; class Gemmatimonadetes; order Gemmatimonadales; family Gemmatimonadaceae; genus UBA4720. The sequence continues at coordinate 9,725 of JBBQYO010000028.1, read as the reverse complement.
AATGCGCGAGCGAGCTCCGCCGCCTTGGCGCGCGGCGACCACTGCTGCTGGGCACCCGCTTCACCGTGGAGGCAGAATTCTACCGAGACGTATGCGCGCGGCATCAGATGGACGTCGTCACTCCGAACCCTGATGACATCACCTGGGTGCATGACCGATACATAGGAGAGCTGCTCAAGGGGAAATTCACTGACGAAACGCGAAGCGGATTCATCAACCTCGTCGAGCGGCTGCGGGATGCCCGGCACGTGGATGCAGTGATACTTGGGGGGACTGAATTGCCGCTCCTCCTGCCTGCCGCGAAGATTGCTGGCTTGCCGTCGATCGATACAACCGCGACCCACGTTGCGGCGATCGTGAAACGTCTCGCAGAATGAGCACGGTCACCCCGCCTTGAGCCGAACCTGAAATTCGGTTCGACCTGGTTTCGATTCGACTTCGATCGCAGCGTCGTGACGCTGCAATAGTCTTCTGACTGTATCGAGGCCCAGTCCGGTTCCTTTGCCGACTCCCTTCGTCGTAAAAAACGGCTCGAAGATTCGCTTCTGAAGGTCTGCCGGAATACCCGGCCCGTCGTCGATGATTCGCACGACTACAAAGTTCATCTCCTTAGCGGCCGTGACAGTCACGTGCCCTCCGGCGGCCACAGCGTCGATCGCGTTGTCGATCAGATTCATCCAAACCTGATTCAGCTCGGCACCAACGGTGTAGGCACGCGGCAGACCATCAGGAATATTTACCGCGACGTCCACAGATTTGCCCCGGGTCTTTGACCCAAGCATTGTGAACGTGTCGGCGATGCCGCGGCGGATATCGACAGGCTCGGGGCTGGGCGCATGATCCATGTACGAGAAGCCTTTGACCGCGCTGACAAGCTGATCGATACGTGATGCGGCAGTACCGATTTCCGCGGAGAGAGTTCGAACGAGACAACCTGCGGCAATCCATCTCAGAGAAGCGTTGAGAGCGTCTCCCGTAACAGCTTCGACCCGGCCTTCATGACTCGATACTCGGCGCGGTACTGCTGCCGAAGGTCGCGCTCTATTGCACTGGCGACATCGGGGTCGTCATCGACTGCAAGGATTACAGGCTTCGTCATCTTGCCCAATATACCGCACGGGTGACAGAAGGCATCTCACGCTAAATTAGCATACGCAAAGAAACAAACGGAGACTGATCCATGGGCAACGAGCAGCCGCTCGCGCCAAACCGTTCAGCGCCTGGTAGTACAGTTATCCCGGTCATCGGCTATCCTGACATGGCCGCGGCCGTCAAATGGCTCTGTGATGCTTTCGGTTTTGAAGAGCGCCTCCGCATCATGGATCATCGCACCCAGCTTTCGTTTGGCGGTGGAAATGTCGTCGTGACACAGCTGCCTGCCGAACGCGGCAGCGCGGCGTCAGATACACCGGCAACATTTTCGATACTCGTTCGCATCGCTGATGCCGACCGGCATTGCGAAAATGCGCGCCGGGCGGGAGCGCAGATTGAAAACGAGCCGACGGACTATCTCTACGGTGAGCGTCAGTATTCAGCGGTCGACCTCAATGGCTACCGATGGACGTTTTCCGAAACCATTGCTGACGCCGATCCGCGCGAATGGGGAGGCGTGCTCGTCGATGAACGTCGATGAAGCTGCCTGGGATGAAGGCGTCCCAGGCAGTGCGCATCGCGCTGTCAAATGGTCTGCGAAATTGCGATTTCTTCCTCGTTCATCTCCGCCAGGATGTCCCCGAACAACGGCGTGCTCAGATACCGCTCGCCCGTGTCTGGAAGCATGCAGAGAATCGTCGATCCTTCGGCCGCGTCCTTGCAGACTTCCATTGCCGCGCCAAACGTGGCACCCGCTGAAGTTCCGACAAAAATTCCTTCCTTTTGCGCCAGCTGCCTGCTCCACTTCATTGCATCCGGACCGGTTACCGTGATGACGCGGTCTACCAGATCCATGTGAACGGCATCGCCCGCGAGCTTCGCGACGAAGTCGGGACTCCATCCCTGGATCGGATGCGGCTTCCATGCGGGATGTCTCGACGCCGGTGATCCGTCAGTGTTCCGCTCCTGCTCCGTTTTGCTGGTGAGCATCGGCGCATCCGCAGGCTCGCACACGACGACCTTCACCTCCGGCCGCTCCTTCGCAAGGACGCGCGCCACTCCCTTGAGAGTACCACCAGTTCCGAATCCCGTCACCCAGTAATCGAGCCGCTCTCCCGCGAAATCATCGATGATCTCGCGGGCCGTCGTCTTCGAATGAAAGTCGGCGTTCGCCTCGTTCTCGAACTGTCGCGTGTAGAACCACCCATTCTTTTCCGCGAGCGCGATCGTCTTCTTCACCATTCCCGTCGCGCCTTCCGCAGGCGGCGTGAGAATCACCTTGGCGCCGAGAAAGCGCATCAGCTTCCTGCGCTCGACGCTGAACGACTCGGCCATGGTTACGACGAGCGGATAACCTTTCTGCGCGCACACCATTGCGAGACCGATTCCGGTATTGCCGCTCGTCGCTTCAACGACTGTCTGTCCCGGTTTGAGCTCGCCCGTGCGTTCCGCGTCTTCGATCACACCGAGTGCGAGACGATCTTTCACTGAGCCGAGTGGATTGAATGCTTCGATCTTGGCGTAGAGATTGACGTGTGGCGGCGCGAGGCGTCCGATCTTGACGACTGGCGTGTGGCCGACGGTCTCGAGGATGTTTGCGAATTTGGTCATTGGCCCAATTCCGGTTGTTGGTTGCGCGAAGCGTGGCTTTCAAATCCGTTGCCGCGTCGCGCGAATCTCACGAAGGATCTCCATGATATCCAAGGGCACCATTGTAGTCGAGTGTCGAACTCGCTGGACCTGGGGACTAAACTCATGAAGTCGCGTCAGTGTTCGGATAACCAGATGATTATTCGTTGCTGAGACTCACGGATGGATAAACACCATATAGCAGTGGCCGGTGTGTCGGGCCGGCTTGGCGGACGTATCGCGCACGCATTGCTGGAACGTGGCGTTGGCGTTACGGCAATTGTACGTCGCGGCCATCCGTCCGACGTCGATATTCAACGTTATGTTCACCGATCTGCTGACAGGCGAAGGATGTTGTTGCAGAACATCGCCGGTCAAAAGAAGCAGGACGCGACATGAACCCAACGATCACGCCCACTTAGAGGCCAATGATTCTCAGTCTCAGCGACGAAGCCACCAAACAGTCCATCGCCTCGATCCGCCGCTATTTCGGTGAAGATCTCGATCAGGACATCGGTGACTTGAAGGCAGGACTGATCCTCGAGTTCTTCATGAAGGAGATCGCGCCTTCCGTGTACAACGGCGCAATCGCGGACGCTCAGGCGTACCTTCGCGATCGTGTCGCCGATCTTGAAGGCGCATGCTCCGCTCCCGAGTTTGCTTTCTGGAACAAGCCGGGAATCAAGCGCAAATCTTCAGGTTGACGGCCTCATGCGATCAGGTTTTGCATTACACAGGTACGCGTCATGATCATCGGCCTCGCCACCCCGCGGGTGGCGTCGAGTCTGGACGATGGTCTCGAAAAAGTCTCTCTCCTTCAGGCCGACGCTTCGTCGCAAGGCGCGCAGATCGTGTGCTTCCCTGAGGCATATCTTCCCGGCCTGCGCGGGCAGGATTTTGATGTCTTTCCGTTTGACAAACCGCAGCAGCGTATTGCACTCGACGAAGTGGCGAGGTCTTCACGAGAGCACAGGATTGCGACAATTATCGGCATGGAACGCGCGTCCAGCGCCGGACGTCAGATCGTCGCGTACGTAATCGACGCAGACGGCAAGGTTCAGGGATATCAGACGAAGAACCAGCTCGATCCGTCAGAAGACCAGTTCTATGTTCCCGGAATCACACGCAGGATGTTCGAGATGGACGGAATGCGGTTCGGGATCGCGATATGTCATGAAGGCTGGCGTTATCCGGAGACGGTGCGATGGGCCGCCACGCGCGGTGCAAAAATAGTTTTTCACCCGCAGCACACCGGAGCGCAGCACGGTGGTGCGCGGCTCACCGAATGGGGCGCGGCCACCTCGCCGTACTACGAGAAGGCAATGATGATGCGAAGCACGGAAAACACGATCTACTTCGCAAGCGTGAACTACGCGTTGAATTTTCAGGAGTCGGCGACGACCCTGATCGCCCCCTCCGGCCACTGTCAGGCATTTCTGCCGTACGGACAGGAGGGCGTGCTCGTGCAGGACATCGACCTCGCGCAGGCAACCGGCATTCTCGCGTCGCGATACGCGCCTGAGCGCTACCGCGACGCCGAGTGACGGCCTAGGAAATTTTCGACAGCACGTCGGGCAGCGCGCTGTCGAGCATTCTCGTCCAGCCCTCTGTTCGCACCATCGAATGCATATCCGTCCGCGGGAACGAAACCCGATGATGACCGATGTCGATCGATGGCGTGAGTGGACCTTCGATCACGTCGATCAAGAGAGTTGAAGCCCCCGTTCGGCAGTGGCATGAAGGCACTCATTCGCCAGCCAAAGTTTCCGCCCGCGCTGTGGAAAGTCACCGCGATAGATCCCGGGCAGAGCTTCGCGTGGACGAGCACAGCTCCGGGTCTCGAGGTGGTCGGCCGCCACGAAATCACCGCGACGGCAACGGGAAGCAAGGCGACTGTCTCAGTCGAGTTTCATGGATTCTTCGGCGATTTCTTCGGCGGCCTTACCAGCTCGATCAACGAGAGATATCTCTCGCTCGAGGCGAATGGTCTCAAGGACCGAAGCGAAAACCCAGGCTTCTTTCACGCGAAGGCGTGACGAGCGTTCTGCAACGTGTCGCCTCCTTTTTTCTGGTGGTGAGTGCACGGTACGGGCGTCGTCTGAGTTGCATGACCAACCGGAGAACACGATGAAGGGAGGAAAGGGAGGAAGAAAACGAAAAGGCTCGCCGCGCAATAGTCAGCCTGCGGGAAAGCAAAGTGCGCCGGTGACTAAACGCGCGGCATCAACCGCTCCGAAAAAAGGAAGCCCGCGTAATCGCGGCTTCGGCGGTACGTCTGCCTCGGACGAGGATTCAACCGCCCATTCCAATCGTTCTCGATAGGGCAGAGAAGCGCGGATCATTTCGGATCTTTCCGAAAGGAGGTGAGCCGAGCGGCTCTGAAACAAAGAACGGATCGTGCGCTTTCGCTGCCCGCTCGAGCGCATCGAATCCCCCAGGAACATCGCCAAGTGCAACTTTGATTCTCGCAATCGCCGGATCTGCCCCGGTTCCCGGAGGCAACTGCTCCAGCCGTCGCACCGTGCTCTCCGCAAGCTGCGACTGGCCTGAAGCAGCGTACGCATAGCCAAGAAGTCCAAGCGCAGTGCGCGAGTCAGGCGCCAGCTCGAGCGCCTCGCCGAGCGGAATGAGTGCTTCCTTTGGACTTCCAGAATAGAGAAGAACGGCGCCGTACATGAAATGCGTCGTCGCGAACGACGGGTCCATTGCGACAGCATTCTGCGCCTGCGCAACAGCATCCTTGTTTCGGCCGGCATGCACGAGCGCGATCGCAAGTGAGCCGGCCATGATCGGCGAAGCCGGATCGAGACGAGTCGCTGTCGTAAGCTCGCTTACAGCCTGTTGCGGGTAACCGACCACGAGCAAATGCTCGCCATACCATTGATGCGCCCTCGCGCTCATCGAATCGAGCTCGAGAGCGCGGCGAAAATCTTTCGTCGCGCCAGCCCAGTTCCAGACCGCGTCAGAAGCAATCGCGCGCGCGGTATATCCGTCGGCCAGACTGCTATCGAGGTGAACGGCGGTGTTCGCGGCATCCAGCGCGAGACGACGGAGCGAATCGCCCCGCGCCGCCGAATACAATGGAAGCACTGTGTACGCCTGCGCCAGCGATGCAAAGGCGGGAGCAAACCGCGGCTGCTCGGACGTGATGTCCTTGAGCGTAACGATTGAGCGCTGAATCGCGACTGGTCCCCGTTGAGCCAGGTCGTACTTGGCGCGCAGATATCTCTCGTACAGCTTCGGCGACAACGATGCCGTCACTCTGTCGAAGCTGTCGAGCTTTGGTGCCGTCCTTGGCGCAACGGCCTCCACGATTCTCGCCGCAATCTCGTCTTCGACGCTCAACAGATTGCTGACGTTGCGATCGAAAACATCAGCCCATTTCATGATGCCGGTTTGCGAATCGCTGAGCCGGGCCGTCACACGCATCGTTTTGCCGTTTCTTTCGACGGCACCTTCGAGCACGAGAACTGTGCGACCGGCTTGTGCGGCCGTACCACCTTTGTCATTCACGAAATCGACAGCACGCGTTGGAGTAACGACGTTGAGCCCCGCCGCGCGTGACAACCTGCTCGCGAGCGCATTGGTCAATCCCCCAGCGAGAAAGGCGTTGCTCGAGTCCTGGCTCAAGCTCACGAACGGGAGGACCGCAATGACTTCGACCGCTTCTGGAGTCGTCACCGATGTAACGCTTGCCGGCGCAGAAACCTGCACGGCCTTCGGTCGGCGAAGTACTGCTCCCATTCCGATCGCCACGGCGCCTGCTGCTGCCGCAGTCAGGATTATCCGCCGCCGGTCGAGAAGCTTGCCACCTCGCCGTATGGCGCTTGCCTGTCCGCTCAGAACGTCGGCTGATTCGAGCCATTCAACGACTTCGGCGGCATCTCGCGGACGCTTTGCGGGATCCGGCTCCAGGCACTTCGATATGGGGAGATCCAGTCGCGATGGGATGTCCTCGCGCTTCTCCGACAGCAGAGGAGGCTTCCGGGATAGCCGCGCGGTGAGCATTTCGCGCGGACCCATGCCGGCGAACGGTGGCGCGCCGTCCAGCATCTCGTAGATCGTAATTCCGAGCGAGTAGATGTCTGCCCGGCCATCGATGTGCGGATCGTTCGCAGCCTGCTCGGGTGCCATGTAGAGCAGCGTGCCCAGCGATACGCCGGTGTCGGTGACACGGGCGTCATGTGGGCCGGAGCGAACCGCCGATGACAGCGCTTTCGCCACGCCAAAGTCGGTGACCGTCGCCGATCCGGACGCCAGGAGAATGTTGCCGGGCTTTATATCGCGATGCACGACGCCATTCGTATGAGCAAACGCGAGTGCTCTTGCAACGTCGCGAAATACCGCGACCGCATCACGCACGCTCGATGGTCCGGTGCGCCGGAGATGAACAGCGAGAGACTCGCCGTCGACATACGGCATGACAAAGTAGGGAACGCCGTCCACCTCGCCGGCCTTCAGAATGCCTACACTGTGAGGATGCTGCAGCTTCGCTACGGTGAGGATCTCACTGCGAAATCTCTGAGCCGACACTCCCATCGCGAGATCCACAGGAAGAACTTTGATCACAACCCTGCGATGAAGCTCGCGATCCTCGGCGAGAAATACGCGCGCCATTCCGCCGCCTGCGAGCTCGCGCTCGAAGGAGTACTGGCCGCCCAGCTGGGCGAGAAGATTTTCAGGAATGGTTTGCATGAAGCCCGGTGGAAGCTGCTACCGCAGAATCATTGTGCAGTGTGAATTTGACAGTGCCAGTCGGCAAAAGGTTGAGCGTGGATTCGGAACACAGTGTTCCGGTTATTCGATGGATTCGTCTGCAATCTGTATATTCCCGTCATGCTGCAGGAAAGCGCGAATTTGCCATACAAATTCATTACGGTTGAACGCATCGGCGCGGTCATGAAGATCACGCTCAACCGTCCCGACGTTTTGAATAGCTTTACGCTTGCAATGTCTCGGGAGCTACGCGACGCACTGGGATCGGCTCGCGGTGACAGAGCTGTGCGCGCCGTCTTGTTGACTGGTGCCGGGCGCGGCTTCTGCGCCGGCCAGGATCTGTCAGACCCAGCCGCTGGTGAGGGCCGGCTCGACCTCGGCGCAACGGTTCGCCAGACCTACAATCCGCTCATAGATCTCATCAGAAAGCTGGAGAAGCCTGTTGTCTGCGCGGTGAATGGAGTTGCAGCGGGTGCGGGCGCGAACCTCGCGATTGCATGCGACATCGTGATCGCCTCGGAGACGGCGAGCTTCATTCAATCATTTTCGAAGATAGGACTCGTTCCAGATAGCGGCGGTACGTTTTTCCTTCCGCGCGCGATCGGAATGCCGCGAGCCGCTGCTCTGATGATGCTGGGTGAAAAGATCGGAGCTCGTGAGGCAGCCGACATGGGGATGATCTACCGTGTTGTCGCGCCAGACGCTCTCGACTCCGAATCAATGGCGCTGGCGACCCGGCTTGCCTCTATGCCCACCAAGGCTCTTGGCTACACCAAGCGTGCGCTCAATTGTTCCCTCGGCAACGATCTTCAGCAGCAGCTCGAGGTCGAGGAAGAACTTCAGGGTGAAGCGGGCAAGACCTGGGACTTCGAAGAGGGCGTTGCAGCGTTTCGCGAAAAACGAAAACCTGAGTTTAGAGGGGAGTAGTAGTGACGTTCCAGCTCGGTCGCGAGACGATAGTCGGTGTGGTTGGCTCAGGCGCAATGGGAAGCGGGATTGCGCAGGTCGCTGCGACCTTCGGTCACGAGGTGATCCTCTACGACACGCAGCAATCGGCCATCGACAAGGGAATTGCAGGGATAGAGAAGAATCTCGCTCGCAGCGTCGAAAAGCTTCGCATCACGAAGGACGAACAGGCTGACATTCGGTCGCGCATCTCGACAGCAACGGCCTCCACGGAAACCGGCTCGCTCGAGGCGCTCTCGAGATGCGGGCTTGTCATCGAAGCCGTAATCGAAGACATCGATGTCAAGCGCGGTCTTTTCTCGAGCCTCGAAAGCATCGTTGGCTCCAATGCCGTTCTCGGGACGAACACGTCGTCTCTTTCGGTAACGGCCATCGCCGGGGCGGTCAAGAATCCGGGCAGGGTGATTGGAATCCATTTTTTCAATCCCGCCACGCTTCTGCCCCTCGTGGAAATCGTGCCGGGCCTGGCCACCGAGGCCCATGTGACGACAGGAGTGCAGAGTCTGGTCGACGCCTGGGGAAAATCGACGGTGATCGCGTCAGATACGCCGGGATTCATCGTCAATCGCATCGCGCGTCCCTTCTATGGCGAGGCGCTGCGAATTTACGAAGAAGGCATCGCCGATATGGCGACCATAGACTGGGCGATGCGAGAAATCGGAGGGTTCCGGATGGGTCCATTCGAGCTCATGGATTTTATCGGCAACGACATCAACCTCGCAGCAACGAAAAGCGTCTACGAGGCCACGTTTCATGACCCGCGATTCAAACCGACGCTGACACAGCAGAGGCTCAACGACGCCGGATTCCTCGGACGGAAGACGGGGAGGGGCTACTACGACTATAGTAGTGACGCGATCGCGCCAGGACCCAACGAGGACCGCGACCTCGGCGACCTCGTTTTTCGCCGTATTCTCAGCATGCTCATCAATCAGGCGGCGGACGCGCTCTACTATCGTGTTGCGAGCGCCCACGACATAGACCGCGCGATGGTTCTCGGGGTCAATTACCCCAAAGGTCTCCTGCAATGGGCCGACGAGATAGGCATACCCGATACTGTGAAGTGGCTTGCGGCACTACAGGAATTTTACGGCGAAGAGCGCTATCGTCCGAGCCCGTTGCTCAAGACAATGGCAGCCGATGGATTCACCTTTTTCAGTGGTACGACCGAGTAACTTTCCGTCCCTGTCCGCCAATCACCTCAGCTCTACTGGAATGACCGGCACGATCGCTTCTGAAGCAGGAGAATCTACGACGACCGCCATCAATCCCCGTTTTGACTGGAAGCGGAGTGCATATCTGCTGATGGCATCGCGAGGTCT
>JBBQYO010000027.1:0-20230 GCA_038208605.1 Gemmatimonadales bacterium | reverse complement strand
TGAAAGAAGTAACCCCACATCGAGCCAGCCGATGCCCCGGTAAAAGGGACGCCGAGCCGCTCAGCAATGGACATGAGGCCATCGAGCAGTGTGACCGTGCGTCGCTCGATGATCGAATGAAGCTCCGGAGTCAATGCGGTCAGAGTCGCCTTCCCCGCAGCCATCGCGAGCGGATTACCCGACAGGGTGCCCGCTTGATACACTGGGCCCGTCGGGGCGATCTGCTCCATGATGTCGCGACGTCCGCCATAGGCTGCTGCCGGAAGTCCTCCGCCGATCACCTTGCCAAGTGTCGTCAGATCGGCTTCCACACCGAAGCGCCCGCGAGCACCGGACGGCGCAATGCGAAAGCCGGTCATCACTTCATCGAAGACGAGCAACGCACCGAACTCGTCAGCTATCTGGCGCAATCCTTCGAGAAATCCTTCCTGAGGCGGGATGAAGCCCGCGTTGCCGACGATCGGCTCGACGATGATCGCGGCGATGCCACCCTTTGCATGTTTTGCGAGATCGCTCGTCGCGTCAAGATCGTTGAACGGCGCCGTGAGAGTGAGCGCCGCGAGCGACTCCGGTACGCCGGGAGAATTTGGAAGTCCGAGCGTCGCAACTCCCGACCCCGCTCGAACGAGAAACGAATCGGCATGACCGTGGTAGCAGCCTTCGAATTTCACGATCGCTTCGCGGCCCGTGAACGCACGCGCCAGTCGAATGGCGCTCATCGTCGCTTCGGTGCCGCTCGATACGAAACGGAGCATCTCGATGTGAGGCATTCGCGTCTGAATCAGCTCGCCGAGCGAGACTTCTAGCTCCGTGGGCATTCCGAAGGTCGTGCCGTTTCGCATCGCTGCATCGATCGCATCGAGCACCATTGGATGCGCGTGGCCGAGAACCAGTGGACCCCATGACAGGACGAAGTCGATGTACTCCTTGCCGTCCGCGTCCCAGATTCGCGCCCCTTCACCTCGAGCAGCGACGACCGGCGTTCCGCCAACGCCTCCGAATGCGCGAACCGGCGAATTCACTCCTCCGGGAAATAACGCCGATGAACGGCGCATTATTTCGGCAGATCTATCTCCCATACGAGCCGACGGTGACTGCCGCCATTGGCAGATGCCTTCGCGCCACCGGGTGATTCATCCGCACGCCTTGTACGAGGATGCGAACGCTGGAAGCGCGGAAATCGTAGTCGTCCACAACCTCAGCAACAGCGACCTCTGCCAGCGTGCCGGGCGCGAGATGCTCGTCGAGGAATGTCACGCCGTCCACGTCGTCGGCCTGCCAGGGCAGACGGCCGACTGACGCTCCATCTATCACACGATCGACAATCACCTGCGAGCGTGTTCCGATGCGCGATTCATACTTCTCTGCCGTAATCGAACGCTGAAGCTCGGTGAGCCGCTCCAGTCGCTCGCGCTTCACGGGATCGGGAACATCGTCGTGCGTCGCAGCCGCGCGAGTGCCTTCCTGCGGCGAGTAAGTGAAGGCGCCGACGCGATCGAACTGAACCTCTTCGAGAAATTCCACCAGCTCTTCGAAGTCTCCGTCAGTCTCGCCCGGAAATCCAACGATGCACGTTGTTCGAATCGCGACACCAGGAACTGCTTCGCGAAAACGAGCGACGCGATCGCGAATCGTGCGCTTGCGCTCCGGACGACGCATGTTCGCGAGCACCGCGTCCGACGCATGCTGTATGGGCATGTCGAGATACGGGAGAATGCGATTCTCACGCGCGACGACTTCCAGCAGACGCGGTGTGATACCGGTCGAATAGAGATACAGCATTCGAATCCACGGCACCGACGTCTCCGCGACGAGCGACTCGAGCAGCTCGGGCAGACGAATGCCATCGCGAATGTCGCGTCCATAATGCGCGAGATCCTGTGCGACGAGGTTGAGTTCCCTGGCACCCTGAAGCTCGAGCAGCTGTGCCTCGCGAATCACCTCGTCGCGCGAAAATGAGCGATGCTTGCCGCGCATGAGTGGAATTGCGCAAAAGGCGCAACCGTGGTCGCATCCTTCGCTGATCTTGAGATAGCGAACATGCGGGAGGTCGCCGGTGTACACGCGAATTCCGGGATGCATCCCTTCGCCAACACCGGCCAAGATTCCGCGTTGTGACAATTCCTGCGCAAGCCTGCCGCTCTCGGATGCGCCGAGAAAGAGATCGACTTCCGGCAGCGCTTCGGTGAGCTCGTCCTTGTGGCGCTCGATCATGCATCCGACACCGACCACTGCCTGGCACTGGCCGTCGGTCTTATAGCGTGCGGCCTCGATCATCGCGTCGATCGATTCCTTCTTCGCCGCATCGATGAACCCGCAGGTATTCACGATGATGACGTCGGCCAGCTCGAGATTGGCCGTGTACTCGCCGCCGTATCCCGACAGCTCGCCAAGGTAGCGCTCGGTATCGACGGTGTTCTTGTCGCAGCCGAGTGTGATGAAGCCGACCTTCACGCTACCGGTAGTTGCCGAACTTGAGCTCGACTCCGAAGTCCTGGCTTCTGAGAAGCGTCATCGCTTCCTGGAGATCGTCCTTTGACGGCGACGACACACGCACCTGATCGCCCTGTATCGCAGCCTGCACTTTCTTGAGCTTCGCGTCCTTGATCGCTGCGGAAACTTTTTTTGCAGTGTCTCCGTCGAGCGACATCTTGAGCTTGACGAGCCGGGTCACTTTATCACCGCCGGCAGGTTTGATGTCGCCGATATCGAGGTTCTTTACGGGCACACCACGCTTGATGAGCTTCGCTTGCACGGCGTCGAACAGCGCCTCCATCCGGTACTCACTTTCGGCCGTGAGATTGAGAGTTCCCTCGGCGCGGCTGAAGTCGATCTCCGCGATCGAACCCTTGAAGTCGTAGCGCTGGGAGATCTCTTTCTGGGCCTGATTTACGGCGTTGTCGACTTCCTGGAGATCGACGCCAGTCGTTACGTCGAACGAGGATTGGGATGCCATTCCCTCAATCTAAAACATCGGGTGCACGGGCGCGTATTCTGCCGGCTCATACAGGCTTGACGCAGAGACCGCCGAGGCGCAGAGACTGCAACTACAACAAAATTTTACCCCAGAGACCACGGTGGCCTCTGTGGTGAATTGTTCTGTTTTTTTTGCGGTCTCTGGGGCAAAGAAGGACCGACTATCCGAGGAAAGACTCCAACGCCCGCCGGCGCGAGTTATGGCGCAGCTTCAATAGCGCCTTCTCCTTGATCTGCCGCACTCGCTCACGAGTGATCCCCAGCAGCGTCCCGATGTCCTCGAGCGTCATCGGGTCCTCACCATCCAGCCCGAAGTACAATCTCAAGATTTTCGACTCGCGTTCCTTGAGCCCGGAGAGCGACTCTTCGATTGCCTCGGTCAGCGCTTTCTCGAAAGTCTGTTCGTCCGGCGTCCGATTGGTCGTGTCAGGGAGATAGTCAAGAAGCCGGTTGTCCTCTCCCGGCGTCATCGGCGCGTCGAGCGACAGATGCACCTGCGAGATGAGCATCGTCTTCGCGACTTCTTCCTCGGTGATGTCGAGACCTTCGGCGATCTCGAGATGCGTAGGCTGTCGGCCCAGCTCCTGGAGCAGCGTGCTGGCACGCTTCCCAATGCGGTGCAGCGCGCCCGCCCGATTCAAGGGAACCCTTACGATGCGCGACTGCTCGGCGAGCGCCTGAAGGATGCTCTGCCGAATCCACCACACCGCGTACGAGATGAACTTGATGCCTTTCGTTTCGTCGAACTTGTGAGCCGCGCGGATGAGGCCGAGGTTGCCCTCGTTGATCAGATCGGAGAGCGATACGCCCTGATTCTGATATTTCTTGGCGACAGAGACGACGAAGCGCAGGTTGGAGCGGACGAGTTTGTCCAGCGCCTCCTGATCTTTCAGACGGATCCGCTGCGCGAGTGTGACCTCCTCCTCGCGGGTGATCAGCGGATAGATGCTGATGTCACGAAGGTATTGATCGAGCGAACCTTCGTCGTACTGGTTCTTCCGGTTTACCGAGACCGCCATACCAGATGCTGCTCCTCGCTACGACCACGGTAAAATGCCTGACCGCCACCGAGTTGGCGAGCCGGGACCATCACTGAATCATCTCGCCAAAACGCTTCCACCGAACGCGAGTGAGCCAGTCCAGCTTCACGGCGACGTCAGGATCGTAACTATAATAGACAACGAGGGGTTGGCCGCGCACAAGTGAGTCAGCTACGAAGCCCCAGTATCTCGAGTCCAGCGAGTTGTCCCGGTTATCTCCGAGAACAAAGTAGTTCCCCTTAGGGACGACTAACGGACCCCAGTTGTTACGAGAAGGGTGATATCCCGGGCTGGCCTCGAGTGTCTGAACCGCGATCGGCAAGCGCGGCACATCGATCACCGGACGCTGCGCGCCGGGCAGGTACGCGAGCTGCCAATTGAACTCGTCATCCGACACGTCGGAGCCTGGTGCAGTATGAGACACGTACGCCTCGCGCTGCGGCTTGCCGTTTCGCACGAGATTTCCTTCCCTCATCTCGAGCGTGTCACCCGGCATCCCGACGATTCTCTTCACGAAGTTTTTCGTGCGGTCAAGTGGCCACTGGAAGACGATCACGTCACCGCGATGCGGCGTGCGGATCGCCGGCAGCTTCACACTCGTGAACGGCACCTCGGCGCCGTACACCAGCTTGTTGACGAGCAGAAAATCACCGACGAGCAGCGTTCCCTCCATGCTTCCAGTTGGAATCTTGAACGCCTCGATGAAGAAAGACCGAACGACGAAAAAGAGCGCGAGCGCGATTGTGACCGAGCGTAGCCACTCCCACATGAATGAGAGAGTGCCGCCGCGGGGCCGTTCATTGACTCGATCGACCGCGGCCGAGCGCCGCTCCTCATTCACCATTGTCCGCTTCTCTTCTCCACTGGTTAGTCGGGACTTCCAAGATAGTTGTCGATCTGCGCGCGCTGGAGCGTTCCTGAGAAGTCAGCATAGCCGACCTTTGTCTCCGAAAAGAATTCGTACACCTGCCAACCGCCTTCACGATGACCATTTCCCGTCTGCTTTACACCGCCGAAAGGAAGGTGTGCCTCGGCACCGATGGTCGGAGCGTTAACGTAGGTGATTCCGTTGTCAAGCTCGTTCAGCGCACGAAAAGCTACATTCACATTCGTCGTGTAGATCGACGACGACAGTCCATACTTGACACCGTTGTTCACGGCGAATGCCTCATCGGCGCTGGAAACGCGAATTACCGAGAGCACCGGGCCGAAGATCTCTTCCTGGTCGAGGCGCTGGCCTGCCTCGACGCGAGCAAAGATGGAGGGCATGAAAAAGTTTCCGTTGTCCAGTCCGCCACCGGTTCCGCGAGCGCCTCCACAAAGAAGATCGTTCCCTTCCGACAGGCCGATGTCGATGTAGCGCTCGACCTTCGCGACCGCGCTCTCGTGAATCATCGGTCCGACGTCAGTCCCCTGCTTTCGTCCGTCGCCGAGGCGAAGCGCCTTTGCCTTGTCGACAAGCATTCCGAGAAAATTGTCGTGGATGCCTTTCTGAAGGATCAACCGGCTCGTGGCTGTACAGCGCTGCCCTGTTGTTCCGAACGCGCCCCAGAGAGCGCCCTCGAGCGCCAGGTCGAGATCCGCATCGTCCATGACGATCTGTGCGTTCTTGCCGCCCATCTCGAGCGACAGCCGCTTGTGCATGCGGCCGCAGGTCGCGCCGACAATGCTGCCCGTCTCCGTCGATCCGGTGAACGAAATGACTGGAATTTCAGGATGATTGACCATGGCCGCACCGGCATCCTCGCCATGGCCGTGAACCAGCTGCACGACTTCAGGCGGCAACCCCGCCTCGAGAAGAATTTCGACGAGAAGCGTGCCAGTGTGCGGAACGTCTTCGGCAGGCTTGAAGATGACCGCGTTTCCGCAGACGAGCGCAGGAAACATTTTCCACGTGGGAATCGCGAGCGGAAAGTTGAACGGACAGATGAGGCCGGCAATCCCGATCGGTCGCCTGTAACTCATCGCCCACTTGTTACGGAGCTCACTCGGCACGGTGTGACCGAACAGCCTGCGGCCTTCGCTCGCGGCATAGTAGGCAGTGTCGATTCCTTCCTGCACGTCTCCCCGCGTTTCGGTGAGCGGCTTTCCCATCTCACGAGTCATCGCGTCGGCGATTTCTTCCTTTCGCTTCGACAAGAGGTCACCGACGACGCGCAGAACGTCGCCCCGGGCGGGAGCCGGCGTTGCACGCCACTGAGCGAAGCCGCGCTTCGCGCTGTCTACCGCCCGCTGAACGTCCGTCTCACCCGACCTTGGAAACATGCCGATGAGATCGTTGCGATCGGCCGGATTGCGGTTCTCGAAATATTCGCCGGAGTCAGGAGCGACCCACGACCCCGCGATGAAGTTCCTGAATTCTTTCATTGAAAGGGAAGATGTCATGTGTGTTCGCGCGTCAGTGCGTAGCGCTCGATTTTCTTGTAAAGGTTGGAGCGCGGCATCTCGACTGCTCGCGCCGTTTCCGAAACGTTCCAGTCGAACTCGCGAAGCTTGTTGAGCAGATACGCACGCTCCGCAGCTTCCTTGAATTCTTCGAAAGTCTTGAGCGATGTGAGATTGCCGAAGCCGGTGTCATCGGCAACGCGTCCGCCCGCGAGGCGGTCAACATCCTTTGCCGTCAGCTCCGGCCCGGTCGCCAGAATCAGCATGCGCTCGACGGTGTTGCGCAGCTCGCGCACGTTGCCTGGCCAGTCCAGCGACATCAACCGCTCCAGCGCTGACGCACCAACCCGTCGCGGGATAAACCCCTCTTTCTCGGACAGCATCGACAGGAAATGGTCGACCAGTTTCGGAATGTCCTCACGATGCTCCCGCAGCGGCGGCACGTGAATCGGTATGACGTTCAGCCTGTAGTACAAATCTTCGCGAAATCTGCCCGCAGCAATCTCGGTCTCGAGGTTTTTGTTCGTCGCGGCAAGAACACGCACGTCGACTGATATCGGTTTCGATCCGCCGATTCGGGTCAGCACATTGTCCTGAAGAACGCGCAGCACTTTCGCCTGCGCATTCATGCTCATGTCGCCGATCTCGTCGAGAAAGAGCGTTCCCTTGTTCGCCTGCTCGAACTTTCCAGCGCGGTCCGCGATCGCACCGGTAAATGAGCCTTTCATGTGGCCAAACAACTCGCTCTCGATCAGTTCGCCGGGAATCGCAGCGCAGTTGACCTCGACGAACGGCTTTCCATCGCGCGAGGACTGCCGGTGAATTGCGCGTGCGACGAGCTCTTTTCCCGTTCCGTTCTCGCCCGTTATCAGCACTCTGGCCGGAGTGGCTCCCACCTTGTCGATCTTGTCGACGAGCGCCCGCATGACCCCCGAATCGCCCACGATCTCGTATGGCGAACCGGTAAAATTTCGAAGCCGTGAATTCTCCTCCCGCAGGTTGATGTGATCGAAGACATTCCGGAGCATCACGAGAATGCGATCGGTGTCGAGCGGCTTTTCGAGAATCTCGTAAGCGCCGAGCTGCGTGGCTTCGACGGCGGTTCGAATGGTAGCGTGGCCGCTGATCATCACCACCGTCGCGATTGGATCGAGCTCCCTGATCTTTTTCAGCGCTTCCATGCCGTCCATTCCCGCCATCTTCACATCCATGAAAACCAGATTCGGCTTCCACTTCTGATACTCGGCGATTCCGTCTGCGGCATTCGAGGCGAGATGAACTTCGTAACCTTCATATTCGAGCAGCTGACCGAGCGCGGCGCGAATCCCCTGCTCGTCATCGACAACGAGAATGCGGCGGTTCACGGAACGTTCTTGTACACGACGATGCGTCCGTTGGCGATGCGCACGTCGCCGATGTACGACGGCAGCTTCATCGGTAGAGCGTTCGGCGAGATGCCGTCCGGCATTGTTCCCTTGCGCATGCGCGAGATGAGCTTTGGAATGATTGCCGACGGAATCGGAAACGATCCGATCTTCACGTCGTGCACCTGAAACTCGCCAACCGTTGGCCGAAGCACGTGAATCGTTCCGCCGAGCTCCACCGTATCACGCTGGCCAAGCAATGATGCCAGCGGTCCGAGTGCGGCGCTTCCGCCAAAGTCCTTGAGCGCGATGTTCGCCCGAACGTAAAGACGGTCGTTCTTCACAGAGGTCGTGATGTTCTCGGCGGAGCTCGGAAGCTGCTTCGCGGCTTCCAGAAAAATGTAGGATGCCGCTTCACCCGCGGTCAGATTCGCGAATACGGGTCCAGTGCGTTTCGACAGCGACTCGACTTGTTTCTGTCCAGCAGTGGCCTTGTCTCCCGTCAGCGGCTCCCATCCGCCCGGTGTCCGGACTTCGATCCCCGTGCTCGTCGATGGCGATATGCGGTCACCGGCGTAGCGATGGTATGTGTCTTCGAGACGCGCGCGATTGAACCACGCGACGATGCCGATGATGATGAGAAACACAAGACAGCCGAGTCTTCTAAAACAACCGAACATATTGGGCCCGGGATGGGAGGTTTTCGAGAAGGGGAATATCCCCAACGAGCGGGCCCATGCAAAGGCCGCCGTTTCCCCACAACGGGCAAACCTCGCGCCGCGTCAGCCTCCCGGCGGCCCGAACCTCCCCTCTCCTCCGCCGCCCCCAGGACGCTGGAACGGTTCTTTGATCTCCTTCGGAATCTTCGCCCATTGCACGGGCGTCAGCACCGCTTCAGCATCCTTCAGCGCTTTCTGCGCCAGCGTACGACCTTCGACGATCTTGCCGCGCATCTTCATCCCGAGCTGAAGCGGATCCGCATTCTTCGCGTCAGTCCCGCCGAGTGTTTGTGCGAGCGACCCCACGATTGTATCGGCCTTCGCCTGAAGCGTATCGCCGAGTGTCGTGAGCTTCGCCTTTTGATCGACGGTGAGTTCCAGCTTCAAGGAATCGTTGAGATCGAGAATCTGCCTGAACGGATTCGGAACTGCGCGGGCAAGCCTGTCACGAAAGTCAGAGACAGATGGACGCGCGCCGTTGCCCCGGCCGCCGCCAAAAACTCCATTGAACTGCTGCCGCGCGGGGTCGACGCCGAGGGTCAGCCTTCCCTGCACTGCGAGCTGGAATGGAACGCGGAAAGCGTTGCGGCTTCCGTTCGCCGCGCCAAAATGCTCGTTCACCTGGTATTGGAATCGCTGGTTGACCGGATCAAACCCGCGAACATAGAGCAGCGTTCGGTCAGGAAATGCGGGCTGGCCCCAGCCGTGAAGGTCGTTGCTTCCGTGCAGAACCCTGTCGATACCGGCAAGCGTGTTCAATCCAACGACTGAGATGGTAAGCTTGCGATTGAGACCGAATCCAGAGGGCTTGAGGTTCGCCTGAAGATCGAACGACGTAGTCCACGGAATGGAGCAGCTGTTGCGACCCGCAACCGTATTGGTCTGCCGGACAATGCATTCGCGCGCCCGGTCTGGCGCCGAAGCAAGCAGACGCGACATTCCGTTCGCCGTCGCGGAGTCCGGGGCGACAGCCGGATCGAAGATGAATGGCCGGTCGTTTCGCAGACCGTCTCCGTTCACGTCACCGCTTACGATCGGCGTGAAGAATCCACCTGACGTGAGCCGTGCAATGGCAGTGAGCTCGATGACGGGCCTGATCGGCCACGTGATTGTGCCAATCAGTGAATGACGGCGCTCCTGATCGCTCGTGCCGCGCTCGGCGCGGTTCGGATTGCCAGCCGTTGAGGCCCCCGAGACGCCTCCACCAAATCCGCCGCCGCCGAATCCCCCAAACGTCGAAATGCCCTGGGACTCGTCGATCGATCGCGTGTACGTATACGAAGCGTTGAACAGAATCGCTTTGGTCGTGATTCCCTGAAAACTGGCGGTGAGCTGTCTTGAATCGGACACCAGACCCGAATTTATCTCGCTGACAACACCAAACCTTGGCTGAAGCCGCGATCCGGTCAGCGATATAGCACCCGTCTGAGGAATGATAGACGTCACCGGCGCATACACAGGGCGGCCGCCTTCACTCGCCAGCGTGAACTTCGGATTAACGTCGAGATTCAGGTCGCGGGCGCTCGTCTGCGCGACACCGTGCGCAAACGAGCCGTCGAGCGAGAGCGTATATCGCTCGGCGAATCTGCGATTGACCCCGAGCGAGCCGCGCCACGCGCGTGGGGCGGCGAAATCGTCGCTGAACACCGTGACGTTGCGTCGCGTGTTGGCGAACTGCTGGCTGTCACCGTTGCAAGTCGAAGGAACGCTGCCCGCATTCGCGAGATAGGATGTCCAGTCCGGAATCGGCACGGTAGACCCAACGCAGACGATCTGCGACTGTGCATTCACGAGTCCGTTCGCATCTGCCGCTGACGCGAACAAACCAGAGGAGGCCTTGCCGCGAAATTCGCCGATGCCGCCGCGAATGCTGCCGAGCGCCGGACCGTTGGGCTGGAGCCCGTACGTGTAAGTGAATCCCACGCGCGGGCTGACATGCACCTCCGACGGAAATGCGTCAGTGCGTTTTCCAAACAAGGAATCGATTGCCGGGTTGAACGCAGGCGCATCGGGATACGACGAATGCTCGGCTCTCACGCCATAGGTAAGCTGGAGGGCTGGAGAATGCCGCCACGCATCGCCCAGGTACAGGGCGCCGTTGACGCTCCGTGCATTCCTGTCGCGACTGGCAAGTGTGCGAGTGTACGATGCCGGCCGTCCTGCCTCGAAATCCGCGATCGAGTTGAAAGTGAACGTGCCTAACGCGTTGGCGAATGTTCCGTTCTGACTCTCATCCTCGTTCAACAGGCCGCCGAGTTTGAGACGGTGAGCGCCGTTGCGGGAGACGCGTGACACTTCGTCACTCAGCTCGGTGAGACGGCTGAGTGTTTCCTGCGGCAGCGACGGATTCACGCCAAACTGAAGCGTCGATACGCCGAGCGATCCATCAGGCAGATCGGACGCGACGGTCACTCTTCCGGATGGAACGCGGAGATATGGATCGGTATTTCGTTTGTCGATCGACGAGTACGCACGAAGCTCGTTGATGAAGCTCGCGTAGTGGGAGGTGAGCGTGATCATGCCGCCGCCGCCCGAGCCTTTCGCGTCGCCTCCGCTGTGCGGAACGGCGAACGGTGAGATGCGGCTCGCGTCCTGCACCGACCCGCGCCAGTCACCGCGCAGCATCAGTGTGTTGGCTTCACCGAGGTTGTAGTCGACGCGGACGAGCGCTGACGCGTTGTCGTTGAGGCGCTCTTCGGGAATCAGCGAAGAGGTGGGCTGGAGACCATAGCGATTGAGTAACGACAGAAAGCGCGCGACGGAATCACCGTTGGTTCCGAGCCGCTGAAGTGCGAGTGGATCAGCAGCAAGCAGGGACTGCAGCGGGTCCGTGCGCCGCGTAAGCGTGAGCGCGCCGAAGGTGAACAGCTTGTTCTTGATGATCGGCCCGCCGAATCCGCCGCTGACTTGATTCTGTGTGTACTTCTGCGAGAACGCATTTTCACCGTCGTCGACGAATTCCAGTGTCGGATCGCGAAGCGCGTAGTTGAGCGCTCCCTGGAAAACGTTGGTCCCCCCGCGAGTCGTGCTTGCGACCTGGCCGCCGGTGAATTGTCCCCGCGCGACGTCATACGTGCTGGTGATTACCCGGGTATTGCGAACCGCTTCCTGCGGAACACTCCCCGATCCGAACGAGAGCCCGTCGAGTGTGAGGCTGTTCTGATTCGCGGGCTGTCCGCCCACCGAAAATGAAGCGGGAGTCGAATCGGTACCAGCTACTCCGATCACTCCCGGCGCGAGAGTGGCGAGAGCATTGAGATCGCCAGCGTCGATCGGAAGACGGTCGATGAGGCCGGGCGGAAGACCGCGCTCGGTCGAGCCGGCTTCGGGCCGCTGGTTGTTTGCATTTCGATTGGGTGACGCACGCACCTGCACGCTCTGCAGGACGGTCGCGTTCTTTCCCATCACCACGTCGTGAATCAGCCGGTCCTCGTCATTGTTCCGAACAACGTTGAAGCGTTGGGGCGCATATCCAATCGACAGCACCTGAACCCGGTATGATCCGCCTCCATCGGGAAAGAGAATCGAGTAGCGTCCGTCGGCGTCCGTTTCCTTGGTTCTGGCGATCTGTGTTTCCGCGGAGGTTACTTCGACCTTGGCGGCCGCGATCGGCTTCCCGTCGGGCGAAGTCACACGGCCCATCAGAATGTCAGTCGTCGAGCCAACCTGTGCGAAAGCGGCGGCCGGAAGGATCAACACTGCGGCTGCAAGAAGGCGAGCGGAGAAAAACTTCATGTGTCTCGTGTCTGTTCGTTAGCGCCATTCGCGGCGGATACCACTTATACGCATCGGCCCGGGCGTGTGTTGGCAAACAGGCGGTCCGGGAGGCGGACCGTCGCCTCCGCCGTTAGCTTTTTCCACCGATGAGCGAAGCCGCCGCCGCCCCCAGAACGATTTTCAACCGTGTTGCCCTGCCGGTCTTTTCGTGGGGCCTGCCGTTCCACAGCCTGCTCGTTGCAATGCTGTTCGGCGGACTTGGGCTCGGCATCGGAACTGTGCGCGCTCTTGCAGCGTGGAAAGAGATCGCAGTGATCGCGATGGTGATTCTCGTCATCCTGCGCGCGGCGACCGGGCGCGGGCCGCGCGTTGCGGTTTCGTGGATCGACATGGTCGTCGCGTCACTGATGGCGACGGCGCTCGTATTTTTAATCGCCGGAAAAGCTGTCTTTCGCATCGAGCTGCCGGCGGGCACGGCCCTGTATGGAATCCGCGACATCGCATTTTTTCTGCTGCTCTATTTCGTCGGACGCGCCACTCCGGAAATCGTCGACGATCCGAACACAATGCGGCGCCTCTATATCATCGTTCTGCTCACCAGCGCGATCGCAATCGTCGAGCGGCTGCTGGTCACTCCGGATATGCTCGTCCTCCTCGGAGTCGCCTCCTACTTTCAGGACTTCCTCAACGTCTCGGCGTTCACTGCCGGAAATGAATTTGGTCTCCCTACGAATTACTGGACTCATATCGGGGGCATAGAAATGCAGCGCGCGGGTTCTGTTTATCTGTCGAGCCAGGGATTCGCGATGCCGTTCCTGATCCTCATGCCGATGGCGACCGTGTGGGTGTTCGGCGCAGCAAAACGCATCACGATGTCCATGAAGATCGAGTACGCCATCATCTGGGCCGGGCTCCTGTTGAGCATCACCCGCATGACGATTATCGTCTGCATCATCCAGCTGGTAATGATCGTCATCATGCTCCGGAAACCCGAGCGGGCCGTTGCCGGACTGATCCTCGCTGCGCTGGCGGTCGTTGTGGCCATGATTGCGGTTCCGGGCATCGCCGGATTTATCTGGGACACACTCACGTGGCAGACGGGCAGCAGCGCGTCGCACGCCAAGGATTGGGGTAAGGGATTCACTGCTTTCTTTGACCATCCGCTGGGGTCGGGATTGGGAACGACTGACCAGTCGGCGATTCGGTTTGGGCTCGATCCGCTGACCGCCGACAACGGATATTTCAAATACGCAGTCGAGCTCGGCATCGAAGGGCTCCTCGCTCACCTGGCTATTTTCGCCGGGATCGCGGTGAGCTCGTTCAAGGTTGCGCGCAGAGGAAGTACGCTCGGTCGCAGACTGATGGGGGTCGTCGTTTTGTTCACTACGATTGGAATCATGATCAATGCGACAACCGGCGTCGTGTTCAATGCGCTCGTAGTCGCGTATCTGTACTTCTGGTTCGCCGGAGCGATCGTGACCATCTGCCAGATGGAAGCGGTTCCCGAGAGAAGGCGGCAACCGGTTCAGCAGCTCGAGCTGTCGCCCGCGTGACTTTTGCACCGCGTCCGCAAGCCGCCGAAGTCGGGCGATCGATCATTAAATCGCTCGCCGACAACAGCAGTGGATCGTCGCTCGCGACCCGCATGCGAAAAGCGCGCTTCTCGCTTTTTCTGTCGCTGCTGGCAAGCGTGAAAGGTCATGCCGATATCCTCGATGTTGGCGGAACGCAGGCGTTCTGGAATCTCATGACAGGCGGTGATCCAGGCGACGTGACCGTCACGCTTCTCAACATCGAGCACCAGAACGTCATCTCGGACAGATTTGTCAGCGCCGTCGGCGATGCGCGCAACATGCCGCGCCTCGGGACGAAGTCATTCGACGTCGTGTTCTCCAATTCGGTCATCGAGCACGTCGGCACATACGCGGACCAGCGGCGAATGGCCAACGAAGTAATGCGCGTCGGCAAGCGCTACTTCGTTCAGACGCCCAACAAGCGCTTTCCGCTCGAGCCGCATTTCCTCTTCCCGTGGTTTCAATACCTGCCGGCCGAAGTCCGGGCGCAGATGGTTCACCGCTTCGACGTGGGATGGTACAAGCGGATGCCGAGTCTCGCCGCAGCGCGCGCTGAGGTCGACTCAGTTCGTCTGCTTACTCGCACCGAATTCGAGGGGCTCTTCCCCGGCGCGACCATTCACGTCGAGAGGCTGGCCGGAATTGCCAAATCGTTTGTGGCCTACGGCGGTTGGAGCTAGCTGGTTGTCAGATCCGCGCAGACTATGAGGCGAGCGCCACTTTCAAATGGCGGGTGGCCTCCGTGAGCGCTTCTGTCGCCAGTGGACAAACGAGATTGCCGCTTCCTGACCGAATGATCTTCAGTGCGACATCACGGCTGAGGCCTTCGCGATAGGGCCTGTGCGCTGTCAGTGCCTCGTACATGTCCGCCACACAAAGTATTCTCGCGGGAATGTCGAGGTCTTCACCAGGCACCCCCCACGGATACCCTGAACCGTCGAGCTTCTCGTGATGAAGCGCTGCCGTACGCGCGAAGCTCGAGAATGCCTCCACGCGCCGCAAAATCTCCCAGGTATAAACCGGGTGGCGCTGCATCTCCGCACGTTCCTCCAGGGTGAGAGGTCCATTCTTGTCGAGTATCGACGACGAGACGCCGAGCTTGCCCACGTCGTGCAACAGCGCAGCGCGATTGATCTGCCGCATGTCTTTCTTTTCGAAGCTCAGCTCGTAGGCGGTCGCACGAGCATACTTGGCGACATTCGTCGAATGCTGGAAAGTGAAGGGTGATTTCGAGTCGATAATCTCGGCGAAAGCCTTGCAAACGTCGTCCAGGCCACGTTCATCCACATAGCGTGTGTGCTGCTGCGGCTCGGCGGCAAGGACCGCCTCAGTGGCATCGGCGGACATCAGCGTTTCCCACCACTCTGAATCCTCGCGCCAGCTCCTTACCACGCGAACGATTTTCGGATCGAACCACTGGCCACTGCGCTCACGCATCATCCGAAGTGCGGTCGCCAGCCCGCGCTGTGTGACGAACGCGTCAACCGTCTGGGCAACGAGAATAATTCGCGAGAACAGCGGAATCTCGTGGCCTTCTTTGCCATCAGGAAAGCCCGAGCCGTCCCAGTGCTCGTCGATGCACCGGATCGCATCGGCCGTCGCGGTGGAGAATCCCATGCGGAGCGCCATGCTCTCGCCGCGCTCGGCGCGCGATAACGCGGGCGGCGACGGCCGCAGACGATGATTTCTACGGCGCAGCAAACCTGTCATCTTGCTGCGAATCGCATCGCGGCCGAGGCTGCCGGCATTCTGAATCGCAGTCCTGGTCTTTTGATGCAATGCCTGGAAGTCGATTCTCCCGACTCGCTCGGGAGCTTCCGCCTCAACGACTTCGTCGAGTCGCGATGTTCCGCCACATCCCGAGTCCTTGAGAAGCAGCGCGCCGTAAAGCGCGACCTTGTCGAACGCAGATAGATCGAGCTCGTTCGCCACCCTCATTCCGATGATGCAGGTGCGAACAGTGTGGCCTTCGCTGCGGCCCTCGGTGAGATCGAGCGCACGCGACATCGCGGCCAGAACCTGGGAAAGCGATACGTCTACTACCGGTGCGGGGTGCAGCAGTGCGGCCGAGTAGCGGCTCGGATGGCTCGATGCGGAAAGATCGGGAACGATCAGGAGAGATTCAGGCATTCGCCACCGGGTACCCTTTAACGATGAGTGCGCTTCATGGCGTTACTCAAATGACGCGTCAGCCATCGATGGGTTTCTCCATTGAAGCCACTTGACCTGCGGATACTCCACCGACTCCGCGCGGAATGGACTGACATCGACGCATCGCTCACGCAGATCATCAAACGAAAACATCAATTGAAAGTGGTCGATCGCCCTGGCCGAGGTCGGTGGATTTCTTCCGAAAGCGACGCGTGACGACATCCCGGCGATTTTCATCGCGCGCAAGCACCAGAACTCGCGATCACGCGTTGCGCGCGGCAGGGCGATATCGAAGCGCCTCCGAAACATGTTGTTCTTCGACCGACGGTGAACTATCGATATCGGCGATTGTCCGCGCGACCTTCAGCACGCGATGATATCCGCGCGCGGAAAGGAACAACGATTGCGCCGCGCGCTGGAGCAGCGATCTCGAATCTGAGCTCACCGCTCCGTGAGCGTCGATCCATCGCCCTGGTGCATGTGCGTTGCACTGAGTTCCAATCAACTTCCGAAAGCGAACACGCTGGGCAGACCGCGCCGACTCAACTCTCGCTCTCACATCGAAGCTCGACTCTTCAGCATCGACCGCGCTCAGATCTTTCAGTGCAACGGCACCGACAGGCACGTGCATGTCGATTCGGTCGGACAAAGGCCCGGACATTCTCGCGACGTACCGGTCGATGTCTGCCGTCGTGCAGGTGCACGTTCCGGGCGAGTCACCAAGGCGGCCGCACGGACACGGATTGGTCGCACCTATCAGCGTAAACCGCGCCGGATAGGGAACCGACATGGCCGCGCGCGAGATCACGACGCGGCCGTCTTCCATGGGTTGTCGCAGCCCCTCGAGCACCGAGCGCGGAAACTCCAGCATCTCGTCGAGAAAAAGCACACCGTTGTGTGCGAGACTGACTTCGCCAGGGCGCGGTGAGCTTCCCCCGCCGATGAGGCCGGCGCTCGAAATCGAGTGATGCGGTGCGCGAAATGGACGCGGCGCTCCGAGTGCAAGCCAATCCGCGGTCAGTGTTCCGGCAACTGAGTGAATCGCGATTACCTCCAGTGCTTCGGCTTCGCTAAGCTCGGGAAGAATGCCTGACAAGCGGCGTGCGAGCATAGTCTTCCCCGCACCGGGCGGACCGATCATCACAAGGTTGTGGCCGCCGGCAGCAGCAACTTCGAGTGCGCGCTTTGCCGTCTGCTGGCCGACTACATCCTTGAAATCGAGCAGCTCGGCCGACCTCTGAACCGGAAGATTGATTTCGGTCGCTGCGCTTAAACGGTCGTCCCGAAGCTCATTCGCGAGCGTGCGGAAATCAGGCGGCGCCGATAATCGCAGCGCGCTCACTCGAGCCGCTTCAGCCACATTGACTCGCGGAAGTATCAGCTCCCTGATCGCAGCGCAACCTCCTGCGCGCCGCGCGATCGACAGTGCGCCGCGAATTCCGCGCAGCGATCCGTCGAGACCCAGCTCTCCTACGAAGAGTCTGCCCTCGACAGCCTCAGGCGAAAGCTGTCCCGTTGCGACCAGGATTCCAATCGCGATCGGAAGATCGAATGCGGTTCCTTCTTTTCTTACGTCGGCGGGCGCGAGGTTGACGGTAATTCGCCTCGGCGGCATCGTGAATCCCGAATTCACGAGCGCTGCGCCAACGCGTTCCCTGCTTTCTTTTACGGCGCCAATGGGAAGCCCGACCATCGTCCATTGAGGAAGCCCGGCGGCGGCGTCGACTTCGACGATGATATCGTAAGCCTCAATTCCCATGATCGCGGCGGATCGAATGGCAGCGAGCATCCCGGCAAGCTGGCACCAATCATCTCCGGAACGGCACCGACTTGTCGCCGGTGTAATCACGCGAGCGCATAATCCCGGGGCCACCCGTGCATAGCCCCGCGTTTTGGGACGCGGATCCCGGCGCGCACACCCAGTCGTAAAAAGCAACCGACGCGCCCGCTCCATTCGTCGGGTAGTGTAGCCCGCTTTGCGTCCTCGATGAACCCAAAGAGCCGCTTGCGGCGTATAATATCTGCCGAATCGAGAGTATCCGGTTCCCGGCCTGCCCGCTCAAATTCGAGGTAATCCAATGAACTCCCGTCCAATTATTGCCGCAGCCATATTTGCCGTTGTCTTTGTTGCAGTCAAAGCTCCCACGACACGTGCGCAGACACCCGCGCCCGCCGCGAAAGTCGGTGGCTACCAGCGGCCAAGTGATGCCGAGCTTCGCAAGAAGCTGACGCCCCTTCAGTACTCCGTCACTCGAAAGTCCGATACTGAAACGCCATATCACAACCAGTACTGGGACAATCACGAGGCCGGCATCTACGTCGACGTGATCTCCGGTGAGGCGCTGTTCAGCTCGCTCGATAAGTACGAGTCAAACACGGGGTGGCCGAGCTTCGTCAAGCCACTGGAGCCGGGAAATCTCCGCATGAAGACCGATCGCATGCTCGGTTACTCACGAACGGAAGTGAGATCTGCTCACGCCGATTCGCATCTCGGCCACCTGTTCGACGACGGACCGAAGCCCGCCGGCCTTCGCTACTGCATGAACTCGGCAGCGATGCGATTCGTGCCTGTCGCACAGCTTCAGGCGCAGGGATACGCCAAGTACTTGCCCCTCTTCCAGAAAGCTGGCAAGTAGCCCCACGAGCGTGTAAACCGCGGGATAGAAGGAACGCAGCAGGGGCAATGAAGAGGCGGCTACCAATTGGAAGTCGCCTCTTTCGTATTTCCGTCCGGGAGCCATCGGCGCGCTGGCTTGAGCCAGAGCTCATAGCTCCGAGCTCTTAAGGTCAACATCCTGGGTGAAGAAGCCCAGAGCCTGAGCCGGGGAGCCTACGAGCCCTGAGCCAACAACAACCACTCTGAACCCCAACAGCGCACGTGGATCCCGGCTCACGGCTCTTAAGCTCACCAAGCTCCGGCTCCTGGCTTCTTCACCCAGGATGTTGGCCTTAAGAGGCTCAGAGCCAGGAACTGACGCTCAACCTCGCGCTCGAAGCTGGTAAGCGAAAAACGGAGCGTATGATCCCGCTCAGTAAGGTCAACATCCTGGGTGAAGAAGCCCAGAGCCTGAGCCGGGGAGCCTGCGAGCCTGCGAGCCCTGAGCCAACAACAATCACTTGCAACGGCAACGATGCGGATGATCCCGGCTCACGGCTCTTGAGCTCACCAAGCTCCGGCTCTTGGCTTCTTCACCCAGGATGTTGACCTTAAAAAGCTCAGAGCCTGGAGCTGACGGTCACCTCGCGCTCAAGCTGGTAACCGAAAAGCGGGGCACCCTTTCGGATGCCCCGCTTTTTATTCGACTGCTACTTCCTTACTCTCCGCTGGGCGGGACAACAATGTTGTCGGCGCCGATCGTCACGATAACAAAGTCATCGCGGCGGTTGCGCTGCCAGCAGCTTTCGTCATGCTCGGTGCAAACAGGCTTCTCTTCGCCATAGCTGACGAGGTCGAAGCGGCCTGCATCGATGCCATGCTCGACGAGGTAACGCTTTGCGGAGGCGGCACGACGCTGGCCGAGGGCCAGGTTGTACTCATCCGAGCCGCGCTCGTCTGCATTGCCTTCGATACGAATACGCATTCCGGGGTTGGCCGTGAGCCACGGGATCTTGCGATCGAGGGTCTCTGCCGCGTCGGTGCGGATATCGGACTTGTCGTAGTCGAAGTAGATCGGTGCGGTGATCGCGGTCGTGTCGATCGTCACCTGTACTGGCGGCGCGACGCAAGCAGGATCAGCTGCCGTGATACCACCGAGTCCCGGGTACGGGCACATCGCTGCTGCTGGCGGCGGCGGTGGCGGCAACGGCGCGACGCACTGCGGGCTGGATGCCGGGATGTTCTCCAGGCCAGCATACGTGCACATCGCTTCGCGGCGAGCGCCACCAACCAGGAGGCTCAGGCCGGCGCGGCCGATCAGGTTGAGGTTCTTCGTGTCCTTCATGTAGTCGGCGATGCCGTCTACGCGAAGTGCAACACGATTGGCAAGGCCAAAACGAAGGCCAACATCACCGCTCACGCCGTAGTTGAACTGGAACTGGCGATCGGTGTTGGTGATGTTCTGCGAGCTGTAGTTCGTGCGAACACCACCGGCGCCGAGCAGGAACTGAACGCGGCTGGCAACGGGGATGTTGTAGAGCATGCGAAGCGCGAACGACGAATAGGTGATGTCGTTGCGGTTGAAGCCGCTCGGCGGAAGGGGATCACGCTCGCGATTCGGCGTGTACTGCCCGTCGCCTTCCAGCTCCCAGTGCGGATCGGAAAGGAAGATACCAACGCGACCGCCGTATCCAATTCCGTCCTTCGG
>JBBQYO010000026.1:0-20633 GCA_038208605.1 Gemmatimonadales bacterium | reverse complement strand
CGGGAATGTCGATGTTGAATTCCTTCTCGAATTCCATCACCAGCTCGACGATATCAAGGCTGTCGGCACCGAGGTCTTCGATGAAGCTCGCTTCGTTGGTGAGCTTCTCGCGCTCGACTCCGAGCTCTTTCTCGATGATGTCCTTAACCTTCTCCGAATTATCGGCCATGATGCGGTCCTCTGGTGTATGTGGTGAAGCGTTGAAATATAGTTAACTGGAGAATTACCAGAAAGTTACGTGAGTCATCGATGCGCTCGCTCAGATTGCGATGTGATTGCGTATGCGGGCCAACGGCATCCGCAATCATTACATAACCATTCCGCCGTCCACGACGATCACCTGGCCGGTGATGTAAGACGCGAAATCGGAAGCGAGAAAGACCACAGCGGCTGCAATGTCATCCGTTTTCCCAAGCCGCTCGAGCGGAATCAATCCCGTTAGCGCGTTGCGCGCTTCGGGTGTCATCGCAGCGGTCATCTCAGTTTCGATGAACCCTGGGGCGATGGCGTTGACAAGGATGTTCCTCGAGCCAAGCTCCTTCGCCACCGACTTGGTGAGCGCGATGAGGCCCGCCTTGCTGGCTGAGTAATTGGACTGCCCCTTGTTACCGTTCAAGCCGACAACACTCGCCATGTTGATGATTCTTCCGTAGCGCTTCTTCATCATGCCGCGCGAAGCTGCCCTGATCGCCGCGAACGCACCGCGAAGATTCGCGTTCATCACAATGTCCCAGTCTTCATCCTTGAGACGCATTACGAGGTTATCGCGCGTAAGTCCAGCGTTGTTGACGAGAATGTCGATGCCACCGAACGCTTTTTCGACGTTTGCGATAAGCGCTGTAACAGCCGTTGTATCGCTGACATCGCACGCGAAGCCAATCGCTCCGCGGCCGATCTCTTCAGCAACGCTCCGAGCTCTGTCCAGATCTCGGCCGACGATTGCAACGCGCGCCCCGCTATCGGCGAGCGCACCCGCTACCGAGCGGCCGATTCCACGGGTGCTCCCTGTTACAACAGCACTCTTCCCGGTCAGATCGATATTCATACCGCGATTCGCGCGAGTAGTTTTTCGATTTCCGCCGGAGTGCCGCAAGCCATACCCGCGGCTGAAGGCGCGATGCGTGTAAGCAGCCCGGTCAACACACTGCCAGGACCCATTTCGACAAACAGTGCCTCGGGATATTTCGCGGCCATCGCAGTCACCTCGCCCGCCCACTTCACTGGAGACGTGAGCTGCTTCACGAGCAGCAAGCGCGCCTCGGCGGCCGATGAAGACGGCGCCTCGGTGACATTCGAATACACCGGGAACGAGGGCTCGCTGAACTCGGTTGCTTCCACCGCCTCGCGAAATCCGTTCTCAGCGGGTTCCATCAGCGGAGAGTGGAACGCTCCGCTAACCGGCAATCGCACGGCGCGCTTTGCACCGTGCTCCTTCGCCAGCGACATGACTTTCTCCACGCCGGAAATTTCGCCGGACACAACGATCTGCTCGGCGGTGTTGTAATTGGCGGGAACCACCTGCCCTGCGCTTCGCGTGGCAAGCTCGCACAGCGACTCGATCGAATCGTCGAGCTTTCCGAGAATCGCAGCCATCGCACCAGGCCGCGTGACGCCCGTTTCGTACATCAGCTGGCCTCGCCGACGAACGAGCTTAACTGCGTCTGCCAATGTCGTCGCGCCCGCTGCGTGATATGCTGTGTGCTCACCAAGCGAATGGCCAGCGGCCGCGCAAACATGCCTGAGAACCTGATCCTTGACAATCGACCATATCGCTGCGCCGTGCGCGAGCAGCGCAGGCTGCGCGTTGAGCGTCGCTGTCAAGTCTTCCGCCGGACCGTCAAAGCAGAGCGCGCTCAGAGAAAATCCCAGCGCGTCATCCACCTCCTCGAATACTCTGCGCGCTGCGGGAAAAGCATCGACAAGATCTTTTCCCATGCCCGGTTTTTGCGAACCCTGTCCGGGGAAAACGAGAACGACGTCCACGGCTAGAAGCGAATGATCATCGACGCCCAGGTGAAGCCGGCGCCGAATGCAACGAGGAGAACCGTCGAACCTTCGTGGATGACTCCCTTCTCGATCGCTTCATCGATCGCGATTGGAATCGACGCGGACGACGTGTTGCCGAACCTGTCGACGTTCACGTAGACCTTATCCATCGGAATGTTCGAGTGCTTGGCCGTAGCTTCGATGATTCTGACGTTGGCCTGATGCGGAATGAGGAGATCGATGTCCGCACCGGTGAGCCGCGCACCGTCCAGTGCCCTGTCGGCGGCTTCCGACATCGAGCGCACTGCGTGCTTGAAGACTTCTCTGCCAGCCATCTTCACGAGATGACTCCGATCTTCGAGCACCTGCGCGCTCATTGGCACCGACGCACCGCCGCTGGGCCGGTAGAGAAGATCGGCGAGCTGGCCATCGCTCCGCATAAACGTGGAAAGAATTCCCTTACCAGTTCGAGAGCGCTTGAGAATCACGGCACCTGCGCCGTCACCAAACAGCACGCACGTCGCGCGGTCCTTCCAGTCCACGATCGAGCTCATCTTCTCGGCGCCGACGACAAGAATAGTTTCTGCGACTCCAGTGGCGATCATGCCTTCGGCTACCGTCATTCCGTAGAGCCAGCCCGAACATGCAGCGCCGATGTCGAATGCGGCAGCACGCGATGCGCCGAGCTCGGCCTGAAGATCGACGGCTGTTGCGGGAAGGAGGCGGTCTGGGGTCGCAGTGCTGAGGACGATCGCATCGAGCTCGCCGGCGTGAGCTCCCGCTTTTGCCATTGCCGACCGGGCGGCGGTTGCGGCCATCGAACAGGTCGTCTCTCCCGCCTGCGCAATATGACGCTCGACGATTCCGGAACGCTCGACGATCCATTCGTGCGAGGTGTCGATGCCGATTGCCGCGAAGTCATGATTCGTCATCACATGCTGGGGAATTCCACGACCGGTCCCCATTACCGCGGCGATCGGCCGCTTCATGATGCTGCCAGTGTCTGGTCGCCTTCCTGCTCGCCGGCAGCAAGCTTCTCTCCGATGCGATCGTTCATCTTCGTCTCGAACGCGCGGACAGCCGCACCGATAGCGTTCTTGATTGCGCGAGACGTCGAGTTGCCATGACAGATCATGCTGATCCCCCTGACGCCAAGCAGCGGCGCGCCGCCGTATACCGACGAGTCCAGCGCGCCAAGTGCTGTCATGACGCGCTTCATGTCGATCTCGGAATCGCGCTTGAGAATCTCGAGGATCATCGGTATCACGCCCTCATAGAACTTGAGGACGATATTTCCGGTGAACCCGTCGCAGACGATGACGTCGATGGGTCCACGGTTGCTTGCGCCCGCGGCCATATCCCGGCCTTCGATGTTGCCCTGGAAGTTGAAGCCAGCCGCACGAAAGAGCGCATGCGCCTCCTTTGACACAGCGTTTCCCTTCGCTTCTTCTTCACCGATGCTGAGCAGTCCGACGACTGGATTGTCGCGCTGGAGCACGGTCTCCGCATACACTGAGCCGAGCCACGCGAACTGCACGAGCTCATGCGCGGAGCAGTCCACGTTAGCGCCGGAATCGAGGAACACAATGGGTTCTCTCGAGGTCGGGAGAATCGTGCAGACTGGCGGACGCTTGAGGCCGGCGTGGAGCCCAAGCATTACGGCGGAGACTGCCATCTGCGCCCCGGTATTGCCGGCCGAAACGAATGCATCGGATTGACCATCGGCCTGCATCTTGATGCCGACGGCCATTGGGTTGTTCGGCTTCTTGCGGAGCGCTGCGGTTGGCCGCTCTGCCATTCCGATGTTATCCGGTGCTTCGATCAGCTCGATCCGGTTTCTCAGATGCGAACAGGATTCGAGCTCGCCGTCGAGAAGCGCGGCGAGCTGGTCTTCCATTACCGAAGTCTGCCCGACGAGCTGGACACTGTGAGTGTCAGGCAGCGCGTCGAGTGCGAGGAGCGCTCCAGCGATAGTTGCCTGGGGTGCAAAGTCGCCCCCCATGGCGTCCAACGCGATGCGCGCCAAGGGTCAGGCTTCCCTGGCAGCTACTCTCTGTTCACCGTCGTAAAATCCGCATTCATCGCAGACGTGATGTGGGCGCTTCATGCTCTGGCAGCGCGGGCACTTCTGGATCGCGATCGCCGGAGCGGTTTTATGAGTGTTTCGCGCGCGCTTTTTTCTTTTCGAGGTACGGCGCTTCGGGACGGCCATGTTGATTTCTAAGTTGAGTGTAGAGCTTTGCAGATCGTGTTCAGGGAAGCTGGCTGCGAATAGCGCGCAGCGCGTCCCAACGGCTTTCAGATTCTGCGGGGGCGCAATCACACGACCCCGAGTTCAAATCGGTACCACAGGTGGCGCACAAACCTTTGCAGGCGTCGCGGCACAGTACGAAGCCCGGCACCGAGAGGAGCCAGAGTTCGCGAACCGCGGGACGCAGGTCGAGGGAATGCGCATTCGGATCGAAAGGATAGACGTCGGGATCATCCGAAGTGTCGTCGCCTTCCGATGAAAAAATGAAATGTGCTTCCTCGTCCACCGATGCCCCGACCTCGATCAGACAGCGGCGGCAGGACATTTCTGTCTCGCCGCTTATCTGGCCGCTGAAATAAAAGCGGGAAGTGCCAGCTGATGAGAGCCGACCTTCGACCTTGATGGGGCTGGTGGGGCGCAGATCGCCGTCTTCCCACACCGGATCATCGGTGCCGAGCTGAGCGTCAACATGCGCTGCCTGCGACTCCAGTGAACGGATGTCAAACGACAGCATAAGCTCCTAAAACTAGCGACCTTAGGGGCCTGCGAAAAGACCTCGACTACGATAGTTCTCTCCGTCACCCTGGACTCAAAAAGTGCAACGACCGGTTAATTACGATGCACAGATGATGGCAACTGCCATGGCAACAAAAACGGCAACTGCCACAGCAACTACAACTGCCATGGGGGAGAACGGCGGGAGACAATGCGGAGTCAGGGAGACATGTTTGATGAGTCTCCAGACCAGCAAAACAAAAATGATTTTAAGGGTCTTTAGCTACGGCAAGATGTCTCCCAAGCAACGATAGAGTCGCTGATTTTTCGGTAAATATGGAACGGCGGCGATATATTCTGGCGGGCCCGCGGCGCGACTCCGCCCAACGCCCGCCCTTCAGACAAAGCTCCAACTCTTAGACGATTCGATTGTCGACAACTGGCTCCATCCCCCTCGTCATGAATGCTGCACTGAACTGCCAGCCGCGCCTGGCGTACCCATCTCGATTGGCAATTGCCCTATTGGCAGTTGTAGTTGCATACCCGATGCTTGCGCGATCCACCGCAGCACAAGTGGCTCAACCCGTCTCCCGCCCCACTGCAACCGCAGTTCGCCTTACCGGGGCAATCTCCGTCAACGGCAGACTCGATGAAGCCGGCTGGGCCGCCGCGATACCAATTACGAAATTCATTCAGCAGAAGCCAGACGACGGGGCTCAGCCTACAGAGCAAACCGAGGTTCGCATCCTCTACGACGATGACGCGATCTACATCGGCGCACGCATGTTTGATTCGCACGGACGCTCGGGTGTGGTTACGAGACTTTCACGACGCGATGACGACCCTCAGAGCGACATCCTGAGAATCGATTTCGACCCGTATCACGACCGCCTTCACTCAGTGGAGTTCGATGTGAATCCCTCGGGCTGGAAAGGAGATGCCGCCGAGGGTGACAGATCATGGGATCCGATATGGGAAGCTGCGTCAACAATCGACTCGCTGGGATGGGTCGCAGAGGTCAGGATTCCGTTCTCGCAGCTTCGATTCTCCCCCGATTCGATTCAGACATGGGGACTGAATCTCACTCGCCTCACGCATCGCAATCAGGAGCGTGCACTGTGGGCGTACTGGCGGCAGACAGATCAAGGCGGGCCGGCATTCTATGGTGATCTCACCGGGCTCAGGATGCGGCGGCAGCCCAGGCACGTCGAGTTCTTTCCCTATGTGGTCACGCGAGCGAGCCGTCTTTCATCGGGGAATCGGCTCAGCCCGTTCTACGACCCTCACCAGACGGATGCTCGAATCGGCGCCGACGCAAAAATTCTGCTTACCAACAGCTTCACACTTTCCGCGACAGTCAATCCTGACTTTGGCCAGGTCGAAGTCGATCCCGCCGTAGTCAACCTCTCGGCGTTCGAGACCTTCTTTCCAGAAAAGCGGCCCTTTTTTGTAGAAGGTCGGGATGTGTTTCAGTTTGGCAGTCCTGGATGCAACATCAACTGCGGACCGGGACTGAGTCTCTTCTACTCGCGCCGCATCGGGCGCACCCCTCAGGGTTCGGGGCTCGCGTTTGGTGCCGGCAAGTTCGCCGACGTTCCCGAGAACACCGCAATCCTCGGAGCCGTAAAGCTGACAGGCAGAACAAAACATGGACTCAGTGTTGGTGTAACTGATGCCCTGTCGCGGCGGGAAGAGGCAGAAGTCGCAACCGAGGACGGGTCGCGTCTTTTCGTGCCGGTCGAACCACTCACCGACAGCTTTGTGAGTCGCGTAAGGCAGGACTTCAGGGGAGGAAATATCGTTGTTGGAGCCATCGGGACTTCTGTCAACAGAAGCCTCTCCACCTCAGGCCTCGCGGCTCTTGTCCCTCGATCAGCACAGACGGGAGGAGTTGATGCATCAGCCGATTGGGGGCAGCGGGCGTACCGGTTCTACGGTGCCATCAGTACGTCGCGCGTGGCAGGAGATTCACTCGCTGTTGCCAGGCTTCAGCGTTCTTCCGCGCGCTACTTCCAGCGCCCCGATCGCACGGTATCTGACGGAATATTCTCATCCACCTTCGATCCGTCCGCAACGACACTGAGCGGATACGGCGCCATCGGGCGCATCTCGAAGTCCGCCGGTAACTGGCGGTGGGACCTGAACGCAGCAGCCCTCAGTCCCGGATTCGAGACCAACGACCTCGGCTTCCTCCAGCGAGCGGACTACAAATGGGTCAATGGCACGCTTGGCAGACAGTACACAACGCCGAATCGCCTGTATCGATCTCTCACCTGGCTCATCGGCGGAGAGCAGTACTGGAATTACGACGGCGACAACACCGGACGGGATGTCAGCGCATACACCAGCTTCCTCTATCCGAGCTACTGGAGCTCGACGTTTTTCGTCTCGCGTAATTTCTCATCGTTCGCAGATCGCAAGACGCGTGGTGGCCCCGTTGTTCGCCAGCCCGGCAACACCAATGGATTCATCAGCCTTTCTACCGACCCTCGTCGCCCGCTCGTGCTGAGCGCGAACGCAAGTGGCGGAGTCGATGACGAGGACGGTCACAACACGTCACTCGGGTTCTCCGCGACAATCAAGCCCGCGTCGAACGTAAGGGTGAGTGTTGGGCCTGGCTACAGCACAGGGGTGACGACAGACCAGTACGTGACCTCGGTGGCTGATTCGACGGCTACGTCATTCTTCGGGCGCCGTTACGTGTTTGCGCATATCCGGCAGCGGCAACTCTATCTCAGCACGCGTACGAATGTCACATTCACCCCTGCGCTGTCGCTTGAGGTGTACGCGCAGCCCCTGCTCGCGAGCGGGGATTACTACGATTTTGCCGAGTTCGCGGCTCCGCGTAAACTGCGAAAGCTCGTATACGGCCGAGATGCAGGAACGATCCAGACCAATGGTTCAGCGGGAAGCGTGAGTTATGCGATAGACCCTGATGGAACCGGGCCGGGAAAAGCATTTACGCTCGGTAATCCCGATTTCAATTTTCGGAGCTTGCGTGGCACCGGTGTTCTCCGTTGGGAGTGGAGACCGGGCTCGACTGCATATCTCGTATGGACGCAGACGAGAACCGGAACAGAACGGGTCGGCGACCTGCAATTCAGTCGCGACTCGAATGCTCTGTTCCAGGCTCCGGCGGATAACATCTTCGTGTTGAAGGTCAGCTACTGGCTGGGGAGATAATCGCAAGGCAGGAAAACTGCGATCACCGCAGAGAACTCAGAGGGGCACAGAGGAACAGCGCACGAGATATCGGCCGGAGATAGCTGGGGCGCGATGCGGAGACACTGATTTTCGGGTAACTGCGGAACTACGGCAAGATGTCTCCCATCCTCCGCGGTTTCTCCCGCCGTTCTCCACCATTGCGGTTGCTGTTGCTGGTTGCAGTTGCAGTCATCTGTGTCATCGCAGTGAAACGGCCTTTGACCTTACCGGACTCGAGCCGAGCGGCGCATCACAGAGCTGAAATCATATCAGATTCGGAGAAGAAGAACCTCGCCTCGCGCTCAGCGTTTTCATCGGAGTCGGAAGCATGAATCGCATTCCTCTCCTTCGACTCCGCGAAGAGCTTTCGGACCGTTCCCTCGGCCGCTTCGGCGGGATCGGTCGCGCCGATCGCATCACGAAGAGCGAGGACCGCGTTGTCCTTCTCGAGAACCAGCGGCATACACGGGCCTGAGGTCATGAATTTCACCAGGGAACCGTAGAACGGGCGCTCCTTATGGACTTCATAGAAGGCCCCGGCCTGAGCTTCAGTCATGTGAAGAACATTACCCGCCACAACCTTGAATCCGCCCTGCTCCAGGTGAGCGATGACCTTTCCCGCCTTACCCGATCCGAACGCATCCGGCTTTACGATAGTGAGTGTGCGCCTGCCAGCCATGTCTTTATCCTGTAGTGATTTAGTGAACGTCTTCGAGAAGTTGCACGACATCGATCGGCCGCTTTGCCACGCCGATTCCGTTGTCTTCGAAAGCCTGCATTTTTTCGGCTGCCGTTCCGGTCGAGCCGGAAATGATCGCACCCGCGTGGCCCATTCTTCGTCCCGGCGGTGCAGTCTGGCCGGCGATGAAACCGACCACCGGCTTCGTCATTTTCTCCTTCACGAACTTCGCCGCGTCCTGCTCGTCGGTTCCACCGATTTCACCGATCATCACGACTGACTCGGTGTCACCGTCGGCCTCGAAGGCTGCGAGGCAGTCGATGAAGTTCGTTCCGTTGATCGGATCTCCGCCGATACCGACGCACGTCGTCTGCCCCATGCCGGCGCGGGTCATCTGGAAAACGACTTCGTAGGTGAGCGTTCCGGAGCGGCTTACAAGTCCAATGTTTCCCTGCGTGCAAATCCGACCGGGGATGATTCCGACTTTCGATTTGCCGGGGGAGATGAGTCCCGGACAGTTCGGCCCGAGCAGCCGAGCTCCTTTTTCCTTCACGAAAGGATAGACCTTCGTCATATCCAGAACGGGAACACCTTCGGTAATGCAGACGATGAATGGAATGCCGGCATCGGCAGCCTCCATCATCGCGTCGGCGGCGAACATCGGCGGCACGTAGATGACAGTCGCGTTCGCTCCTGTTTCCCTTACCGCCTGTTCGACAGTATTGAATATTGGCACTGACTCGTCGAATTTCTGGCCGCCTTTTCCTGGCGTGACGCCGCCCACGACATGCGTGCCATACTCGATCATCTGCCGCGTGTGAAACGATCCGTCGCGGCCCGTTATTCCCTGAACGAGGAGCCTGGTGTCGGTGTCGATGAAGATGCTCACGCTGCTGCCCCGGTTGCGAGTGAAACGGCTTTCTTGACTGCTTCGTCCATCTCAGTCATGGCCGAGAAACCGTTCTCGGTGAGAATCTTGAGCGCGATTTCCTCGTTGGTTCCTGTAAGGCGGATCACGATGGGAACCTTGAGCGGATTCTGTTTCGTCGCGGTAACGATGCCGTTCGCAACGTCATCGGTGCGCGTGATGCCGCCAAAGATGTTGAACAGGATCGCCTTCACATTCGGATCAGATGTGATGATGCGCAGGGCATTCACGACCTTCTCGGGATTCGACGAGCCACCGATGTCGAGGAAGTTCGCGGGCTCACCACCGTAGTATTTCACCAGGTCCATGGTCGCCATGGCGAGTCCGGCACCGTTCACTACGCAGCCGACATTTCCGTCGAGCTTGATGAAGGTCAGGCTGGATTTGCGCGCATCGACTTCGGCGGGATCTTCCGCCGACTCATCACGCAATGCAGCCATTGCCGGGTAGCGATCGAGCTCGTTGTCGTCCACCACCATCTTCGCGTCGAGAGCAACCACATCACCTGCGGGCGTCGTCACGAGTGGATTGATCTCAGCGAGCGATGCGCCACTGTTGATGAAGGCGGAGTAAAGCTGCTGCATGATCTTTGCGGCGGACCGGGCTTTCCTGACGTCATCGTATAGAAAAAATCCAAGCTCCATCGCCTCGAACGGCATCAATCCATAGCGGGCGTCCACCGGATATCTCATCAACTTCTCGGGCGTTTCTGCCGCAACCTGTTCGATGTCGATTCCGCCAGCGGGGCTCACCATGAAAACCGCTTTCTTCGAAGCACGGTCGACGATGACACCTACGTATGCCTCGGTATCGATATCGGCTGCGGGCGTCACCAGAACTTTTTGAACCGGCAGATCCTTGATCGTGAGCTTGAGAATTTTCTCAGCCACGTCGCGCGCTTCCTCCGGCGTTTTTGCCAGCTTTACACCTCCGGCCTTTCCGCGCCCGCCAGCGTGAACCTGAGCTTTGACAACGACCGTTCCGCCAAACTTGCGCGCTATCGCCTCCGCCTCGGCTGGCGTGCTCGCAACTTCACCGGGCGGAACCGGTATGCCTGCATTCCGGAAAATGTCCTTCGCCTGATACTCGTGAATATTCACGCTTTCTCCGCTCCGCGAACCAAGCTCGCGGGTGAGTGGTTTTTGTATTTGAACAATGGAAATTAACGGGCTATGGCAGTCCCTGCCCGTCCATGAACAGCGTCGAGACCGCGACTCAGCTCGGTGATGATCGCGCGGCCTCCGGTAGCTCGCACATAGTCAACTGCCGCTCGTACTTTTGGCGCCATGCTTCCTTCGCCAAAGGCACCAGCCGCATCGAGTGCTTCCGCTTCCCCGACGGTCATATCACGTAACGAGCGCTGCGATGGCGTTCCCCAATCGGCGTAGACTGCTTCGACATCGGTCAGGATGAGCAACAGCTCAGCGTCAAGCTCGCGGGCGAGCACCGCGGCCGAAAGATCCTTATCAGCTACTGCGTCCACGCCTTCGAGCGACCCTGAGGTTTCGCAATAGACCGGAATCCCTCCGCCACCGGCCGCAATTACGACGACTCCCTCACTCACGAGCTTCTGGATTACCTGTAGTTCGTGAATTGCCAGCGGCCTGGGGCTGCCGACTACCCGCCTGAACTTTCCACGCGAGTCTTTCTTCACGTCGTGGCCTTCGGCAGCGAGCCCGCGCGCGCTCTTTTCAGACATTTCATGTCCGATGAACTTTGTTGGCTCGGACAAGGCCGGATCTCTCGGGTCGACACGAACCTGGGTGATCAGAGTCACGACCTTGCGGTCAATGTTCACTCTCCTGAATGCATTTTCGATGGACTGCTGAACCATGTATCCGATCCATCCTGCTGTGCTGGCCACGAGCACGCCGAGAGGCAAGGGCGCGACGTCACCTCGGGCGACTTCATTCCGAACCAGCTCGTCGCCAACCTGCGGACCGTTCCCATGCACGATGCAGAGGTTCCATCCATCTCCAGCCAGATCGACAATCGGACCGAGGCTTTCGCGCGTGTGACGAAACTGATCAGCGATGGTCGAGCGTTCACCCGGCGGCGAGAGAGCGTTACCGCCAAGTGCAACGACAGCGGTTCGCGATTGTGGGTTCGTCATTTCTTACCTATCACGGCTCCGAGGGAGTCGTACGCAAATCCGAATGCCTTGAGGTCTCCCGCGGTCAGCGCGGATTTCATACGCGAGTAAAGCCTCGCGACATCCGCTCTGAAAGCCGCGTCCGACCCTGCAGGAAAAGGATTTGGCGTAACGCTCGGCGGATTGACGCGGGGCGACGGGGTCAGTGCGTCGAGCAGGTCGGGTGCTCCCGGACGAATCAATGCAGGGAAATGCGAGCGCCATGCCATTGCGATCGGGTCCGCGCCGGGCGCCGGCACCACCACGGTTCGGCCGGTGATCGCATTGACGAGCGCAGTTCCACTGTGACGGAAGTATGAACGCTCGCTACCGGCCAGTACATAATGCTTGCTCAACGGATACGTATCGGATGCCGAGTACAATTCGACGACCCACGTGAGGGAGTCGCCAAGGTATGCGGGCACCACGTCGCTTCCCTGTGCAAAGATCGGAAGCAGTGCGTCCAGCCGCTCCCTTACGTCACGGATGCGTACAATCCTGGCGTCTGCGGGAAGTGGTCCCCACGCGATGTCGAGACGCTGTTCTGCCCACGCATTCGCGAGACGCTGAATGCCGCTTCCCAGCGCCGGCGCTGCAACGGCGGACCCGTGCTTTACAATTGCTGATCCCGACGCGCCGGGATAAACGACTGCGCTGTCCCGTGCCATCGTCATGACGCGGGCGACACGACTCGAGTCGACAAACGATGCGAAGCGGCTGACTTCCTTCGGTATCGCCACGCCGTCGGCGCGATCGATTCCATATGCGCGATGGGTGAATACAGCCCGCGTGCCGGCGTATGGCGTATCGCGTGATGTTTGTCCGGTCGCCATTCCGATCTGCCTCACCACAGATGGCAGAATGAGGTCGAGCGCGACAGAAAATATCAGTACTGCGCTGACTGTGAAGAAGCCTGCTCGCACCTGCCCTGTCCAGCCGCTGATGAGGACGAGCGCGGCGGCCGCTACAGTCCCGACAGACAGTGACAGGTATGCCGGAATGAGCCACTGGTGATCGACGTACGAGAACATCCCGTCGGGTCCACTGCCTCGAATCAACAGCTCGTATCCATCGAGCCGGTAGCTCCATGCCATCGTCAACAGAAACAGGCTCGACAGGATGGACAGATGACGCCGCACTCGCACCGAGACATGAAAAGAGCCGCGATGCCAGCGGAGGCTTGGCGTCAACGCGTACAGAGTCACGACGAGGGTACCGACAGTGACGAGAAGAATGAGAGACCAGGTATAAACCTCGGTTTCGAGCGGCAGCCGGCTCGTGAAGAAACTGAGATCCATCTGAAAAAAGGGATCGGTTTCGCCGAAGCGCACACCGGTTCGCAGCATTGCGAGACTCTGCCATCCTGGGAGCGCAAGCGTCATGAATGCGGCGACACCAGCAGACAGAGCGAAAGCGAGCCGATCGAGCTGGCGCTGGGGCACCGCTTCCCCGAATTCCACATTTCCCAGTCGCCTTGGGAAAGCGAGAGAAACGATGCTTCGTCTTATCGCGAAGAGATTGACGAGCGCGAACAGCGCGGCGAAAGTAGCCGAAACCATCTGGATAACGAACTGGTCATTGACGCGCTCCTTCCATAGGGACGCAGCGCCGAGCGCGGCGTACCACGAATATTCGGCGTACACGACCGCGACGAGCCGTCCGACGAGAAGAATTGCCGCGGCAGCGACGAGCCCGGCAACCAGTCGTCGCCTGGCGCTCACGTCAGACGGATACGCCCTGCTGGCGCAGCCACCCTTCCATTTCCGAACGAATTGTATCGAGATGCGATTGCGTCCGCGCTTCGAATCGCATTACAAGAACCGGCTGCGTATTGGACGCACGAATCAATCCCCAGCCATCTCCAAACAACACGCGCACGCCATCGACCTCGATCACTTCGTGACGAGCGGAGAAATATTTCTTCGCCTGATCCACGACGCCGAACTTCAGGTCATCTGCGCAGTCGACGCGAATTTCCGGAGTCGACACAAAATGCGGAACGCCCGCCATCATCTGTTTGACAGTCATTCCACTGTCGGCGACAATTCGCAGCAACCGCGCTGCGCCATAGAGCGCGTCGTCGAAGCCATACCAGCCCTCGGCGAAGAACATGTGACCCGACATTTCACCGGCAATCGGAGCGTGAGTCTCATGCATCTTCTCTTCTACCAATGAGTGCCCGGTCTTCCACATCAGCGGCCTGCCGCCTGCCTTCTCGACTTCTTCGGGCAGAGCCTGCGAGCATTTGACGTCAAATATGATCGGCTGGCCGCTTCCGGTGCGGGCGAGAACGTCGCGTGCATAGATGATGAGAAGATGGTCACCCCAGACGATTTCGCCATCTTCGTCCACGAGTCCGATCCGATCCGCATCGCCATCGAATGCGATTCCAAGCTCTGTGTTTTCATTGCGCACGGCGGAGATGAGATCGGCGAGATTTTCGGGAACCGTCGGATCCGGGTGGTGATTCGGAAACGTTCCGTCGCTTTCACCGAACAGGATTGTCGCCGGAACCCCGATGCGGTCGAAAAGCCGCGCCGCGACGATCGCTCCTGCTCCGTTCCCGCAGTCGAATACACAACGGACTTGCCGGGAGATGCTGCCAACTCTCGACGCGACGTCGTCGATGTATCGGTCGATGACGTCTTCACTCCTCACGCTGCCCTTTCCGGAGAGGAATTCACCCGTTGTGGCAAGCTCGAAAATGCGTTGAATATCTTCGCCGTAGATCGACCGCTTACCCATCCCGAGCTTGAAGCCGT
The DNA here is from genome assembly GCA_038208605.1 of Gemmatimonadales bacterium. Taxonomy (GTDB): domain Bacteria; phylum Gemmatimonadota; class Gemmatimonadetes; order Gemmatimonadales; family Gemmatimonadaceae; genus UBA4720. The sequence goes on along the minus strand of JBBQYO010000026.1, from coordinate 6,197 downwards.
TGAACTCGGGCGGATTGTGCGACCCTGTGATCTGAATCCCGCCGGCTACGTCGAGATTGTGCTGGGCCCAGTAAGCAAGCGGAGTCGGCACAACTCCGATGTCGATGACGTCGATGCCACTCTCGACCAGGCCAGCCACGAGCTCGCGATGGAGATCGTTGCCACTCGGCCTGTTGTCTCGTCCGACGACGATCGGGCCAGAGACACCCTTTGCCGCAATAAAGGCTGCGTATGCCCGGCCGACCGCGCGTGCAACGTCCGGAGTGAGGTCTCTACCCGTTACACCACGGATGTCGTACTCCCGAAATATTGTCCGCGACAGCAAGTGCTAACGCGGGTTTAAGACTTCTGTCACCTGCGCGGGTTTTGTCACCGCCACGGGTACGACGTTGCCGCTGCGTTGAGTCCAGCGAATCACGGAGTTCGGCAGCACACCCAGCACGAGAATGAGAACGGCTGCGGCGGCGATGACGAACCGGGTCCAGCCCCCAGTGTGCTGGAATGGAAGCGCGTCTTCCTTCCGTGGACGCATGAACATCACCATTACCACATACATGTAGTAGCCAGCGGACACGAGGCTCGTGACCACAAGAACGACGACAAGCTTCGTCTGCGGTACCGGCGCCTGCAGCGCCGACTGGATGATCCAGTACTTCGCAAAGAACCCGATACCACCGAAAATCGGGAATCCCAGGAGTGCGAGCATGAAGACCGCCATTCCAGTGGCGAGCCACGGCCGCACCGTCCAGAGACCGGCGTAGTCCTCGATGTTGAGCTGCGACGCCCCATCCCGCTCGAGCGCTACGATGACCCCGAACGCTCCGAACGTCGCTAGCGTGTAGGCAATCAGGTAAAACATGAACGCTGAGGTCGACGCCTGCGTCGATGTCGCAATCGTGACCAGGATATAACCCGCGTGAGCAATGCTGGAGTACGCGAGCATGCGCTTGATGTTTTTCTGAGTCAGCGCGACGAGATTGCCGACGATCATCGTGATGACCGCGAGCCACCAGATCGGACCGTGCCAGCTCGAAGTGACGCCCGAGAATGCTTCGAGCCACACGCGGAGGAATGCGGCGAACGCTGCTGCCTTCACGGCGGCAGCCATGTAAGCAGTGATCGGCGTGGGAGCGCCTTCGTAGACGTCGGGAGCCCACATGTGAAACGGCGCGAGCGCGACTTTGAAACCGAAACCGACTATCAAAAGCGCGATACCCATCACGAGCATCGCGTTGGAGCTCAGTCCAACTTGCGCTACTCGCGTTCCAATAAGTGTCAAGTTGGTAGTGCCGGTCGCGCCGTACACCAGCGCAATCCCGTAAAGTAAAAATCCGGTAGAAAACGCTCCGAGCAGGAAATACTTGAGCGCCCCCTCAGCGGATTTCTCGCTTCGCCGGTTGAGACCCGCGAGCACGTACACTGCAACCGACATGATCTCGATGCCAAGGAAGACGATCATCAGGTCGCGGGCAGCAGCGAGAGTCATCATGCCCGACGTCGCGAGAAGCAGCAGCACGTGCGACTCGCCGGCGGTGATTCCCTCCTTCGCGTTGTAGTCCATTGACAAAGCGATGGTGCCGATCGTCGCGATGAGGAAAACGATGTCGGCGGTCCACCGGAAATTGTCAACGGCGATGATACCAGGAAGGCTCGAGTTCCCGCGGGCGATGTAGAACGCGATCGCAATGATCACGGTGACGCACAGGACGATGCTGGCAACGCCAACACTTCGCTGATGTGCTTCGCTCTCGGGGCGCCACGCTGCCCAGAGCAGAAGGACCATCGCGCCGCCCATCAAGAGCATATCCGGAGCAAAGGCGCCCATCAGCTGGCTCGGCACCGAAAGATCGTAGATCATCGGCCGGCTTCCACTGCTGACGCAACGGCTGGAGCTCTCAGTGCGTTAGCTGTAAGCACACCCTGTTCGACTGTCGTAACGAGTTTTTGAGCGGACGGCTCCATTCGCCGGAGCACAGGTGCTGGATATATGCCGAGCCAGATGATGACGACGACGAGCGGCACCATGAGCCCGATCTCTCGCCAGTTCAAGTCTGGTATGTGCTCGTTGTCTTTCTTGTCCAGACTGTTGAACAACACGCGTTGGATCGCCCACAACAGATACGCGGCTGCGAATATCACTCCCGTCGCCGCGATTGTAGCGAAGACTGGATAGGGCTTGAACGCGCCAATCAATACGAGGAATTCACCGATAAAGCCATTGGTGCCAGGAAGTCCGATGCTGCTGAGCGAGACGAGTGTCAACAACGCCGCGAAAACCGGAACGACCCGCGCGATTCCGCCGTACGATTCGATGAGACGCGAATGCTTGCGCTCGTAGATCATTCCAATGAGAAGGAACAACGCGCCCGTCGAGATGCCGTGGTTGATCATGATCATCAGCGCACCCTGAACGCTCTGAAGATTCAGCGCGAAGATGCCGAGCATCACGAAGCCAAGGTGACTGACCGATGAATATGCGACCAGCTTCTTGAAGTCGGGCTGCACCATCGCGACGAGCGCGCCATAAATGATCCCGATGACGGCCAGCGTGATGATGGTCGCGCGAACGGTCGGATTCATCGCCGCACCCGGGAAGAGAGGCAGAGCGAATCGAAGGAAACCGAACGTGCCCATCTTCAGCATGATTCCAGCAAGAATTACAGATCCGGCAGTCGGCGCCTCGACGTGGGCATCAGGCAGCCACGTGTGAAACGGGAACATCGGCACCTTCACCGCAAACGCCGCGAAGAACGCACCGAACAGCCAGAGCGCGGCAGTCGGCGCAAGTGTTGGATGAGCGACCAGATTGTCGTAGCTGAAATTGGGCACGCCGCCAGAGCCGGCGTGCACACCGAGATACAGGATTGCGACAAGCATCAGCAGCGAAGGCAGCATCGTGTAGATGAAGAACTTGATGCTGGCGTAAAGACGCCGTTCCCCGCCCCAGATGCCGATTATGAAATACATCGGCACCAGCATCACTTCCCACATCACGTAAAAAAGAAACAGGTCGCGCGCCATGAAGACCCCGAGCATTCCGCTCGTGAGGATCATCATCAGCGCGAAGTACGTGTGCACTTTTGTCTTGATGCTCGTCCAGCTTCCAAGCACCGTCAGCGGCATGATGAACGTCGTCAACAGAATCATCATGAGCGCGATGCCATCGATTCCGAGCGTGAAGCGGATTCCCCAGTTGGGAATCCACGACGAATCGATCGCCGCGTGCCATCCTGCATTCGCTGGATTGAATGACCACCACAGTCCCGCCGACACGACGAACTCCACGAGCAACACAAAAAAAGCAATGACGCGAGCCCGTCCGTTCGACCTCTCCGAACCAGCGTTGTCTCCCTCGGTCTGACCGAGCAGCAACAGCGCAGCTGCACCGATCAACGGTATGATCAGCAGCGCGGGCAGCACCCACGATTCGTAGCCAACAGATTGAAGAAAAGCTTGCATTTCCGTTAACGAAGAGTGACGGCGCCGAGTACGGCGAGCACGCCGACGACGAGCACCCAGGCGTAAGTCCCGACAGCGCCGGACTGAAGTCGCGATCCCATCCATCCAAACCCGCGCATCAGCGCCGAGCTGCCGTTCACGAGCAGCCCATCGATCAGGCCGGCATCGATGCCACGCCAGAGCACCTTCTTCGAGATCTGGTAAGTCGGATTGATAATCGCCGCGTCATAGGCCTCGTCCACGTAGTACTTGTGCGCAAGCACACGCTCGAATCCTTCCTCTTCAGGCGATTGCGCCGCTGGCACGAGCTTCTGCGGCCTGAGCCGAACCAGTGCAAATGCAATTCCGGCGACGGCGACCGCTACCGCCACGAGAATGAAAACGAGCTCGCTGCTTGCCGCGGCATGAGCTTCGCCCGCGGCGACCTCCGCGACACGCTTGGTTGCGTCACCGACGACCGGGTCGAGCCAGCTGTCGAGAATTCCAACGCGCCCGATCGGAATTGCCTCAGGAAGATTGAACCAGCCGCCGACTACGCTGAGTATCCCGAGCACGACGAGGGGTCCGGTCATCACCCACGGCGCTTCCCTGAGATGCGACTCCTCCGCGCTGCCCGTGCGATTCGGACCATGGAACGTGTAGATCATCATGCGCGTCATGTAGACGGCAGTGAGAAATGCGGCGGCGACGCCGAAGATATAGACGAGATACAGGAGCGCCGAGCCGGGAATTCCGAACAGCCTCGAATCAGCGAGAGTCGAGTGGCCCGCTCTCTCGAACGTAGCGCCGAGTATCGAATCCTTCGAAAAGAATCCCGAGAGCGGCGGGATACCGGCGATAGCGAGCGTTGCCGCCCACATGAGGCCCCACGTAATGGGCATGTACTTCCTGAGTCCGCCCATGTTGCGCATATCCTGCGCGTCTTCGTGACTGCCGGTGTGATGATACGCGGCGTGCATCGCGTAGATCACCGATCCGGATCCAAGAAAGAGCAGCGCCTTGAAGAATGCGTGCGTCATGAGGTGGAACATGCCGGCCGTATACGCACCGACACCGACTCCAACGAACATGTAACCCAGCTGAGACACGGTGGAGTAAGCAAGCACCTTCTTGATGTCCCACTGCTTGAGACCAATGGTGGCGGCGAACAAAGCGGTGATGCCACCGATCAGCGCGACCACGAGACTGGCGACGGGAGCGATCGAAAACAGGAACGAGCTTCTCGCGACGAGGTACACACCTGCCGTGACCATCGTCGCCGCATGGATCAGTGCAGACACCGGCGTCGGGCCAGCCATTGCATCGGGCAACCATATGTAAAGCGGAATCTGCGCGCTCTTTCCTGCGCAGCCGAGAAACATGAACAGGCAAATCGCGGTGACGAGTGCACCGCCGAACGCCAATCCTGGCGCCGCAGCCTTCACGCCCGCGAAGTCGAGCACGCCGATGTTCGAGAACAGCAGGAACATCGCGATCAGGAATCCGAAATCACCGATGCGATTCACGATGAACGCCTTCTTGCCCGCGTCCGCGTTCGCTTTCTCCGAGAACCAGAAGCCGATCAGCAGATACGAGCAGAGGCCGACGCCCTCCCAGCCGACGAAGAGAACCGGATAGTTCGCTCCGAGCACCAGCACGAGCATGAAGAAAACGAACAGGTTCAGATACGCAAAGTAGCGCGGATATCCCGGATCCTCGCGCATGTATCCAACGCTGAAAATATGGATCAGCGTCCCTACTCCGGTGATTACGAGAACCATCAACATCGACAGCTGGTCCAGTTGAATAGCCGCATCGATCTGGAGGCTCCCAACTGGCATCCAGCTGAAGTAACGCTGAATGAATGGCGCAGTCATCGCCACGGAGCGCATCTGGGAAAAAATCAGCCAGGCGAGAATGAATGAGAGTCCAAGCACCAGCGGGCCGATGATACTCACGATGCCGGCGTACCGGTGCGGCTTCACTGCATGGTGATCGTCACCATGAGCACCACGGTTTTCGGCATCCGATATCGCATGAGCGTCGGTGTGCGCCGGATCCTCCCCGCCGTGGCCCATGTCCGGATCCGATGGGCCGACGTGAGCGGCAGAAATCAATGAGATGCCACCGTTGATCAGAAATCCGAGCAATGGCAGGACCGGCAGCAGCCAGACCCACTCCGCTACTGTGCCGTGCAGGGGATGACTCCCGGCGGCTATCTGAAGGAGCATCATCCTTTGAGGAGATTGATGTTCTGGAGATTCACGGTCTGCCGGTGACGGAAGATCGAGATGATGATGGCAAGTCCGACCGCAGCTTCGGCGGCGGCAACTGTCATCACGAATACGACGAACACCTGTCCTGCGGCGCCGTAATACCGCGAGAACGCAACGAACGTGAGGTTCACAGCGTTGAGCATCAGCTCCACGCACATGAAGATGATGATCGCGTTACGCCGCGTGAGTACGCCAACCACGCCGATAGTGAACAGCACGGCTGACAAAGCGAGAGATTCAGCGAGCATTTCCGTCCTTGCGTCTGCCGAGCACCACCGCGCCAGCGATCGCAATGAGCAGGAGAACACTCGTGAGCTCGAACGCGAGGAGATACTCGTTGAATAGAGGGCGAGCAACAGAGCCAACTGCCCCGTACTGCTTCATCTGATCCATCGCATAACCCTTCGGCACGACGAAATGCGCGTCCAGGTGCGTTCTCGAGATGGTCATGATTTCCGCGAGCATGGCAATCCCGATCACCGC
>JBBQYO010000025.1:0-20960 GCA_038208605.1 Gemmatimonadales bacterium | reverse complement strand
ACCTGCGGCTGATCGAAGTTGCGCGTGGCAGGCAGCCGATCAGCACGAAGCAGAGAGCGGGCGGATGAAATATTTCCAACAAGGAAAACCCCTGCGATGACTGAGTGTCGTCGCAGGGAGTTTTCGTCCCTCATCCGCTTCAATCCGTCAACTATTTTCCCATCCTTTGATTTGGAATGGCTCCCGATCGAATTCAGGGATTGAACCAGTACGAAATCTTCAGCAGGAAAGTGTTGTCAGGATGCGTGTTGAACACGTCCCCAAGGTCTCTTCTGAAGCTGAAGTCATTTCCTGCACCGCCGTCGAGCTCGCGTCCCTGTGCCCACACCAGGAACATCGTCGACCCGGGCATGTACTCCCACCGCAGCACCGTATTCGAGCGGAACTCCTTGAAGTTGAAGCCACCGGGATCGCCCGAGTATTGCCTGAACCTGTCGTCGTACCTACCCGCGCGAGGATCATTCAGCTCGCGCCAGTTGGAGTACTTGCCGGTCGAAATGAACGGTGCAGCATACACCTGCAATGACAGAGTCGGTGTTGCGGTGTAGTTGATCCGCGAGGTCAGGCTCAGCGTCTTCTGATCCAGTTTAGCGAACGTGTAATGCGTGGTGTCGGCACCGCTGATGCCGAAGTTCGCGCGCCACTGTGAATCGTTCAGATCCGAGCTGTAGTTGATGCCCAGCGATGCACTCAGCTGGCTTCCAAGACTGATGTTTCCCGACGGGTTGATCCACCAGCCATGGGTGCGGCCAACGTCGTTCCGATATCCCCCGCCAAACAATTCCGCGGTGTACGGTTTGCGGCTGTCGCTAGCGACACCGGTCCAGAGATCTATACCGGTCGAATTCCGAAGCGCAGGTCCGCCCCGCGACACGCGATCGTTGTAGGTGGTGAGAAAATCATTGGCATTGATGCCCAAGTGACCCCACATGAAATTCTTGAACTGAACATGCCAATTCGAGTTCAGCCCAACTGTCGTTGGAAGGCCCTCGGCCGTCCACTTCTGCATCGAGTTGAAGTTGAAGAACGCCCGCTGATAAATCTTCGACGGCTTCTGGTAGTTCAATGAAAACCAGTTGCGGAACATCTGCTCGTCGGCGCGCGACTGAAAGCCAAGATCGTTCGACTCGAAGCCCGGCGAGAATCGCTGAAGCACGCTTTGGAAGCGCGTGATCCCACCGCCGAACTTGCTGACCGAGAGCCGCTCTGCATTTCCGGAAAGTGACGTAGCATTCGGATCTACCGAGATGTCATCGTCGGGACGCTGGTAGCGATGCACACCGTCGCGCTGCGAGCTGCTGATTGCATCGACAGTTCCGCTCACGCTGCTCGCTGCAACGTATGCGCGAGCCTCATAATTCTTGCTGAAGAAACGATGACGCACGTCGAGCCCGCCGGTATACGCGCCCCGTCTCAAAAAGAGATCGGTGTTGTCATCGAGACTGCGATTCACACCGGTGACCATTACGCCAATGCCGGTCTGCCCCTCATTCATATCCTGCTGAAGCCGCCCGACCACATAGTTGGTGCTCGGCTCGATCGTCCGGTCCTCCGTGCCGATTTCGCGCTGCGTGACACCATCGAGAAATCCAACGGAGAGTCCCTTTCCCAGGCGTCCGGTCAGCTTCGTGGCGCCAAGTATCGTCGTGTTGGTGGGGCTGGTATTGTCGCCATACGAACCCGACAACTGAGGCGAACGACCGATGCGGCGCGAATAGAAAAGCCCCGTGCATCCGCTGTCGATATCACCGCATGCCGTATTGAACGTGAAGATCCCCGATCCCTCCAGAAAGAAGGGCCGCCGCTCCTCGAAGAACTGCTCGAAAGCTGAGAGGTTCAGCACCGACGGATCGGCCTCCACCTGACCGAAATCGGGGTTAATGGCTGCATTCAGCGTCAGGTTCGATGACAACCCATACTTGAGATCAGCACCTGCCGAGAAGGCCTGCTTATGACCGAATAAGCTTCCTGATGGACGCGTCTCATTTTTTGTCACGACATATGGCGCGACCTCGAGCCTGCTCGGTGATCCGATGCCGCTTATTCCTGTGAGCTCCGCGGCCTGCGACACGTACCCCTGCCGCTCGCGATGAATGAGAGGCCAGCTCAGGCGCTGACCTGTCCGGGCAATGTCGCGGACGATGATGAGTCCGAACACATGATCGCTCGTGTTGTTGAAACGCATCTGGCTGAACGGAATGCGAAACTCGGCGGTCCATCCAAGCGAATCGACAGCGGTTGCGACATCCCATACCGCGTCCCAGGTGATGTCTTCGTTGGCATCGTTGGAGACGTAGTAGTCGCGCTTGACGCCGGCGGGATTCACTGCGAACTGATACGCTGTCTGCTTGTCATGATAAGAATCGATCACGAGCTTGAGCTGTTCCGATTGTGTTTTGACGTCTCTCCGGCTGAGGAGGGAAACAATGCTGTCGGGCGCAGGGTCGTACATCCGCGCCATCACATAGAGGTATTTGTCATCGTGGACGACTCTGACGTCGGTCTTGAAGCGCGAGTCGGCGCCCTGATTGGGATCGTACTCGAGAAACGAGTTGATCGACTGCGCGTTCTGCCAAGCGGGATCGTCGAGCTTTCCATCGAGCACCGGCACGACTTCGGCTTTCGATACCGAAGCACTGGTTGCCGAAGCCGAAGAAGAAACCGAAAGCACATCGTCAGAGCGTCGTGGCGGTGCGGCGGTGCTGGCGAGCGATGCGGGCTTCTGCGAGACGGCGACAACCGGCACCAGAACAACTGGCATCAGAACGAGTGCGGCGAGCGTCAGATATTTCATGTCAGGCTCAACGAGTGGCGCGGCAGGGGTGATCGAATCTTCAGCAGATACAGCATCAGACAGCGCGATGGTTCAAAGGGTTTGGAAACGAATCCTTTGACATTGCATGCGCCACCATCATATGTTGGCCCCGCCTCCTGAGTGCCTGATTCGGCGCACTCTTACGACATTCTGACAGATGTAATGAAGTCTTTGCTGCCGCCATTGCTGCTGCTTGCGGCCGTCGTAACCCGAATCGACGCCCAGGTGTTGCCGCCCACAACTGCTCAGGCACAGAACATCACTCCCGGTGCGGTTACCGTGAGCGGGACGATTGTCGCTGACGGTACCGGTCATCCGATCGCGTTCAGCACCGTGCAGCTGCAGCCGCTTGGCCGCGAGCGATTCACCGATCAGGGCGGGTACTTCGTCTACTACGGTGTTGCTCCCGGAAAGTACAATCTGCACGTGCGGCAGGTGGGATACCTGCCGGCCGACACAACCATTGTCGTCTCGGCCAGTGCCCCGGTGACTCTCAGGATGACGTTGTCACGCATCGCAACGTCGCTCGATGAAGTCAAAGTGAGCGCGCCGCCAAGACTGTGTATCACTCCCGATGATTTTCTCGCTGTGCCGGACTCGGAGCTTTCGGTCATTCTCGGTGAAGCAAAGAAGAATGCAGAGCGCGAGCTGCTTCTCCGGCGAACTTATCCGTTCGAGTACAGATTCGCGCAGACGCACGACACGTACGACATGGAGCTGAAGACGCATACGATGCAGTACGATACGGTTGTGTTTCGCAGCGACGACACGTGGCGGTACCGCAGAGCGAAGGTCGTGAGCAACGACCGCAGCAAGATTTTCGGCGAGATAAGATTGATGCGCCTGCCGACACTTTCGGATCTTGCAGACAAGAGCTTTCTCATCAATCACTGTTTCAAGTACGCCGGCGTCGTGACCGAGGAAGGAGTTCGCACGCACCGGATCGACTTCCTTCCTGATTCGCTGTTGATAGCTCCTGACGTTGAAGGCTCGATTTTCATGGATAGCGCGACTTACAAGATCAGGCGGGCCGAGTTTCGGCTGACCCGCGGAGGGACAGTGAAGCCGGCGATACTCGGAATGAAAGTGACGACCAGCTATCGCGAGATTCTTCCGAATGTTGCCCTGTTCGACGAGATCAGCTCGATTCAGCCGCTGGGGGTGATCACGCCGGGCGGCAACAAGCAGGAAGCGAGGGAAACGCAGAAGCTTCTCAGCTTTCGCTTTCTGATTACCTCTCCTCCAGGCGTTATCGGTCACAAGTGGATAGGCGTGGGGTCGGACGTCGCGGAGTCACTTGCGGGAATGGATTCGATAATCGTGAAGCAGAAACCGCCAAACATTTGATGTAAGCAAGTAGCCACTTGCATACATCCATCGGCTCGGATACTATTTCGAGCCATGGACACTCGCTCTACCATCCTCAACGCAGCCGTGCAGGTCTTTTCGCAGCACGGGTTTCGTGGCTCGACAACCCGGCGCATCGCCGATGCGGCCGCTGTCAACGAAGTCACCATATTCCGCTACTTCGGATCGAAGGAAGCGCTCCTTCAGGAAGCGATCCGTCTTTCTGATGGCTGTGCTTTTTCCAACCCGCTTCCCGACGATCCACGAGACCCCGCCCACGAGCTGACGCAGTGGTGCACGGCCGTCGTGAATCATCTTCATGCACGCAGCTCGGTAATCAGAAAGTGCATGGGTGAGATGGAGGAGCGGCCCGAGCTGAGCGATCACGCGACTGAAGCACCGATGCGCGCCACCAACGAGCTGTGCACTTACTTCCGCAATCTCAAGGCGAAAGGATTTACCGAAGAGGAATTCGATCCCACCGTGGCTGCAGCAATGCTGATCGGATCGCTTTTCCACGACGCGATGGGACGCGATATGATGCCCGACGTATATCCCAAACCAGCGAACAAGGCACCAGGCAAGTATGCGCGCTTCATTCTTCGTGCGCTGGGCGTTCGCACACCGAGCTCTCGACAGTCAACTCCTACTATATGAAAGCTTCAATACGAACAGGAACAATCGAACGAGCGACACTCGTAGCTGCAGCGCTGCTGATTTTTATCGCTCCTGCGGCCGCGAAAGCGCAGACTCCAGCGACTTCACCGAGTACTGCAAGCGTGCAGGCGGCTGGCACAGCGCTTTCTCTGGATGACGCTGTGAGGATGGCCGAGAGTCAAAGCGAAGCCGTCAGCATCGCCCGTGCAGGACTTCAACGATCGGAAGGCCAGCGACTCCAGGCCCGCAGCCAGTATTTTCCGCAGGTCGCTGGATCCGGCAACTACACACGAACGCTGAAATCACAGTATTCCGGCGCGTTCGGCGGCGGCGCAGCTGACACTACGACGAAGACGGTGTCACCGGCCCCGCCCTGTGACGCATACCTCAAGGACCCCAACGCAACAGTAGCCGAGAGGCTCGCCGGACTCGAGCAATCGTCCCGCTGCTCGCTTGGCCAGAACCCTTTTTCATCGCTGAGCAGCCTTCCTTTCGGACAGGCAAATCAATATCAGCTCGGTCTTTCCGTATCTCAGTCGCTGTTCACTGGCGGGCGCGTCTCAGCTCAGAATGAAGTCGCCGCGGCGACCGGACGCTCGGCAGGTATCGAGCTGACGGCCCAGCGCGCGCAAATCATTCTCGACGTGACGCAGGCCTACTATGATGCTTCACTCGCAGACCGGCTGGTATCGATCACCGACGCGTCGTTCACCCAGACGGAAAGTGTTCTTCAACAAGTGCAGCTCAACAAGACCGTAGGCAATGTGTCGGAGTTCGAGCTGCTTCGCGCCCAGGTGACGCGTGACAACCAGCGGCCACAGGTGATTCAGCGACGCAGCGATCGGGAAGTCGCGTATCTCCGATTGAAACAGCTACTGAACATTCCTCTCGAGCAGCCAGTGACGCTGACGACTTCGATCGAAGACACGTCAGGATTGCCGGCGGGAATTCAGATGGCTGGTCTCAAGATCACATCTTACGAAGCTCCCGACACGGCAGCGTCCGACCGCGCCGCGGTGCGGCAGGCCAATGAAGCAGTCGTCACGCAGCAGCAGCTCGTCAGAGTCGCCCGCGCCCAGCGCCTACCTTCACTAGCCGTGAATTCGCAGTACGGTGCCGTTGCCTATCCAACAACCGGTTTGCCTGGACGAAGCGATTTCCGCGCAAACTGGACGGTCGGTGTTTCCACTTCCGTTCCGATCTTTACCGGCGGCCGTATTCGCGGCGACGAGATGGTCGCGCAGGCAAATCTTGCGGAAGCGCGCGCACGACTTCGGCAGGTGCGCGAGTTTGCGTCGCTCGATGCGCGGGTTGCGATCAACGCGCTCAACCAGGCCGCGTCCGCGTGGGACGCCAGCAGGGGAACAGCAGAGCAGGCTACGAAGGCATACACCATCGCTGAAGTTCGTTATCGCGAGGGAATTTCCACCCAGCTCGAGCTCAACGACTCCCGGATTCTGCTCGAGCAGTCGAACGCCAATCGCGCGCTCGCTGCAAGGAATCTTCAGATCGCGCGGATGAAGCTGGCGCTGCTCGCCAATCTTCCGCTCCAGAGTGGAACGTCGGCGCAGACATCTGCTCAAACACAGACGCAGCAGCAGTCAACGCAACCGCAGCAGCAGTCGACACAGCAGCAGTCAACGCAGCAGCAAACGCAATCGCAGCAGGGAACGCTCGCCAATCAGCAAATACCACCCGGACTTTAACTCATGAAACACATACACAAACCGGCCGGAACAATGACTCGCAGGACTTCAGCCGTTATGACATTCGCGGCGCTCGCGGCAATCACCGCGTGCAAAGGCGGATCTGCTGCCGACGCCGACGCAGCGACAGCCGAGACCGCGACGGTCGGAACCGAGAACATCGCTGTCGTGATGAACGGGGTTCTGCAGAGCGGGCCAACCGTGTCTGGCAATCTCGCACCCGAGCGCGAGGCAATGGTACGTGCTCAGGTTGGAGGAAGCGTACTACAGACATACATCGACCAGGGCCAGGCCGTGAGAGCCGGGCAGACACTTGCCCGTATAGAAGCCGGCGGACTCCAGGACGTGTACCTCTCCGCACGCGCGGGCGTAACCGCAGCGAATAGCAGCGCAGATATCGCCAACCGCGAGCTTGCGCGGTCGCAAAAACTTCTCGCCGCGGGAGCGATCGCCGAGCGGGACATCGAACAGGCGAGGCGCGCCTCGATCAGTGCGAACGCCGCGCTTGCCGACGCAAGAGCGCGACTCTCGACCGCTTCCAAGCAGGTCGGCAACACCAATGTGACTTCGCCGATGAACGGAGTCGTCAGCGAGCGGCCTGTATCTGCCGGCGACGTAGTGCAGCCTGGTGCAGCATTGTTCACGGTCGTCGACCCATCGAGCATGCGGCTCGAAGGCTCGGTTCCATCGGAAGCGCTGACGCAGGTGAAAGTTGGCGCGCCGGTTTCGTTCACCGTGAACGGATATCCAGGCCGGTCGTTCACGGGACGCGTGACGCGGGTGAACCCCACGGCGGATCCGTCAACTCGGCAGGTTCGCGTCTTCATCTCGATTCCAAACGCCGAGGGAAGACTGGTGGGCGGGTTGTTCGCGAATGGAAGACTTGCCGCTGAGAGCCGGACTGGGCTCGTCGCTCCGGTTACGGCTGTTGATTCTCGCAGCAATGTTCCTGCAGTGTTCCGTATCAAGGGAGGAAAGGTCCAGCGTGTTCCTGTGCAGCTTGGCCTCAAGGATGAAGGAACCGAGAAAATTGAAATTGTGTCAGGCGTTCAGGCAGGCGACACGCTTCTCCTCGGCGCGGCGCAGGGAATCACGCCGGGAACGATCGTAAAGGTGTCGGCGCCGGCGGATAAGGCACTGACCAGAAAACCAGGAGCATAGCACATGGTTATTTCAGATTTTGCCATCAAGCGCCCCATGATCACAGTGGTGGCGATGGTTGCCCTTGTCGTCTTCGGTCTCTTTGCTCTGCTTCGTCTTCAGACTGACGAGTTCCCGGACGTGCAGCAGCCAATCGTGCTCACCGGAATTCCATATCCTGGAGCATCACCTGAAGGCGTAGAGCGCGAGGTGCTCAAGCCTGTCGAAGATGCGATCAAGGGTATCTCCGGTGTAGACAAGATTTACGGCACCGCGTCCGACGGATACGCGCAGATCACCGTGCTGTTCCTGTTCGAGAAAGACATCTCTCAGGCGACGCAGGACATTCGCGATGCGATCTCGTCGATTCGTTCGGATCTCCCGGTAGAGATGAAGGAGCCGATTCTTCAGCGTCTGGACCCGTCAGATCGTCCCGTTGTGTCGCTGACCCTCGCGTCGGACTCGTATTCGCCGGCGCAGCTCACGCGTATGGCCGACCCGACAATCACCAGCGCACTCAAGGGAATTCCCGGAGTGTCGCAGGTGAACATTGTCGGTGAAGTGAAGCGTGAGATGACTATTCAGCTTCGTCCCGAAGCGTTGCAGGCTGCGGGCATCAGTGTCGCGCAGGTCGTTCAGGCGCTCGCGGCGCAGAATCTTGCGGCGCCCGTCGGAAGCGTGAACGGAACGCTGGATGAGCGAGCGATTCGTCTTCAGGGCCGTCTCGATGGACCCGCTGATTTCATGCAGCTCGTAGTGGCGGAAAAGAACGGACAGATCGTTCGGCTCGGCCAGGTTGCGGATGCGCTCGACGGCACGCGCGAACAACGCACGCTCGCGCTGTATTGGCAGAAGGACTCGGCAAACATCAACAACCTCGATGGCAAGGAAGCAATTGGTATCGATATCACCAAGTCGAAGGGATACAGTACGACTTCGGTAAGCAACAAGATTCAGACAGCAATAACGAGGCTCGAGAAGGATCTTCCGCCGGGCGTAAAGATCAACGTCGTGCGTGATTCGGGCGTGCGTGTAGCTCACTCGGTGCGCAACGTGGAAGAGGCGCTGATCGAAGGCGCTCTTCTGACTGTGCTCGTGGTTTTCATCTTCCTCAACTCATGGAGATCGACGGTTATTACCGGTCTCGCTCTGCCGGTGTCCGTGCTCGCCTCGTTCGTCGCCGTATGGGCGTTCGGCTTCACGCTCAACACGATGTCACTGCTCGGCCTGTCGCTGGCGATCGGAATATTGATAGATGACGCAATCGTCGTTCGAGAGAACATTGTGCGTCACATCGAGATGGGTAAGGATCACATGACTGCGGCGCACGAAGGCACGGACGAGATCGGACTCGCCGTTGCAGCGACGACCTTCTCCATCGTCGCCGTGTTCGTGCCGGTTGGATTCATGTACGGAGTAGCGGGCCAATGGTTCAAGCCGTTTGCACTCACGATCGCATGTTCGGTATTGGTGTCGCTGTTTGTGTCGTTCTCGCTCGATCCGATGCTTTCGGCCTACTGGGCGGATCCGCAGGTCGAAGCACACGAGCGTCGCAATCCGATCGCAAGAACTCTCGATCGCTTCAACATCTGGTTCAACAGGCAGGCGGAGCGCTACAAGAGGGTCATCGGATGGGCGCTCGATCACCGTCTCGCGATGGTTGGCCTCGCGCTTGTGTCATTTGCCGGCGCCCTCGCGCTTCCAGCGGTTGGACTCGTCGGTGCGAGCTTCTTCGGAACCGATGACAGATCGGAGCTCAATATCGGCATCGAAACTCCTCCCGGTTCAAACCTCGACTACACGCGCATCAAGGCGGAAGAAGTGGGGCGAATAGTTCGCGAGCACAAGAACATCGTCGACTACACGTATACGACTTTGGGCGGTGGCACAGGTGCGGTAGATGTCGGCAACATCTACGTACATCTCGTTCCGAAGAACAAGCGTCACATTCACGCTGAAGATTTCGGACGCCAGCTTCGGACCGAAGTTGGCCGCATCGGCGGTGCGAAGATGAACGTATTCACCAATGATTTTCAGGGTGCGCAAAAGCAGATTCAGCTTCAGCTGAGAGGCGGCACTCCGCAATCACTCGGCCTCGCTGCCGAGGCAATTCAGGCGCAAGTGAAGCAGGTGAAGGGCGCAGTCGATGTCGGACTTTCAACGAAGGGACAGAAGCCCGAGCTCGAGGTTCAGATGAACCGCGGCCTCGCTGGCAGCATCGGTGTCACTGTTGGTCAGGTAGCGCAGTCGCTGCGTCCTGCGTTTGCGGGAATCAAAGCCGGAGACTGGGTCGATCCAACCGGCGAGATGCGCGATGTCAACGTGCGTCTCGCTCCAGAGGCGAGGCAGCGTGCCAGCGATCTCGAGAAGCTTCCACTCATGATCTCGAATGGCAATGGCGGAACGTCGACCCTTCCGCTTGGACAGATCGCGACCGTGACGCAGGGCCTTGGCCCGGCGCAGATTACGCACCTCGATGCTGATCCAGTGGTCACTGTCGAGGCGAACACGTCGGGACGCTCGCTCAGCGAAGTAATGAAAGACATCAATGCCCGGATCTCGAAGGTGAACATGCCGCCCGGCGTGAGACTTACGCAGGGCGGTGAAGTCGACAGCCAGGCGGAGGTGTTCGGAAGAATCTTCGCCGCACTCGGCATCGCGGTGATGCTCATGTATCTGATCCTCGTCGTGCAGTTCGGATCGTTCCTCGAGCCGCTCGCAATATTGATCTCGCTTCCGCTTTCGCTCATCGGAGTCATGCTTGCACTGATGATCACGGGAAGCACCATCAACATCATGAGCCTGATCGGGGTGATTCTGTTGATGGGCATCGTGGCGAAAAACGCCATCCTGCTCATCGATTTCGCAAAATGGGCGCGTGAGAAGGACGGCCTGCCTCGACGCGAAGCGCTGATTCAGGCCGGTGCGATTCGTCTGCGTCCGATCATGATGACGACTCTGGCGCTCATCGCCGGAATGATTCCGGTGGCTCTCGGTCGTGGCGAAGGCGCAGAGTTCCGCGCTCCGCTTGGGCGCGCTGTCATCGGCGGTGTCATCACGTCTACGGTCTTGACGCTCATCGTCATCCCGACGTTCTATGAGATCATGGACGAGTGGCGCGAGTGGGTAATGAAGAAGTTCGGGATGGAGCCGAAGGGAACCGCAGAACACCGCATTCCGCCCGGTGCGGTCAACCCCGTTCCAGAGCCGGCGATGAGCTCCGTGCGGTCGTAATTATCGCGACTGCACCAACGATGATCGCAGCGGCAATCGCGGTGCGAAGCGACAATGCTTCGCCCGCGAAGGCCCAGCCGAGAAAGACTGCAACGACAGGGTTCACGTACGCGTAGGTGGATACTCGTGACGGAGGCTGGTGGGCAAGGAGCCACACGTATGCAGTGTATCCCACGAGCGATCCGATAGTCGTGAGATAGACAAATCCCCATATCGACCTCGCCGAAACACTGGCGAGGTCGAGCTGCATCGGCTCGTTTCTGATAGAGGCGGTGAGAAGCAACAGTCCTCCGCCGCAAATCATCTGCATTCCGGTGCCGAGGATGGCAGACCGCGGGACAACGGCATGCTGTGAATAGATCGAGCCAAGTGCCCAGCACAGTGAGCTGCACATGAGGACGACTGCGCCGATCAGGCGAACGCCATCACCAGAGCTCGTTGTCACTGGCGAACCTGGATGCAAGGCAGGATGACCGATTAGAACGACGAGTCCAACGAGGCCAACGACCAGTCCAATCGCGACAGCAAGTCCAGGCCGGCGGCCGCCGGGCCGAACCCACTCGATCGCGACCATCCAGAATGGAAGAATCGCAACGAGCAGCGCAGCCATTCCGGATGGAACCATCGCCTCCGCCCACACTACTCCTCCATTGCCCGCAAATACGAGACAGCCGCCGACGATGGCGGTGTTGCGCCACTCGCGTCTGGACGGTTTCGGCGCTCCACGTGAGCGTGACCATACGAAAAGAACGATGCCAGCCAGAAGAAAACGCGTTCCCGCCATCAGGAAGGGCGGCAGTGTCTCGATCGCGAATCTTATTGCGAGGTACGTCGAGCCCCAGATGATGTAAATGGCCGCGAACGCAGCGATGACCCTACTCCGCGGTGCGTCGCTGTCTGTCTCGTTTCTTGTCAGAGTGCTGTTTCTTTTCCGTAAGGCGCGCTTCGTTGGCAGCGCGCGGTTTTCTGGTTGGTTTTCGTCTTTTCTGAACGGTTAGCGATCGTGCGATGAGATCAGCCAGCCGCTGTTCAGCGGCGTTTCGATTTCTAAGCTGGCTTCGCGTGTCGCTTGCGACGACACGAACTGCGCCTTCTTCGCTCAGTCTCGATGCGAGCCGTGTCTGCAGAAGATCGCGCTGTTCGCCGCTCAAGGCCACCGAGCGCGCGACATTCCACGATATCTCCACGCGTGAGGAAGTCTTGTTGACGTGCTGCCCGCCGGCGCCGGAAGATCGCGAGGTGCGGACGTCGAGCTCGGAGCGCGGAATGGTTATCGGTCCAGCGTCGAGCCCGGCTTGTGCGGCAACGTCGTCACGCTGTTCGTCGGTCACTCGAAACGCGCCGCGGCTTTCCGGATCAGTGCGATTACAGTCAGTGTGGTTGGCCGCGATTCGTCCTTGCGCGTCAGCATGTCCACGCCCCAGGGAATGGCAAAGCCCTCAATGGGCACGTCGACGAGACCAGGCGGTGGTTCGATACCCAGCGAGCCAAATCCAAAAGTCCACCCTTCTCCCGCCGCGGCAAGAGACCAGATGGTCAGGAGTCCTTCCTGTTTTGGCCCCATCACCGAAGCATAGCCTCGTTCCGCAAATGTCGTCATCACGAAATCATAAAACCCGGGATGAAATTCCCGCGGGAAGAAAAGGAAGGGAAAATTCCCGATCTCGTCGAACGTGATGCTGGCTTTTCGGGCAAGCGGATGGTTGACCGGGATGAGCGCACCGTCGATGACATCAGACAGGATCTCGCAGCAATCGAGATCGGGATATTCAGCCACGAGGTGAGAGAATGGATGACAGAGGCCGATATCGAATTCTCCTCTCTGGATCATCGCCGGCTGTAGAGGAGTGGGCACGTTGGATGGAACGATGTCCAGGTGCGGAAGATCCGCCGCGGCTTCCCGAATCACCGATGCGATGATGTTTCGTACCTGAAGCGGAGAGATCGCTGCGATTGTACATCGTCCCGCAATCGCCCGTTGTCCCCGGGCCACTTCGAATGGAAGCCGGTCTGCCTGGTCGACAATGTCCTGTGTGTCCTCATATAGCGCTTCACCGGCAGGCGTAAGCGTAACTCCCCTGGTGCTCCGAACAAAAAGTTTGATGCCGATGTCGCGCTCGAAGTGCGTGATCCGCCGTGAAACACCGGGCTGCGATATGCCGAGGCGTTCCGCTGCCTGGCCGATGCTCTTTTCTTCGACGACGGCAGCGAAGTAGCGAAGATCACGCAGCCCTATCCACGCTGCGCCGACGCCCTCAGCCTCACGCGGCGGCGTCACTTCAATATCACTCTCGCTCGGCGCATACAGTTCGGGATAGTCCCGCTTTGCGAGCTCGCGAATTCGTCGCGCGACAGTGAATACAACCGGACGCGATTCTGTTTTCCGGCGAACAAGTGCGACGGGATAGTCGAGGTGAAAGCCGTCGACCGGAACCATTGCCACACTGGGGATTTTTCCGATGAGCGAGCGTCGGTGAAGAGACCAGCCGACGCCGCCCGCGACCATCGCAATCAGCCCTTCGCTCGTCGACACATCGCGCGTCGCGGCTGGTTTGAAACCTGCGCGCTCGAAGGCCGAGAATGGATCGTGATCCACGCGGTTGATGGATTTTGCATCGTAGAGCAGCAAGAGCTCGTCCTTTAGCTCGTCAAGCCGAATACTGGTGCGATTCGCGAGCGGGTGGTCTCTGGCCAGGATAACGATGGCGCTGTCCCTGACCAACGGTTCCGACACGAGGTCAGTGAAAGTCTTCGGCGGCGTCGACGAGATCGAGAGATCGACAGCGCCTGACCGAAGGCCCTTCCAGTGACCACTCACGCCGGCTTCTTCGACGCTCAATGAAATGCCCGGCTCCGTTGCTGCAAGGTGAGCAGCGAGTCGGCCGGTAAAGCCTGTCCACAACCCCCATACCGACGCATAAATGCGGCAATGACCGACTTTGCCGGCGTCTGCCATTCTCGTTCGTACGACAGCGTTGTCGACCTTCTGAATGATTGACCGGGCGAACGACAAGGCGATTGCACCGGCCCCGGTCAGGGTAACCCCGCTGCGTCCGCGATTGAAAACGGAAGTTCCCAGCTCCTTTTCGAGGTTGTGGATTTGTCGTGAAAGGGCGGGCTGCGCGAGGCGCAATCGCTCAGCCGCGCGGACGAAAGTTGTCTCCTCGCTGACGGCGATCAGATATCTAAGGTGCCTCAGCTCCATCGACGCTCTGCCTGGATAGCATCGCAAACGTAGGCCACGGTTGAGGGTGCGGAAAGAGACTTATTCCGCTGAGCTATGACAAAGCCACCTAATAGGTATTGGCATCGCGGGGAATCGGTTGGATATCATCCCATCCCGCCCCGGAACTAAGGCGAATCGGCCTCTTCCCGAATGCTGTAAGCGGAAGCCCCTCAAGAAAAAAATAGTGATCCAGCCTGCCTTACCGGCGGAGGCCGAGTCTTTTGTCCTCCCCCCGCCTGATTCAATACGCCCGATTGCACCAAGCCTCCTGAACAGAGGCCACTTCCTCGACAAGCTCGGAAGCGAGCTCGGCCGGACGAGAGGCTGTCTCAGCGATCGCTTCGTTGTTCTCAGTGTCGACCTCGACCGGTTCAGGGTGGTGACCTCGAGCCTCGGCCGGCGCGCCGGAGACGAGCTCCTCGCCGCCATCGCCATTCGTCTAGGTGGCCGTTTGGCCACACGAGACTCGATCGCCCTTATCGAAGGCGATGAGTTCGTGATCCTTCTCGAAGAGTCGGGCCTCTCTGGCTCGGCGGCGGATTTCGCCGAGCGTGTCCAGCAGGAGCTCATTCGCGGGTTCAACCTTTCAGGGACGTCAGTCTACACCACAGCCAGCATCGGCATCGCGCGCGTAGCGTCCTCATACACGTCTGCAGAAGACATTCTCCGCGACGCCGAGATCGCCATGTACGCAGCGAAAGCACTTGGCCGGGCGCGAGCAGAAGTGTTTCACCCGTCAATGCATGCGCGCACGCTGGATTTGTTCGAGCTCGAGACAGATCTCCTTCGCGCCGTGAAAAATGAAGAGTTTGAGCTGCATTACCAGCCGATCGTCTCGACAACCAATGGGCGACTGCACGGGTTCGAGTCGCTGCTGAGATGGCGCCATCCGTCGCGCGGACTTTTGCGCGCCGATTCATTTCTCGGCATGCTCGAGCAAACGGGTCTGATCGCTCCCGTCGGTGATTGGGCGATCAGGCAAGCGTGCCGCCAGGCCCGCAGATGGCAGGAGATTCGGCTTCATCCTGTGCCCGTAACGATCAATCTTTCGCCTCAGCAGTTCACGCATCCCGATTTCGCGAGCATGATCATGCAGGCCATCGGCGAGAGCGGCGCAGATCCGCGGGGCATCATGCTGGAGTTGACCGAAGATGCCATTCTCGAAGATCTCGATTCAGCGAGGAAGACACTGGCGCCTCTACGCGCCCGCGGAGTCCGGGTAATGATCGGTGAGTTCGGACCGGGATATTCGTCGCTGAATTATCTCCGCAAATTGTCGGTCGATGCGATCAAGATCGACGCCTCATTCGTCGATCGAATCGAAAAATTCGCTGAAGACCGGATGATCGTGCGGGCCATCATTGCGCTTGCGCACGCACTCGATCTGCGCGTCGTCGCGGAAGGAATCGAGCGACCTGAACAGCTCGCCGATCTCATCAACCTCGAATGCGAAGAGGTTCAGGGCTTCCTGATCTCCGAGCCGGTGGACGCTGAAGCCGCCACGAAAATGATCGAGACGAGATGGGTTGCAGAGCTCGCCATGGTCTAGCCCCACTGCGAGCAGTGATGCGCTCAACGCCAGCGGAAAAGCTTGAGCGCGGCGACGAAGCTGATGATCAGCCATGCGGTAATTATCAGAAGCTGCGTGCTTACACCGGAGAGCGACGCGCCTTCGAGCATGTTTGCGCGCAGCGCATCGTTCACCGCGGTAAGAGGCAACACCTTGATCAGCGGCTGAACGATATTCGGAAAGTTGCTCGACGAGAAAAACACTCCCGAAAAAATCCACATCGGGAGCATTACGAAATTCATCAGTCCGGAAACTCCTTCGACCGTCTTTGCGCGCGACGCAATGAGCAGCCCGATGCCGCCGAACGCGAGCGCTGACAGCACGCAGATCAAGGCGAGACTGCCGATCGATCCGCGCATCGGCACCTTGAACGCAAGCACCCCGAAGCCAAGCAGCGTGATGACTTCAAGGATGAGGAAAAACATCCGCGAGAACAGAAACGACATCAGGTACTCGGCGCGCGACATCGGTGTCGCCATGAACCGCTTGAGCAGGCGCTTGCTGCGTGAATCGACAATCGCGAAGCCCAGTCCCCAGATTCCGCTGCCCATGAGGTTCATGCCGAGCAATCCTGGTATCACGAAGTCGATGTAGCGTGCGCCGCGCTCGGTGACGCGGCGCTCGGAGACCCGCACCCGATCCGCACGTCCAGCTCCGGTCTGAATAGCACGGTCGGCGACGAGTCGTGCATTGGCGGATTCACTTCGCTGTGGATCGAACACGTATCGAACTCCGCCTGCGCCGTCCTGAACGATGAGGATCGCGATCTTTGCAGTTCTCAGCGCGTGCTCTCCGGCCGTGTCAGTCGAAAACGCCTCGACGTTCAGCGTCGAGTCCTTTTTGAGCGAGGCGAGAACGACATCGGCTGGGGCTCCGGACGAAACAACGCCGACTCGAGGACGCTCCGGCGGCCTCGACCTGAAGGCGAGACCCAGGCCTACTGCAAGCAGGATCGGGAAGACGAACGTCCAGAACACTGCTTCCGGCTGGCGAATGAATTCGCGGAACCGAACGAGCGTGAGCTGAACGAGCGACCGGTCGGAGAATTTGCGCGGCGGCGTGCTCACATTCATTTCACTCATCGCGAAGCGTTCTCCCGGTAAGAGCGACGAACACATCCTCGAGGCTGTGGGTAGTCGTCCGCGGCGGCGGAGCGGGAATCGTTGCTCCGATCGACTCGATCAGCTCGGCCGGACTTCCAAGCGCGATGACGCGTCCGTGATCGACAATGGCGACGCGGTCGCATAGTTTCTCCGCTTCATCCATATAGTGTGTCGTGAGTAGAATCGACCTTCCGCTCGATTTGAATTCTTCGATCAGCGACCACAATTGACGTCTCGACTGGGGGTCGAGCCCGGTCGTCGGCTCGTCGAGAAAAACCAGATCGGGATCTCCCACCAGCGCGCACGCAATCGCCAGGCGCTGCTTCTGACCGCCGGACAGCGTTCCGACGCGAGCGTTCTTTTTTTCTGCAAGCTGAACCACATCGATGACGTCGCTTACCTCGCGGCCCCTCACATAGAAGCTTCTGAAGAGCCGCAACGTTTCCGACACTGTCAGCTTCTCGGAAAGCTGAGTGTCCTGAAGCTGGATGCCGAGTTTTTCACGCAGCTTGTCGCCGTTGGATTCCCACTTCATCCCCAGAACCTCGAGATCTCCCGAATCGCGCTCGAGCAGACCTTCGCAGATCTCGATCGTGGTTGTCTTACCGGCGCCGTTGGGGCCGATGAGGCCAAAGCATTCACCGACTTTCATCTCCAGATCAAGGCCGTCCACGGCGACGACGTCGCCATAGGATTTCCGGAGGCCTTTTACAAGCAGAGCGAAAGGTGATGTCACCATTGGTGGACAAACTGTGTCATATCGATGGGGCAATCATACGTTTCCAGCGCATTGAAACCTCGATTAAGGCTATGCCGTATCGTGAGATAGGAGGAAACGCGGCGCAGGCATGCCGGGTGCCTTCGGCTCCCGTAGACACTGCCACGGAGAAGTTATGCTATACACATGGTCGTCGATACTCGCGTCGGTCATCGCGATATCACTCGTATCTACAACCGCCACTGCGCAATCGCGCCGCATGCCTCGCAGATGGGAAACCACTCCATCGAGGTTCACAATCGTCGGCGATCTTCTTGTCGCGCAACCGAAGGGTGAGTTCGCCACCGAGATCGACACCGAAGGGTTTGGCGGAAACGTCGGCGGGCTGTTTCGCCTCGACAGGGAAGGAATCTTCAGCATTCGCGGCGACCTCGGCGGAATGCAATACGGAAGCGAGACGCTGCATGCTCCCTACCTGCCGATTACCGGCCGCGTTTCTCTCGATGTCGAAACCACCAACTCGGTATTCTGGGGAAGCATCGGACCACAGATCACAGTCCCCGTCGGACGCTTTCAGCCGTACTTGAACGCCGCCGTGGGCGTGATGGACTTCACTACTCAGACATCGGTTCGCGGCTCGGACAGCAATTACGAATACGCGAGCACGACCAACAAGGACGACGCAACATCCGCATGGATTTTTGGCGGTGGCGTCTACGTCCCGCTCGGTGCGCAGAACATGTGGAAGCTCCACGCCGGTGCACGATATTTCTACGGCGGCCGGGCAAGCTATCTGAAAGAGGGCGGCATTCGCGACAATGCTGACGGATCGATCACCCTTTTTCCGCGGACGAGCAAGACCGATCAGGTAACGTGGCAGCTCGGCGTATCATACACATTCCCGCTCAATCACCGCCGGTAAGGCACAAGACAAACAATGTTTGCACTTCTCACGGCGCTGGTGTTCGCGCAGACCAGCGCTCACGTCACAATCGGTGGCGGCAAAACGAAACAGCCGGATAGCGTGGTGGCGCATAAGCGCGACTCGTCTGAGCTTCGCCATGAGATTTTCATGGATTCGCTGCGTGACCATCGCTCCGTTCACGATTCGACGAAATCCGATCGTCGGCGAGCAAAGAGAATTCCGGTCACATCTGCAGTTCTTGCGTCTGCATTCAAGGACCCTCAAGCCGCCAGGCTCCTTGCAATGGCGCGCGATGCCCGGCTCGATCAGGATTCGGCCCTCACTGGTTACGACGCGACTTCGTACGAGCGGATGTCGGTGGGCATGGGGTTCAAGCGCATTGGGCGCGACCGGCTTTTGATGAGATCAGAGCGTGCCGCCCGGGTCGTCTGGTCGCGCGGCAGTCCAGCTTATGTCGAGGTGCTGGGACAGCGCGCGGTCATGCCGATGCTGGAGGGCGCGGGTGATGGCGACATGAATCTCGATGAGGAAGTCGCAATCCCGTACTATCCCGGCCGAGAGGGCCTGTGGATCGGGTCTGGTATCGCAAAGAAGGACGTCAGTGAGAACGAGATCATTCATCCCCTCGCGAAAGGCGCAGAGGCCTATTACACGTACGCCAGTGGTGATTCTGTTTCCTTCCAGCTGCCGGGAGGAAAGCGCATTCAGCTCCGGGAGCTCGTAGTTCGTCCCCGCGCTCCAAAATGGAACGTCGCGCTGGGCTCGTTGTGGTTCGATGTCACGAGCGCTCGTCTTGTCCGAGCGGTTTATCGACTTGCGGAGCCGATGGACATCTGGGCGATTGCCGATCAGGAAGCTGACGACGGGGAGGACAAGCCACCGAAATGGGTGAAGGCCATGATTTCTCCGCTCAAGGCACAGGTAAACGCAATCACCGTAGAGTACGGGCTTCATGAAGGGCAGTTCTGGATGCCAAGACTTCAGGCGCTCGAAGGCGAAGCGCAAGCCGGCTTCATGCACGTGCCATTCAAGATGGAACAGAGTTTCAAGTACGCTAGCGTCAATGGCAAGCTGCCGATTGCGATCCCTCAGATTGCCGTTGGTGACACCGCGCGGGATTCGGTATCGCGGGCTCTGCGCATCGCGAGAAGACGAACGGAATGCAACGAGGGTGGGAGCAGGACACGTACGCTCAGACGTACGGAGAGCGGACAATCGATGATCGTGAGAACGCCTTGCGACAGTGTTGCCCTGGCTCATTCTCCCGAACTTCCAAAGTCGATCTATGACGATGGCGAGGAGGTGTTCGGGGCGAAGGAGCGCGATGCTCTCGTTTCCGAAGCGCTCACGTTGAGTGCGCAGCCGGGATTCATTCCTCAGCCTATCGTATTCACTTATGGATTGAATCAAACGCGCTATAACAAGATCGAGGGTCTGTCGACGGGAATTGCTGCGTCGCAATCACTTGGTCAGGGTTACACCGCGCATGCGTCCGCCCGGATTGGTATTGCCGACTGGCAGCCGAATGGTGAGCTCGGGCTTGCACGGAGCGACGGCCGCCACACACTCGGCATCAATGCGTATCGCCGGCTCGCATCGGCAAATGATTTCAGCGATCCGTTCAGTTTCGGATCATCGCTTTCAGCGTTGCTCTTGGGACGCGACGAAGGCTTCTACTACAGAACGCTCGGCGCTGAGCTGACAGGGACCGGAGATGACTCCGCAACCGGCTCCTGGAGGCTCTTCGCCGAGCATCAGAGCGACGCCAGGAAGAAGACGAACTTTTCGCTCGCCGGGCGAATCGGAAGCAAGGAGTTCGACGACAACATCGATGCAGAGAATGGAACCTATTTTGGAGTTGCCGCCGAGCGTCATGGTACGCGCGGGCTCGATCCGCATGGGCTGCGGTTGTTCGGGCAGACGCGTGCAGAGGCGGTGACCGGTCCGGTTGACTATGTGCGCGGCATGTTCGACGCGACGGTGTCGCACGGAATTACTCGACGACTGGATGGCGCGTTGACTGTAGCTGCAGGTTCGTCGGTGGGAACCGTTCCGGTTCAGCGTGCGTGGTTCCTTGGTGGAAGCCAGACAATTCGCGGGCAGGCCGCAGGTGCCGCGATTGGTGATGCGTTCTGGATGTCTCGTGTTGAGCTTGGATCGAGCTTTGTCGGAGCGCGGCCGGTTGTGTTCTACGACATTGGCTGGGCGGGGAGTCGCCACGACTTCTCGGATCCGGGACGGCCGATCAGTGGAGCGGGAGTGGGTGCCTCGTTCATGGATGGGCTGGTTCGGTTTGACGTAGCCCGCGGGATTTATCCGGAGAAGAAGATCAGGGCAAATCTCTATGTGGAAGCCAGGTTTTAACTGCAACCGCAACTGCAACCGCAACCGCAACCGCAACTGCAACCGGAACCGGCGCCGGAGCCCCCATGCTGATCAACTGCGTTGCCTACCGCGACGGCGCCAAGCTCGCCGACATCGCCACCGAGGACATCAGCGACTACATCAGCCAGCCCGGC
>JBBQYO010000024.1:0-21051 GCA_038208605.1 Gemmatimonadales bacterium | reverse complement strand
GGTGCTTCTCGAATCGATGGATACCGAGCTGGCTCCCATACGCGCGCGCGCCAGAGAAATCCGGAGCAATCCGGCGATTCTCGATCGGTCGCTTGCCGATGGCGCTGCAGCTGCGCGCGAAGTCTCGAGCGTCACTCTTCGCGAAACGAAGAAGCTGATGGGGCTATCGTAACTCGGCCTTCTCCGCAGGATTCAACGGCTGCTGCGCGAGCACGGCACATCATCTCGGTCCTCGCTGCTTCGACGCGCTTTGCCGGAAGCGCGAACGAAACAACCGCCAGAAAGTATTGTCGCAGCCTGCTCGAGGACTGCGGATACGAGGTAACCGAGCAGCCGTTCGAATACTCCGAAGCTCCCGGCAGATGGGGACCTTCACTCGTTGCGCTGATGGCTGCAACAATTGTCTGGCTTGCCGCGCACTTCGCGGCAAAACATCACATGCCCGTGCTCGGGTTGATCGTCAATATCTTCGGGCTCGGGTTGTTGAGCCTGGCCGGCTACTGGATTTCGCGGTACGGCGTTCTCTCGCTGAGCGTCATGCGATCCAGAGCTACCAATCTCGTTGCAACGCGTGGCGGGGCTGACTCGCGGCCGTTTGTGTGGCTCGTTGCGCATCTCGACTCCAAGTCGCAGACGATCCCAATGGCCCTTCGAATCGCATCCGCCGTCACCTTTGCGTTGATAGGGGCGGGCGTCATGGCTTCCGTACTGGTGCTCGCAATGTTTGGCTTTCCGTTTCAGTCGACCGGCTTTACGAACACGGCACCCTTCGCAACCGCCGCAACGATCCTTTCCTACCTTGCGGGCGTCGCCGCACTTCCGATCATTTTCTGCTTCATCGGAAATCGTTCTCCAGGCGCACTGGACAATGCCAGCGGTGTTGCTTCCGTAATCCTTGCCGCGCAAACGCTCGGCGCCGGCTCGAATGTGGGCGTGTTGATAACGAGCGCTGAAGAATTGGGCCTCGCCGGCGCGCGCCATTTCGTCGCGACCGAAGTCGAAACCGGAATTGCGATTAACTGCGATACGATCGACGACGACGGCAAGTTCATCTGCATGGCAAGTGGAGCGAAAATCAGCCGGCTCGACCAGGCGATCGATCGCGCGGCGAGCAGACTCCAGATGGAAACGGTCAATGCCGCAGCGTTCAGCGGATCCAGGATGGGCCCGCGAATGGTTCGACTGCGCGAGATGATTCCAGGAATTCTTGCCGACAACATCGCGTTCACCGATGCCGGCTGGGAGTCCTTTACGTTGAGTCGCGGAAACATCGCGACTCTTGCCTGCGTACATACTTCCAGAGACGTGCCTGACCGCATCGAAGGCACCGGCATTGCAAAAGCAGCCAGTCTCATCGCTGCAATCGTCCAGGAGCTAAGCTGATGGCGTTCGTCATTCTCGTTCTTGTGCTCGGACTGTCGCTGGTTCTCATTGCGCTCGGCCTCCCCGGCCTGTGGGTGATGATAGCGAGTGCCGTCGTGTACAACATGGTGGTACAGCCCAGCCCGATCAGCTGGTTCACACTTGTCGGTGTCGGCATACTCGGCATCATCGCCGAGGTGATCGAGTTCATGCTGTCGGGAAAGTTTGCGAGGAAGTACGGCGGCTCACGCAGGGCTGCCTGGGGTGCGATCATCGGCGGAATGGTCGGAGCGTTCATGGGCTTTCCTGTGCCGATCATTGGTCCGATGATTGGCGCGTTTGCTGGCAGCTTCATCGGAGCGTTGGGGGCCGAGCTCAGCCTTGGAAGAGGTGGTGGCGCCTCCGCGAAGGTCGCGACCGGCGCACTTATCGGCCGCGTGGCGGCGACCGCGGTGAAGATGGGGATCGGATGCGCCATCGCATCGTGGATTTTCTTCGCGGCGATGGGTTAACGCCCGGCGATTGACACCACTACCCGCCGCCGTAGATTGAATCAACGCCCCGGGCAAATGCCCGGGGCGTTTCCATTTTCAGTCCTTTTGAGGTTTTCGCAGGCGCCAATCCGCCCCGAGATCTCGCGCGCCCATGGAGCTGCATTGTTCGACTCGAAGACTCGCACGGTTGTGATCGTTGGGGCACAGTGGGGCGACGAAGGGAAGGGAAAACTCGTCGACGTCCTGGCTGAGCGGGCTGATTGGGTCGTACGGTATCAGGGAGGCGCGAACGCCGGACACACTGTTCACATCGGCGACAAATCGTTCGTTCTTCATCAAATCCCCAGTGGGATCATGCATCCGGGAGTTCGCTGCGCGATCGGCAATGGTGTGGTGCTCGATCCGGACACGTTGTTCACCGAGATCGATGAGCTGATCGCTGACGGCGTCGATGTACAGGGACGCCTTTACGTGAGCGACCGCGCCCACCTCGTTCTTCCGTTTCACAAGATGGTGGACTCGCTCAGCGTTGCGAGTAAGGAGATCGGAACAACCGGA
Organism: Gemmatimonadales bacterium; assembly: GCA_038208605.1. Taxonomy (GTDB): domain Bacteria; phylum Gemmatimonadota; class Gemmatimonadetes; order Gemmatimonadales; family Gemmatimonadaceae; genus UBA4720. Next base: position 18,637 of record JBBQYO010000024.1, on the reverse strand, counting down.
AGAGGCATCGGTCCGGCTTACGAAGACAAAATTGCGCGGCGGGGCGTTCGTGTCCTCGATCTTCGTCACACCGATCGGCTGCGCGCGTTGGTGGAGCGGGGCGTCGCGCATGCAAACGCGCTGCTGGTGGGTTTCGGTGTGAAGGAAAGAGCCAGCGTTGATTCCACGATGCAGCTCCTCGAGAGACTTGCGCCGCGCATTCTTCCGATCACCGAAGATGTCGGACTCATGATTCATCGCGCGATCAAGCAGGGCGCGAATGTTCTGCTCGAGGGTGCGCAGGGCTCGTTGCTCGACATCGATCACGGCACCTATCCGTTCGTAACGTCGAGCAGCACCACTTCGGGCGGAGCAGCCATCGGCGTAGGCATCGCCCCGACCGCAATTCATGCGGCGCTCGGAATCGTGAAGGCGTACACGACCCGTGTCGGCAATGGCCCCCTCCCAACGGAGATGGACGAACAGCTCGGCGCGCAGATGCGAAAGCTGGGTAACGAGTTTGGTGCGACGACTGGTCGTCCGCGCCGCTGCGGGTGGTTCGACGGTGTCGTTGTGCGTTACGCATCGAGAGTGAATGGCCTGACTGGTCTCGCTGTCACGAAGCTCGACGTGCTGGACACGTTCGACCGGGTGGCGATCTGCACCGGTTATCAGGTCGGCAATGATCTGCATACCGAATTTCCTGGCGACCTTGCTGCGCTCGAGGGGGCCCAGCCTCAATACGAGTGGCTCGATGGCTGGCAGAGAGATACGTCGGCCGCCCGCTCGCTGGACGACCTTCCCTCGGCGGCGCGAACGTATCTCGACAGAATTGAGTCCCTGGTGGAAACGCCGATCTCGCATGTGAGTGTAGGTACGCGGCGGGATCAGATCATCTCCGCGACTTGAGATTGTCCCGGGAACTGCAACTGCATTTTGATGCAGAGACCGCCGAAACTGCAGGAGAAACTTGACACAGAGCAGACAACTGCTCTGTGGTCTGCGTGTCGAAGTTTTCTGGTCTCGTTTTTCTAGCTGGTTCATGAAGTTCCTCGCCGTTTCTCCCGTCTCTGCGGGCTGTGCGTCCATCGTCTTTTGTCTGGCAGAGAATCGATAGCTCGTACCATCCAATGTTCAGTTAACGCAACCCTCGGCCTGCTATATTTAGCAGCTAATGCCGAACCAGCCTGACGTGATGGAAAAACTCGTGTCGCTCTGTAAGCGGCGCGGTTTCATCTTCCAGTCCTCCGAGATTTACGGCGGTACCGGGTCCGTCTGGGACTATGGCCCGCTCGGTGTCGAGCTCAAGCGCAACCTGCAGGAGCGCTGGTAGAAGGCGATGGTTCGCTCGCGCTCCGATATCGAAGGTCTCGACTCTGCCATCCTCATGCATCCTCGCGTGTGGGAAGCGAGTGGGCACGTCGGCGGGTTCGTCGATCCGCTCGTCGATTGCCGCAACTGCAAGAAGCGCTTTCGCGCTGACGATCCGCGCATCAAGGGCACGCCCGGTACGCCCGACGCACAGTGCCCCGCCTGTGGAATGAAGGGCACACTCGGCGAAGCGCGGCAGTTCAATCTCATGTTCAAGACTTTCATGGGACCCGCCGAGGACAGCGCTGCCATTGTGTATCTGCGGCCCGAAACAGCGCAGGGCACGTATGTGAATTTTCTGAACGTGCAGCAGTCGACCCGACAGCGAGTACCGTTCGGCATCGCGCAGATCGGCAAGGCTTTTCGCAACGAGATAACGCCGGGGAATTTCATTTTCCGGACGCGCGAATTCGAGCAGATGGAGATGCAGTTCTTCGTCGAGCCCGGCACTGACATGAAGTGGTTCGAATACTGGAAGGAAGAGCGCATGAAGTGGCATCGCGGTCTTGGCCTGTCCGAAGAGCGGCTTCAATTCCACCAGCATACGGCCGACGAGCTTGCCCACTACGCGCGCGCAGCGTTCGACGTGCAGTTCGATTTCGGCGGCAGTCTCGGGTTCCAGGAGATTGAAGGAATCCACAATCGCGGCGATTTCGATCTTACTCAGCATCAAAAATTCTCCGGCAAGAAGCTCGAGTATTTCGATCAGGGCGCTAACAAGCGTTATGTGCCGTTCGTGGTCGAGACCGCTGTCGGCCCTAACCGGACGCTGCTCGCTTTGCTCGTAAATGGCTATCGCGAGGAAAGCGTCGAAGGCGAAGCCGAGGGACGCGTCGTGCTCGGACTTTCAGCCGCACTGGCGCCAACGAAGACCGGCGTATTCCCTCTCGTCAAGAAAGATGGAATGCCGGAGATGGCAAAGAAGATCGCCGATGATCTTCGCCAGTCTTTCTCCGTCTTCTACGACGACAGCGGCGCGATAGGACGGCGCTACCGCCGGCAGGACGAAGTCGGAACGCCGTTCTGCATTACGGTCGACGGTGAATCAGCGGCTGCCAACTCCGTCACTGTCCGCGATCGCGACACGCTCGAGCAGGAGCGAATTGGCGTCGATGCGCTGAAGGAATACATCGGCAGCCGAATCGTCTGATGAAAGAGCTCACGCTCGACCGGCTGCGCCGGGACGGGCAGGCTTTTACGGAAGAAATATCGCGCGAGAGCTATCTCGCCCATTCGGGTCAAAAGGCATCGGCCGAGCTCAAGCCGATCTACGACAAATATTCGGATGTCCTCGGCGAGGAGGCGCTGTCGCTCACGCTCGAGCAGTTCAAGGATTCCGCCAAGGGAACCGAAGATCGCCGCTCGGCATCACTGCTGCTCGAGTGGCAGCTCGAGTCGCAGGCGTCGCGCTCACTGGCCGAGCTCGACGAGCGAGAGATAGCGTGGGAAAGCAGCGCCGTCATCACCACCGCCGATGGCGAGACCGTCGCTTATCAGGCCGCATCCATCGAGATCGCCAACCAGAAGGATCGGAAGAAGCGGCTCGCGCTCGACGATGCCCGCGTCGAGCTGGTGTCGCGAGAGCACGCACCCATCAAGCTCGAAAGAATTCAGCGCGAGAAGGACTTCATCGAGTCACTCGGCATCGCTACCAGCTACAACTCGGCGTTCGAAGAAGTGACCGGCGTTTCCCTGGAAGCGCTCGCCACAGAATGCGAGGCATTCATTCGTGACAGCCAGGCGATGTGGGATGAATCACTCTCGCACCACTTGAAAAGATCGCTCGGACTCAAGCCCGGTGAAGCGACTCGCTCCGATGCGCTCGCGTTGCTCAGAGCTTCCGAATACGACCATGCATTTCCGGAGCGGCAGCTACAATCATCGGTGCAACGGCAGTTGAAGGAAATGGGATGCGATCCGACTGCCTCCGGTCGCATCATCTACGACGTCGGCGACCGCCCGGGCAAGCGAGCGCGAGCGTTTTGCGCACCTACGAGGGTGCCGGAAGAAGTCTATCTCGTGCTCCGCCCGCACGGCGGGCAGAGCGACTACACGACACTGCTTCACGAGGCAGGTCACGCACTTCACTTCGCTCACGCGCGCGCCGACTACCCTTTCGAGTACCGCTGGCTCGGCGACAACTCGGTGACCGAATCCTACGCGATGCTCATGGATCATCGCATTCAGGATCGCGGGTGGCTGCTGCGATACACCGAAGTAGGATCTGGCAATGTCGATGACTTTCTCCGTCTCGCGGGATTCGAGGAGCTGCACTACATCCGGCGGTACTGCGCCAAGCTGATCTACGAAGTGCAGGCTTACGGCGGCGCCGTGAGCTGGGACAGCCTGCCGGACCTTTACGTCGAAACATTGACGGCGGCGACGAACTTTCAGTATCGAACCGCCGATGCGTTTGTCGATTTCGATCCACGCTACTATTCGACTCGATACCTCCGGGCGTGGCAGCTTCAGGCGCTGCTCAACGAGTCGCTCGTGACGCGGTTCGACATCGACTGGTATCGCAATCCGTCCGCCGGCCCGTGGATGATCAGCGATCTCTGGTCGGAAGGCCAGCGCGAATCGGCGGAGGAAATCGCGTCACGCATAGGTGCGAATGGAGAGAAACTTTCCTTCGCTCCCTTGCTCAGGAATATCGAGAAGCTGCTTGGCAGCTGACTGGAGCGCGGTCGAAGCCGAGACGATCGAGCACCTTCAGTCGCTGATCCGTTTCGACACCACCAATCCGCCTGGTAACGAGCTGCCGCTCGCCGAATATCTGGTCGGTATTCTCCGCGGCGATGGAATCGACACGACTCTTCTGTCGCCGGCACCGAATCGCGCCGCTGTTATCGCGCGACTCAAAGGAAACGGCTCGAGAAAACCGGTAATGCTTCTGGCGCACATGGATGTCGTGGGCGTGGAGCGCGAAAAATGGTCGTGCGATCCGTTCGGCGGCATCGTTCGCGACGGGTACGTGTACGGGCGCGGGGCAATTGACGACAAGGGAATGCTCTCCGCCAACCTCATGGCGCTTCTCCTGATCAAGCGAACGGTGATCGACGCCGGGATCGAGATCGATCGTGATGTTGTCTTCGTCGCGACATCCGATGAAGAGGCGGGTGGCGACGATGGAATGCGCTGGCTAGTCGAGAATCATCGCGAACATCTCGACGCGGAGTTTGCCATCAATGAGGGCGGCCGAACACGCGTGATCGAAGGAGGCAAACGATATCTGGCGATTCAGACCGCCGAGAAGATTTCGCATCAAGTTGCATTGACTGCGCGCGGGCCTGCGGGCCATGCGGCAATTCCGCTCGAAGGGAACGCGGTGTTCGTGCTCGGTAACGCGCTCGCTCGGCTCAGCCACTATCGCGAGCCGGTCACACTGACCGCGACGACCTCCCGATTTTTCGGCGAGCTCGCCAGGGTCTGGCCGCTGCCGGAAATAGCTGATGCCATGACGCGGATTGTTTCCACCGACAGGCTCGAGCGGGAGCTTGGTGCCGACGTGCTCGCCAAGATTCCGGTGTTCAATGCAGTGATGCGGAACGGAATATCGGCTGTGGCATTGTCAGGCGGCGTTGCGGGAAACGTGATTCCAGCCGAGGCGAGGGCAATGCTGAATGTGCGGACAATCCCCGGCCACGCGGTCGAGGATGTAGCCGAGCGAATCACGAACTGCCTCGACGATCCTGCGGTTACAGTATCGATTGAATCTCGCGGTGAGGACGCGCCGGGATCAGACCCCGAGTCTGAAATGTTCACAGCGATCTCGAATGCAGCGAAGTCGATCGATCCCGACATGGCGGTTGTTCCCTATATGAGCACTGGCGGGACGGACAGCGCGCACTTGAGGCGGCTTGGGATCAACGCATACGGAGTTCTGCCGTTTCCGATGGAGCAGTCTGACGAAGAGCGGATGCATGGACATGATGAGCGTGTCCCGGTCGCATCGCTCCACTTCGGTGTGCGGCTCATTTTCGAATCTCTTCTTCGGGTTTGCGCCGCCTCCTGAATCGTGTCGAGGAGGTTGTCGGAGCAGCGAGCCGCCCGGTAGATTGCGACTCGGGAATTGATCGCAGAATCTGGCACGCCGACTCTCTTCGCACTTTATGACCGCTCCCACGAATTCGCAGCGCAGCAGAACTCTTCAGGAGATGGAAACGACTCTTTCCGGCGCCGACGTGATCTCCGCCGCAAAGATTTTTTTCGCCCGTCGCAACGGGATTTACGCTGCTTTCCTGGACAGGGAAGGTGCCGGATACGTCACCTTCAGAGGTCAGGGCGGTGAAGAGATCGTCATCGGCACTGCCGCGTCAGGCGCCGGCACGCGTGTGTCAGCGTCTACCTATCTGTTCGACCAGCAGGTTGCCCGCTTTTTCTCAGGTCTTCCAACCGCTGATTCGATGGCTGCTGCAACAGCGGCAGCCGGAGCTGAGTCGTGACCGTGCCTTTTGTCAATGAGCTCCGCACGCCAGCGTCCGTCATCGTCCTCGGTGAAGGTGCGGCCGACGTTCTGCACGTGAGGGTTCAGGCGGCAGAGCTGTGGGACACGATCCGTGTCGATGCGTCGGGCTCCGACAGCGTGAGCGCTGTAAAGGCTGCCGCGCTTGCGGCGTTTTACCCTGATGGAGTCGACTCGCTCGAGTTTGTGACGAAGCTGCATGGCTTCGAGGTTCTACATGAGGATGAGTCGCTTGCGTCGGTGGGAGTTCGCGACGGATCGACACTGCTCCTTACCAGTCGGCGACGACGACCGGTACGATAAGTCGGGGCGCATCGATGCGCGTCGGATTCATATCGCACGCTGACTGCGGCCGCCACGATACGGGGTGGGAACATCCTGAGCATGTCGGCCGTTTGCGCGCGATCACTCGAGCGCTGCGCAACGACCTTTCGCTGTTCGAGAGCGTCGACCAGCTCGAGGGCCGCCATGCAACGGTCGAGGAGATTGGGCTTGCGCACGATCCGCGCTATATCGCGCTTGTCGAGCAACTCTGCGCTACGGGCGGAGGGCGGCTCGATAATGATACCGTGGTCAGTGAAGGGTCCTGGTTCGCCGGAACGGCCGGTACCGGATGCGTGCTCGATGCGATCGACCGCGCGGCATCGGGTGAGAACAGAAGATCGTTCTGCGCCGTCCGTCCTCCGGGCCATCATGCACTCCGCGATCGGTCGATGGGATTTTGCCTGTTCGGAAATGTCGCGGTCGGGGCACATTATGCGCGTGCCCGACATTTGCTTCAAAAAGTGCTGATTGTCGACTGGGACGTTCACCACGGAAATGGAACCCAGGCACTCGTGGAGAATGAGCCCGACATTCATTTTGTGTCCATGCATCAATGGCCCTGGTATCCGGGAACCGGCTCCTCAGACGATTGTGGACCACACAAGACAGTCTGGAATGTGCCGATGCCACCTGGTCGCCCCGCCGCCGAGTACGTTGGCGCATTCGAACGGGCGGTTGACGCGGCGACTAAGGCATTCGTGCCGGACCTCATCATCGTGTCCGCGGGCTTCGATTCTCTCGCGGGCGACCCGCTTGGAGGATTTACGCTCGAGATCGAAGATGTCGTCACGCTCACGAAAAACATTGTCAGCCGCGCTGAATCACTTTGTGACGGCCGTCTCGTGAGCTCTCTCGAAGGCGGCTACGCTCCAGATCGTCTGGGAGCTGCCTGCGTCGCCCACCTCTCGGCACTTGCCTGACGCATTGGCGAAGTCCGCCCCGCCGGAGGAGATGTGGAGCTGCTTTCATGAAGGTCCCGGTGAAGGCCGCGTTGGCCTCGACCCGAATGAAATCCGCACCGCACTCGCGAGCCACAAGGGAACGCTTTGGGTCGACATCGACCTCCGAAAGCCGGATCAGGTCGCGCTGCTCAAGGACCTCTTCAATTTCCATCCGCTCGCCATCGAAGACAGTCTCAACCCCCAGTCGCGAGTAAAGATCGAGGAGTACAGCGGCTTTCTCATTCTGATCGTGCGAACGATCGCGTTTCTCGATCAAACCGACGACCCTTACGACATCGAGACGGTCAACCTCACCTGTTTCCTCGGGACGAATTTCCTTGTCACCGTGCACGGCGGGCACACTTCTCCAGTCGATGCGACGCGCGAGCTGATTCGCAGAAAACCGGAGCTTGCGGAGGCAGGACCCGCGCGCCTGATGCATGCCGTAGTCGACGAGGCCGTGAACGCCTATTTCCCGATTCTCGATCAGCTCGACACCTTCGTTGACGGACTCGAAGAACGAGTTTTCGGGTCGTTCGATCAAACGGCATTGCGGGAAATTTTCAGTGTTAAGAAGCTCGTTCTCTCGCTGCGCAGGCATCTCGCGCCTGAGCGGGACGTCTTCAGCATTCTTACCAACCGGCCGAGCACGCTGCTGGCGGTCGAAACCCAGATTTATTTCCGGGATATTTACGACCACATCCTCAGGATCAACGACGCGCTGGAAAATTATCGAGAGTTGCTCAGCAACACGCTCGACAGTTACTTAACTCAGGTGTCCAATCGTCTCGGATCGGTCACGAAGACGTTGAGCGTCGTGGCTACGGTCAGCCTTCCGTTTGTGGTCGTGAGCGGCATGTGGGGAATGAACGTCGACGATATTCCTTTCGGCCACACTGGCCACGGTTTCTGGACCATGCTGGTCGTTCAACTCGGTCTCGGCGCTCTCCTCCTCGTTTTTCTCAGATGGCGCAAACTCCTTTAAACGGGCTTCGGCTGTATGGCGTCGCCGCATTCGACAGCGGGCTTCATGACCCGCTTGCCGAAGGCACTTCTTCCGTCCAGTTCCGCTCGATCGCGGGCATCGTTGCGCCGGCGAAATATGCGAGAGTGACGATGGATGACACCGAGCTTCGTGAGTACACACGGATACTCGAAGAAGCTCAGGCCAACACCGCGGTTCTCCCAGCTCCGCCCGGAACAGTTTTTCGTTCGCGCGACAATCTGTCCCGATGGCTCGAGCTGCACTATTTCACGCTCACTCAGGCCATCGGCTCGATCGAAGGCCACGGTCAGGCAAGGCTCACAATTACAAAAACCGTCGGCGTGGATGCGCCGAATGCGACAGTTGCCGAAGTGCGCGAGAGCAGCAAGCAGCTTCTCGCCACAGCATCGCAGAGCATGCGTGTGCTCCGCGGCCAGGCAGCGGCGACGGTATCGCTCCCAATTCCGGAAGACGATACGACCGTCGTCGCTCAGGCGTCTTTTCTCGTGGATCTTGAAAAATGGAACGTCTTCGCCGAGCTCGTCGCCAAGGAGGATGCGCGGCATACGAGTCTCGATTTCCATCTCAGCGGGCCGTGGCCGCCCTATGACTTCGTACGCATGCAATTCGGTGGCTGAAAATGTTCTGTCCTGATTGTGGTGCGTGGAACCGCGGATCCGCCGCTCGCTGCCTTCGATGCGGCGAGCTGCTTCCGGTTCTCACAAATCGAAGCGCGCAACAGCCCGACCCCGCGATCACCGCGCTTCGCCTTGTCACCGGCGGGCGCTACAGCGTGATGCATCGTGTTGGCGAGGGTGGTATGGCCAACGTGTACTACGCCCTGCACGTCCCGCTCGACTGTCCGGTGGTAATCAAGGTCATGCACCCGCATCTCGCCCGCGATGCCGACATGCGCGAGCGATTCAAGCGCGAGGCTGAATCGGCCGCGCAGCTTGTCCATCCCCACATCTGTGCGATCACCGACTTCGGCTCGGTCGGAGACCAGGTGTTCCTGGTAATGCCGTACCTCGCTCGAGGAACGCTTGCCGACCGAATCAACAACCGCCGCTCGTTTCCAGCGGAACGAACGGCAGCGATCGCGGCGCAGGTTGCAACTGCTCTCGATTACGCGCATCGGCATGGACTCGTCCACCGGGACATCAAGCCGGACAACATTCTTTTCGACGAGGATGAGAACGCCCTCGTGACCGACTTCGGAATTGCGACCGGTCACTTCCGCAATCGTATGACCGGAACGGGGAATGTCATGGGCACCCCGCATTACATGTCGCCGGAGCAGGCAAGGGGAAAGCTTCTCGATGGAAGAAGCGACGTTTACGCACTCGGCGTCGTCATGTACGAGACGCTCCTTGGCTTCCCGCCGTTCGATGGCGCTGACGGGTATTCGATCAGTTACAAGCACGTCACTGAGACCGCCGCTGCACCCGACGTGGTTGACTCCCGCATTCCCCCCGAGCTTTCGGCGATCGTAATGAAGTGTCTCGCAAAACGCGCGGCGGACAGATATCAGCGCGGTAACGACCTGGCCGACGCGCTCATAACATTTCTCGCGGGAACGCAGACACCGGATGATTTGCGCAATGCTTGGACGTCGAGAGTCATTTCACCGTCCAAGCCGGTCGTGTCGTCGGTCGGCGGTCTGTGAGGATCTCCCACGAAGTTGTAAATCTCAAGACGCGCTATCCGTTCGTAATCGCGCGGGGCGGGTACGCAGCGCATGAAAACGTCATCGTCAGGATTGTTGACGACGACGGCATCGAAGGCCTCGGCGAAGCCGCACCGAATCGCTACTACGGCGAGAGTGTCTCGACGGTCGCGTCTGCGCTCGAACAGTTCGGCCCTGTGCTCGGTAGCGCCGACTCGTGGTCGCTCGAGGCGATCGACGCGTCACTGGACAGAGTTCTCCGTGGAAACAACGCAGCGAAAAGCGCAGTCAGCTCAGCGCTGCACGACATCATGGGAAAACGTCTCGGTGTTCCGGTCTATCGCCTCTGGGGCCTCGATGCCGCAGATGCAGGCGAGTCGAGCTTCACGATCGGCATCGCAGACAATGAGGGCCTGAAGCAGCGGGTTGCCGATGCCGCAGAGTATCCGATTCTCAAGGTCAAGCTTGGTACTGACCGGGACATGGAGATCGTTCGCGTCGTTCGCGAGGCCGCGCCGCGAAAGCGGTTGCGGGTGGACGCGAATGCAGCCTGGACTGCCTCGCACGCAGTGAGGATGATCGACTTTCTCGCCGACAATGATGTGGAGTTTGTCGAGCAGCCGGTGCCGCAGCACGACGTCGAAGGACTTCGTTTTGTGCGGGCGCGGTCGAAGATTCCGGTCTTCGCTGACGAGTCATGCCTTGTCTCGACGGACGTGCCGCGACTCGCGGGCGCGGTGGACGGAGTGAATCTAAAGCTCGCAAAGTGCGGGAGTCTCCGCGAAGCGCTGAGGATCGTTCACACGGCGAGATCGTTCGGTATGATGGTAATGGCCGGGTGCATGATCGAGTCGAGCCTTGGAATCTCTGCAATCGCACAGCTGGCGCCGCTTCTCGACCATGCGGATTTCGACGGAGCCGCTCTGCTCGCCGAAGATCCTTTTGATGGAGCGAGAATCGACGGCGGAAAGATTTCGCTGACCGATCGCCCCGGACTTGGAGCCGTGCCCGCGTCGGCTGAGGCGAAGGCGGCGACCGGAGGCTCCCGCTAGCGGGACGATGAGCCCCACGCCGACGGCACTGGTGGAGGTCGCCCTGCCATTGCCGCTTTTCCAGACATTCACGTACGCGCTCGATCCCGCCTCAGAGAGGGTTCCGGAGCCGGGATCTCGTGTCGTGGTTCCATTCAGGAATCGAAAGGAAATCGGGGTTTGCCTTGGGCCGGCCGATGCGGCAAAGCTGAAGCAGAAGGCAAAGCGGGTCATCGACGTCCCTGATGAGCGTCCCGCATTTAGCGATGAAATGCTGTCGCTATGCCGATGGATCGCCGAGTATTACGTCGTTCCGCTCGGAGTTGTGTTGCGAGCCGCGCTGCCGGCATCGCTCACCGGTGCGGAGCAGCCTCGTCCAACTCGAAAGACGCAGAGAATTGTTCGGTTGAGAGACGAGCTGCCGACGCTGACTCACCGCGAGAAAGCGTTCTCTCGTGCGCCCCAGCAGCGGGCTGTTTTCGAGCTCCTGGAATCCGTCGGAGGCACGAGCACACTCGAGCACCTGCTTGGGAGACTCGCGTTCTCACCGTCGGTTCTCAAAGCGCTCGAAAAACGCGGGCTGATTCAAATAGAATCCGAAGAAGTGGATCGCGATCCGTTCGCCCTGCGAATCGGCGAGCCGGCAAAAACACACTTGCCGACGCCCGCGCAAGCCGATGCGATCGCCGCGCTTTCGACCGCGAACGCGCACGATGTCTTTCTGCTTCACGGAATCACCGGCAGCGGCAAGACGCTGGTATACATCGAGCTCCTCCGCGAGATAGTCGACGTTCGCGGGCAGACGGCGATCGTGCTCGTTCCCGAAATTGCATTGACACCGCAAACCGTCGATCGCTTTCGCGCAGTGTTCGGCGACCGGATCGCCGTGCTTCATTCAGCGTTGAGCGATGGTGAGAGATACGATGCGTGGCTCGCGCTGAAGCGCGGAGACAAGCGCATTGCCGTCGGCGCGCGATCCGCGATCTTCGCACCGCTCGACAACCTCGGCGCCATCATCGTCGACGAAGAGCACGAGTCGAGTTACAAGCAGGGGGAAACCCCGCGCTACCATGCGCGCGAGGTCGCGATCGTTCGAGCGAAGAACGAGAATGCGGTGGTCGTGCTTGGCAGCGCGACCCCGTCGCTGGAATCATGGACCAACGCGGCTGCAGGCAAGTACAAGCTGCTGACTCTTCCTGACCGCGTCGGCGGAGGACGGCTTCCGCTCGTCGAGGTCGTCGATCTCAGGCATCGGACCGTTCCCAACGCGGATACGAGCACCGGCCCGGGCACCGGCTACTCCGCCGTTATCAGGGATGAGCTCGATGTCGCGCTAGCTGCAACGCTGCTCCGCGGCGAACAAAGCATTCTTCTTTTGAACCGTCGCGGGTACTCGGCGTTCGTTCAATGCAATGACTGCGGAGACGTCGTCGTCTGTCCGAATTGCAGCATCACACTGACGGTTCATCGTTCGCCCGAGCGACTGCTGTGTCACTACTGCGCTCACCAGGAGCCTCTGCGGTCCACCTGCGCGCGGTGCGGCGGACTGACTCTTCGGCACCGCGGGATGGGTACGCAGCAGGTCGAGCGACTTCTGTCTGACAGATTTCCCTCGGCGCGGATCGCGCGAATGGACGTTGACACAACCAGCGGAAAATGGGCTCACGCAGAAATTCTCGATCGCGTTGGCAGCGGCCAGGTCGACATGCTGCTCGGCACCCAGATGATCGCCAAGGGTCTCGATTTTCCGAACGTGACGCTTGTTGGAGTGGTCGACGCTGATGTTGGAATCAATCTTCCCGATTTTCGTGCATCGGAGAGGTGTTTTCAGCTACTCAGTCAGGTTGCCGGACGCGCTGGACGCGGTCCGAAGGGCGGCGCGGTATTGATTCAGACTCGCGTTCCCTCACATCACGCCGTTCGATGCGCGCTTACGCACGACTACGCGACGTTTGTACGCGAGGAGCTCGAAGGCCGCGTGAATCCCCCTTATCCACCGAATCTACGGTTGGCGAACATCGTTTTCAGCGGCACCAACGATCGCGCGACGGCCGCCCTCGCCACAACCGGTGCTGACTGGATTCGGGAGCTGCTCACGCATACGCCCGGAGATGTGACGCTGGTAGGCCCGGCTCCGTCTCCAATCGAGCGGGTGAAGACGAGATGGAGGTGGCACGTCCTGCTCAAATCCGCAAATGCAACCGAGCTCACACGCGTCAGCAGATATTTCATGGAAAAATTTCCGGTCCCTGCTGCGTTGCGCGTTACGCTCGACCGCGATCCCGTGGCGCTGTTGTAGCAGTCTCGATCATCTTTAAGCGTGACGATACTCTCCACTCCCGATTTCAAGTCGCCAAGCCTCGCAAGCGCGCCGGATGCACGATTCGTCGAAGCGCCTGCCGACGGTGTGCTGCCCGACGGTTTTTTTTCCACGACCAACCTGCCAACCTATGTGAGAGTCGGAGGAACGTGGCGCATGCCGCGCGAACCGCGAATGGATGCTGCCCTGTTTCTCGACACCGACGACGAGCTCTGGATACGCGAAGGCAGGCGGGTTTGTCGCGGAGACCGCATCGCGGTGGGAAAGGCGGAAGACGGGGCGGAGGGAATTTACGTTCACGCGAACGCCATTCATGGCGATGCTGCCGAGAACGGCGAATTCCAGTTCATGACGAGCGAGGTCTCGCGGGAAAAGCCGATCGACTACTCGATGATGGCGCGAATACTTCTCGACGAGCGCGATCGGGGCGGATATCCGGTATGGGTGACGGGTCCGGCACTCGTCCATTCGCGTGCCCGGGCTGACATGGTCTGGTTCATCGAGAACGGATTTGTCGGAGCACTTCTCGCGGGAAACGCAGTCGCCGTCCACGACATTGAAGCAGCGATCTTCGGAACCACGCTAGGCATGACGCACACCGGTGTCGCGTCCGTTGGCGGACACGGCCTTCACATGCGAGCAATCAACAGAGTGAGAAAAGCCGGCTCGATAGCCGCGGCGGTGAAAGCGGGAGACATCACTACCGGCATCATGCACGCGCTCGTGACGAAAAAGGTTCCTTTCGTATTGACCGGCTCGATTCGCGATGATGGCCCGCTGCCGGAAGTGATAACCGATTCGATTGCAGGCCAGGACGCCATGAAGAAGCACACGACGAAGGCAACCATGGCGATTCTCGTAGCGACTGCTCTTCATGCAATTGCGACTGGCAACATGCTTCCTGCGTTCGTCACCGAGCCGGATGGAACGCTCCGCGAGCTCCCCACGATCTGCGTGGACTCATCGGAGTTCGTAGTGAGCAAGCTGAAGGACCGCGGCACGCACCAGGCATTCGGCGTCGTAACGAACGCCCAGGACTTCATGCACATCCTGCGGCTGTACACAGAGCGCGAAATCACCGCACGAAGTACTCAATCGAAATGATCGAAACAACTGAGCGTTTTCTGCGCGAGATTGCCGACAAGGTAGGTGCCGACGCGGTGGAAGAAATTCACCTCTTCCCGCCGATCAGGCAGGGAGGTGTCGAGACAGGCGCGGCTGTCATCGCCGCGGGCGCACCGATTGGCGAGCGCCACGTTGTGTACAGCGCCAGTTATCGCCTGACACAGAAAGGTCCCGAGCGCGGAAAGTGGGAGGTGGATGTGACTGCCGAAGCAGACGCGCCGCTGCTTACGGTAGTGGATGTAGTTCATGGCGTCATGAAGCGCGCGGGCGAACAATTCGAGCCTGAGCGATTGTCCGGTGCGGAGCTCCGATCGATCATCGGCGGCGTATTGTCGCCGCGAACGGGAAGCTAGGCTTCTACGTACTGGCGAAGAATCACGCGGTTGATGTCTCGCGCATCCTCGATGACACTACTCTCGGCGTTGAGACGGGCCGGTGAGATGAGAAACGGATAAACCTGGTCGCCGCCGGCAGAGCCATGCGCTCCAACCTGGTCATCGAACGAGATGATGTCGTATCCGTCGTAGGCTCCAAAGAGAACACAGTCGCCCGCGTTGGGCTGTGACACCAGCGACTCGATCGCTCTCAGGACGTACCCTTCGGTTCCATAAGACTCGGCGGGATTTGCGCCGTCGGTAACGGTGATTGCCCCGTGCGCGATAATCGCCTTGCCGGTTTTGCTTTCGATGTGCACGCCGCCGTCAACTCGCGTCGCAATGAGGCCGATGCCTGCATGATGTAGAAGTCCCTGGTATAGCGCCCGGTGTCGCGGGATCGCAGAAATATCTTCCAGTGACAGCTGACGTTCATCGGAGCTGAAATAAACTAGCGCCAGGCACGAGCTGTACGTCACGACGACCTCATGCCGTTCATCGACGCGATACTTCTCCGGCAGGATTATCTCCCTCAGCCCATAACGACTGCGAAGCCAGTCGCGAGCCTTCCGAAGCGCACGCCGGGTGCCCGTGTTTCCCGCTGGCGTGACTGCCGCCACAGCTTCGATTACTTCCGGGCCCATCCCGGCATATTCACTCGACTCGGCAGCACTCGCGAGCACGTCTCCGTCGAGCATCCGCTCCACCGTCTTGCCGAGCGATTCCTTGAATTCTACGCGATAACTTTTCGCGGGAGTCATCCCGTGGTCGGAAAGAATCACCACATCGTACCCGCGGCCGCCGGCGAGGCGCGCCATTCGCCATATCTCCGAGATGCGCGCGTCCGTCCGCCGTAGATCGCTCAGCGCCTGTTTGCTCGATGGGCCAAAGTGATGCGCCAGCTCATCGTACTGCATGAAGGTGCTATAAATCACCGGCACGCCGAGATATACGTCGAGCAGGATCGCCATCGTCTGAAGTTCGCGGATGATGACGTTGCTCAGGATCCTGATGAATGGAAAAATTCCTTCCGAATGCGTGACGCGGCCCTCGATCTCGCCGCGCAGCCTCTCCCATTCCTCGAGCAGATACTCGAGAATGCTTTGTAACGCCATACGCGCGATCCGGATGGGATGCAGAAGTATCAACAGGCCCATGCGAGTGCCGCCGAGCCGCTGATAGACCGACATCTTCTCGCGAGTGGCGACCGTGAACGCAACCGTCTGTGCGTCGCCATCGAGGAGATTCACGTAGCTCGAGCCGCCGGCCAATGCGCCAGGAGAAGTGATGCGATCGCGGATGTACTGCACCCCATGCGGTGCGTTGCACGTGATGAGCTTGCGCGCGGCCTTGTCGTAAAAGCGAAACGCCGGGATCCCGCCGTTTTCGCCGTGAAAGATTCCAGCCTGGCAGTAGGGAGTTGCGGACGGAAGTCCGCAAAACCAGCGGCGCAGATTGCAACCGCCATCCTTGAGGAGCCGGACAATCGTCGGGCAATGTCCTCGCTCGATCGCGCGCCGTAAATCCGAGTAGGCGAGTGCGTCGATCTGCAACATGATCAGACCTCTGCGCCCATCGTGAGGTCGTTTTTCTCTCCTGAAAGGCCAGTACTTGGTGGAGTAGTACCAGCGGAGATAAGGCCCGGCTCGCGGCTGGTCGCGCCGTTCCGTCACGCGACCGCTTGCGAGACGAGCCGAAGAAGCTGCTGCACCGGGACCGGCTTGATTAGAACATCGTCGCACCCCGCAGCGATGCATCGCTCGAACGTAAGCGTGTCGTTATGCCCCGTCATCGCGAACGTTCTCGCCGGCTTCAATTGGCGCGCTTCGAGCGCGCTCAGGACAGTGAGTCCGTCAGCATCGGGAAGTCCAAGATCGAGAATCATCACGTCCGGCCGCGTTGGCCCGTCCCACGCAGAAGCCTCTGCCGCGGTCGATGCAATCGTCACATCGAATCCGCCGCTCTCGAGAAGAATCCTGAGCGCACCGCTGATCAGAGGACTGTCTTCAACCAGCAGCACGCTTGCACTCATTCGCCCGGGCGACTCGCCGGCAGCGTGAAAAAGAACCGGCTCCCGCAGCCAAGGTCGCTGTCGACCCAGATGCGGCCCCCATGCAGCTCGACAAATCGCTGTGCGATCGTAAGACCGAGACCTGTGCCGTGATGAGCCCGCGACGCCGACGAATCAACCTGCGCGAATTCTCGGAAGATCAATTCGTGATGATCGCGCGCAATCCCGGGGCCCGTGTCTCCGACTTCCAGCAGAACCATTTCCGAGTCGTCGGTGTGATCAGTAGTCACATTGACCCATACACTTCCGCCGCCCGGCGTAAACTCGAACGCGTTGCCAAGCAGATTTGTCAGTACGTGTATGACCTTGTCGCGATCGCCTTTTACCATGGGGAGGTCCGGACCCATGCTTTGCTCGAGAGTCAAACCCTTCTTCGCCACGAGCGACTCGTTGAGCGCGATCACCTGCTCGACTACATGTTCGATCGAGAAGACTTCCTCGACCAGCGTCAACGGACCGCTGGAATGTCGCGCGTGAGTGAGAATCTCGGCGATCATGTCGAGCAGCTGTCGTCCGCCGGTGATGATTACCGAAATGCTCTCCTTCTGCTTTGGTCCCACCTCGCCAAGAATTCCATCCCGAAGTATCTCGGCGTGAGTGATGATCGCGGTAAGCGGCGTCCGCAGATCGTGCGAGATGTTCGACAGAAATTGTGTCTTGAGCGCATCGCGGTCGCGAAGGTCGGCTATCACGCGATGCGCGTCCTCCAGCTCCGCCTCGAGAAGCGTGACCCTGTCGGCTACGTCTGACTCAGGCATTGGCGCTGCCTTCCAGAACGAGATCGTTTTCATCCGGCTTTTCGATCGACTCGACCAGCTGCTGCGTCCTGAGCAAGCTCCAGTATCTCCCTTCCGCCATCATGAGGTCATCGTGCTTGCCTTGCTCAACCACACGACCCCCGTCGAGGACGATGATCCACGAAGCGTCGCGAATCGCACTGACACGATGCGAGGCGATCACTGCCGTGCGTGCGGTGAGCGCCTCTCGCAGCGCGCGCAGTATTTCGGCTTCGGTATGAGTGTCGACTGCGCTCAGCGCGTCGTCGAGCAGAACGATCGAAGGACGCCGGGCGAGGGCGCGCGCGAGCGAAGCACGTTGCTTCTGACCGCCGGACAAGTTGATGCCACGCTCGCCGAGCATCGTATCGTAGCCACCCGGAAAGCCCTGGATTGTCTCCGCGAGCTGGGCGGTTGTCGCCGCGGATTCGACCGCGTCGGAGTCGTCGGTACCATAAGAAAGATTCGAGCCGATGGTATCGCTGAACAGCAGACTCTCCTGTGGCACGAATCCAATCTCCCTGCGCAGTGACTGCAGGCGAATACGCTTGACCGGAACACCGTCAATCAGAATCTCGCCCTCCTGGGCTTCGTAGAGTCGCGGTAGAAGATCCATCAGCGCTGTTTTTCCGCTGCCGGTCGATCCAACCACGCCAAGGGTCCTACCCGCGGGAACGCTGAAGCTTACGTCACGAAGAACCCAACGCGGGTCGCCGCCATTTGTGACAGGAAAATGGAATCCGACATTTCGAAATTCGATTGAGCGCCCGCCGGTTGTCGGTGGCAAAGCGATCACGTCCGCTGCGACTGCGTCGTTCAGTCCAGGCAGCTCGTCGAGAATCTCGGTCAGTCGGCCCATCGATGCACTGCCGCGCTGAAAAAGGTTGATCACCCAGCCGAGTGCAATTAACGGCCAGGTCAGGAGATTGAGGTAAAGTCCAAACGCCACAAAGGCGCCGACAGAAATGGTTCCGTCGAGAGCCAGCGTTCCACCCACACCGAGCACGACAACACCGGCGAATCCCGCAAGGAGCGCAAACATTGGGAACATCGTTCCGTAAAGTCGTGCGAGTGACATGTTTCGTCGCAGATATTCGTCGTTGAGCTCCGAGAACCGGCGCACCTCAGCGCTCTCCTGCCGATAGGCGCGCACGATTCGAGTCCCCGAAAGATTTTCCTGCGCGCGGGTCGTGAGCGTCGAAAAATGTT
>JBBQYO010000023.1:0-22183 GCA_038208605.1 Gemmatimonadales bacterium | reverse complement strand
CTTCCATCCCGTACCACTTCCGGTACTTCTGAGCAATCGCGAGTCGCAGTGCCGGAGTTCCCCACGTGATCGCGTACTGATTGATGTCACCCTGAATCGCCGCGCACGCTGCGTCCTTCATCGGCTCGGGCATCGGAAAGTCAGGGAATCCCTGCGCGAGATTGATCGCGCCGTGCTGGTTTGCAACCCGGGTCATCTCGCGAATGACCGATTCCGAAAAGGTCGATGCTCTATGCGCTGTTCTGATCATTCTCGTGTGTTAGCGGTGTCGGTTTAAGCTACGTGCGCGGGGACTTTCTCGTAATCTGATCTCGGAGTTTGCAGTGCGTTTTGCATTCCGAATCCCGTCCCGACGATTGACCGCCGAGGCCGCCGGGAACGCCGAGCTAGCTTGTCCGAGCTTGAAATCCGACTCTGAATGAGAAGGCGCCGGAAGTTAGTTATCTCAGCGTCGCCCGCGTGAGCGCCAATAGTCATCGACCAGCGAAGGTGCGGGTATCTGATCAGCAGACGACTTAAAGAACGTGGTTGTCTCGGCGTTCTCGGCGGCCTCGGTGGTTAAATAAAAGATGGTTGTTTCTCTTTGAGATTTGCGGGTACAAGCCGGGGCAATGTTGCCGGAAAGCCTTAAAGCGAACTTGGCCCATCATCCATCGAACTTACCCCATCATCCATCGAACTTACCCAGAAAGCGCGAACCAAATATATTATGATATATACCAAACCGAGCAGTGCAATTTGGCGCGTAAGAAAACAAAGAGCTATCCCAAGCCGATGGCGTCCCGGACCACCGCTCGAGAGGCAGCAGTCCGCGAGGTTCCGGGTTCCGATCTTCGGCGAGCGACCCTGTTCATGAACGGCAGAAGCCAGGCAGTTCGACTGCCGAAGGAATTCAGGTTCGAGGGTACCCACGTGTATGTGCGCAAAGAAGGTGACCGGGTGATTCTTTCCCCCGACGACGACAGATGGGAGCGTTTTCTCGCTGCGTTTGGATCTGCACCCGACTTTCCCGATCGCGATCAGGGGGAGCCCGAGGAACGGCCCGATCTGAACGCATGGGCAGATGCATCTGATTGATACCAGCATCTGCGTCGCAATACTGAGAGGATCATCGCCGCATGTGGCCGGGAGGTTTCGTGCGGCGATGCGGTCAGGCGTCGCTGTATCGTCGATTACCGTCGCCGAACTTCAGTACGGAGTCGAGCGAAGTGCTATTCCCGCACGCGAGCGCGTTGGCGTCGAAAATCTTCTGGGCGCAGTCTCCATTCTTTCATTCGACAGCAGAGCCGCAGAGGGTTACGGCCTGCTGCGGCGATATCTCGAGCGGCGGGGTGAGCAAATCGGACAGTTCGATCTTCTTATTGCCGCCCACGCGGTCGCTCAAAACGCCACGCTCGTAACGAACAACATCCGGGAATTCTCGCGAGTGCCGACGCTCGCGCTCGAAGACTGGCTCTGATTATTCCCGTCAGCGCCCGCCGAGCTTGGCGAGCGCTGACCTGATCAGCTCGGCAGCGGAAAGGCCTGATCCTCCAGCGTCGAGCGCCGCACGCACGCCGCGCTCTGCATCAGCCGTCATGTAACCGAGCGAGACAAGCGCGCGGAGTGCGTCTTCGGATGCACCACCCGCAGCGCGCCACTTCCCACGCTCATCCTCACCACCGATCGAATCGAGCTTGTCAGCCAGATCGAGAATGAGACGCTCCGCCTTCTTTCGTCCAACCCGCGGAACGCCCTGCAGCGTTGCAATGTCCTTCTCCTGAATCGCGCGAACGAGACGCTGCGGCGAAAGCGCCGACATGAGTCCGAGTGCGAGCGCCGGCCCAACCCCGTTTGCGGTGAGGAGCTTTTGAAACAATCGCCGCTCGAACTGTGACGAGAAACCGAACAGCTGCCAGCCGTCGTCCTTCACGACGAGATATGTATGCAACGAGACCTTTTCACCCTGCTTGGGCAGTGTCTCGAAAACTCCGAGAGGAATCTGCAGCTCGTATCCGACACCGCCCGCGGTCATTACCTCGAGCCGGTCGATATCCTTCGACGACAGTATTCCATCGATGTGCGAAATCATCGGCGAAGCGTGAGGGGCGAATCACCTGCGAGCGTCGGAATTCCGATCCTCATCACGAACGCGAGCGCCGCAGCGACCCCGTCCGATGCGTCGGCCGGCTCAGGAGGAGATTTCAATCGAAGCAGCCGCGTCACCATGAACTGAACCTGTTCCTTCGTCGCCGCGCCGGTCCCCACTACAGCCTTCTTGATCTCAGCGGGAGGGTACTCGGCGATCGTCAGCTTTGCATTTGCAGCCGCAAGCAGAATCACACCACGTGCGTGGCCGAGCACGACTGTTGTGCGAACGTTGCGTGCGTAGAAAACGTCTTCTATCGCGAGAGCATCGGGCCGGTGGCGCTGGATCAGCTCGACGATTCCGTCGTGAATTTCCTGAAGCCGGTTAGCCAGTGCATCGCGGGGTCGCGTCCTGATTATCCCGCATTCGATCAACCGGGGTGTCTGCATTCGGTCGCCGTCGACCACACCGTAGCCGGTTACCGCCGTGCCCGGATCGATGCCGAGCACTATCATCGAAATGTCACCCGGTTTCGTCCAGCTCCACGTCGCAGTTCGCTGCGACCTTCTGAACGTCATCGAGCTCTTCGAGCTCTTCCAGCAGTCTCACGAGCGACTCGGCCGCTTTGCCGGAGATGCTGACGAGGTTCTTCGGAACTGACGCAATCTCCGCATCTACGATCTCGTAGCCCTTTGCTTCCATCGCGCTCTTCACTGTGTGCATGGCTGCAGGGTCAGTCGTGATCTCGTAACGCTCGTCTTCTGCCTTGAAATCTTCAGCACCGGCATCGAGCGCCGCTTCGAGCGCATCATCTTCGGGATACTGAGTCGAGTCGATGGACAGCAGGCCCTTTCGCTCGAACATCCAGGCGACCGAGTTGGCAGCGCCGAGGTTGCCGCCGCCGCGCGAAAGCTTGTGGCGAACTTCGGCAACAGTGCGGTTTGGATTGTCCGTCAGCGAAAAAATGAGAATTGCGACTCCGCCGGGGCCGTAGCCTTCGTATACGATCTCCTGGTAGTCGACGCCTTCAAGATCGCCGGTTCCCTTTTTTACAGCGCGCTCGATGTTCTCCTTTGGCATCGACGCAGCCTTTGCTGTATCGATTGCCGTTCTGAGGCGTGGATTCCCGTTGGGATCTCCGCCGCCGAGCTTGGCGGCCATTGTGATTTCGCGTATCAGCTTCGTGAAATGCGCTCCACGCTTGGCATCTGTCGCTGCCTTGTAGTGCTTGATCTGCTTCCACTTGCTATGACCGGCCATTTGTCTACGATTGGTTGGATTGAGATCTGACGAGTTTCATCATGCTTCCTGGGGTGCCGCGGCAGCAAGCTCGCCTGCGAGCTCCACAAGCTCCGCCAGTGATGCCTGATCGAGCTGTGATTTTCCCGCTTCCATGAGCAGCCGCAGTGCTTTCGCCGCGCCTCCCGAGCTGCTGGCTGCGACGGCATCCATGGCAGCGAGCGCTCCCGTTCTCATCTGGGCAGGCACGGACAGCGACGCAAGCCATTGTCGGGCTCCAGCCGCTCGGGCCGCTGCGTCGGTTCCTCCAATCGACTGGGGAGGAATCATTCCCGCAATCAAGCGGGCCGAAACAAAGCATGCGAGTGCCACCTCACGGTCGCCGCCAAGCGATGCGCGCCCCGCATGCGACGCAAGCGATCTGAATCGAAAGCTCGGTGTCGTTAGAGCGAACGGAGGAAGTTGCCCGATCACCCACGCAATCTAGGCATACCACAGGCACCCGGCTACATTCACAAAACCCATGGCACAGGCCCCAAAATCCATCCTCTGGGTCGACGACGAAGGCGAGCTTCTCGAGTCCCACCGAATCTTCCTGCGCTCAAAGGGCTACGAAGTAGAGTGGGCCAGCAACGCTGACGATGCGGTCGAGATGCTTCGCCGCCGACCTTTCGACATCATGCTCCTCGACGAGCAGATGCCGGGCAAGCGCGGGCTCGAAGCATACCGTGATGTCCGCGAGATAGCGCCGAACCTCCCGGTCGTCATGGTAACGAAGAGCGAAGAAGACACGACGCTCAAGGAAGCCATCGGCGCGAACATTCGCGACTATCTCGTCAAGCCCATCAATCCGCGGCAGGTGCTCAGCATCGTGACGCAGATTCTCGAGGGGCCTCGCATCCGGCAACAGGCGATCGCCCGCCGGTTCGTGGAGCGATTCCGCGCGATCGAGCTCGAGCGCGACCGCAACCTCGACTGGCGCGGATGGATCGACCGCTTCGACGAGCTGATGCGATGGGATGTCGATCTCGCGTCGGCAGGTGAGATGGGACTGTACGACTCGCTTCGGGGCCTCTATCCCGACATGCACCGTGAGTTTGCAGCGTTCATGAAGGTGGAGTATCCGGCGTGGCTCAAGAATCTTGAAGGCAACCGGCCACCGTTGTCGATCGACGTCGTCAGCGAATTCGTTCTTCCCATTCTTCAGCGCGATCGCGCCGCTGTGTTCATCGTGGTCGATTGCCTGCGACTCGACCAGTGGCGGGTGCTGGAGCCACTGCTGGCTCCATTCTTCGACGTCGAGACGACTCACTACTTTGCGGTTCTTCCAACTGCGACGCCTTACTCCCGCAATTCGCTGTTCAGCGGACTTTTCCCGGGCGAGATCGCGGCGCGTCTCCCCGATTGGTGGGGCAATTCCGATCGGGAGGACGAGTCGCTCAATGCGCACGAGCGCGAGCTCCTCGAGATGCATCTCAATGAGCTGAACGGGCCTACGCCGGTTCGCTATCAGAAAATCTCGACCGCCGCCAACTCCGACGAGCTCGAGCGACATCTCGGCACTGCTATCGGCAGCGAAGGCGTCAGCGCGTTCGTCTTCAACTTCGTCGATCTTCTCACGCACGGACGCAGCGAGTCGCAGATACTGTACGAAGTTGCGCGAGATGAAATCGCGCTTCGCCAGATCACGCGTCAATGGTTTCAGCGCTCGGCGCTGCTCAGCGTTTTGAAGGAAGCGTCGCGACGGAAAATCTCCGTTCTGCTGACGACGGATCACGGGTCGATTCACTGCAACACGCCGGCGACGGTCTTTGCGAAGCGCGACGCGACCGCGAACCTGCGCTACAAGTTCGGTGAAGACCTGAGGGCAGAGCGACCGGAGCAGGCGCTGATGTTCTCGAATGAAGATGATCTGCGGCTGCCGCGAAAAGGAAATGGCGGCAACACGCTCCTTGCGACGAACGACTGCTTCTTCGTCTATCCCACAAAGCTGCGCGAATATCAGAGCCGGTATCGCGGATCGTTTCTCCACGGCGGGGTGACGCCGGAGGAAGTGATTCTGCCACTCGCTCTGCTGACTCCGAGAGCGTAGATGTCGGTTTACGGGCGGCTGTTCCCGTACGTTCGGCCGCATGGCTGGCGGATGGCCGGTGCGATTGCAACGAATATCGTTGCAGCCGTCCTCGATGCATTCTCGCTTGCGCTGCTGATTCCGTTCCTCAATACACTGTTCGAGCAGGCGCCGATCTCGGTTGGCGGAGGGGGGCTCACCAGACTGCTTCGCGCCACGGTCGGCGTGATGCTCGATCCCGCCGACAAGATGGGCTCGCTCCGGAACGTGATCCTCATCGTGATCACACTGATGGTGACGAAGAACCTGCTTCTGTGGATTGCCGGCCAGCTCGGCGCGACTCTGCAGGAGTACGTGACGCGCGATCTGCGCAAAGCCGTCTACAATCACATCGCGCATCTGCCGCTCGGATATTTCCAGCGGACGAAGACCGGCCAGATTCTATCCCGCGTCATCACGGACACGGCAGAGACGCGGTTGATTCTCACGCAGCTCGTGACGTCGTCACTTCAGAACAGTGCGCTGATCGTCAGCTACGTGGTGTTTCTCTTCCTGATCTCATGGAAGATGACGCTGATGGCGCTCGTCATCGTGCCCGTGCTGGGCCTCGTGCTGACTCCGATTCTTCAGAAGCTGCGGAAAGGGAATCGCAAGAAAGGCAACCAGCACGGCGAGATGACGAGCGTCGTTCAGGAAACAGTCAGCGGCATTCGGCTGGTCAAATCGTTCGGCGCAGAACGGGTCGAAGAGGACAGGTTCGCGGTCGCAAGCAACAGGTATGCGAACCTCACCGTTCGTCTGACGCGAATCTCCAATCTCGCGGCGCCGATCACCGAGATAATCGGCACGAGCATCGCGACCGCGTTACTCTGGCTTGGCGCGCGACAGGTGCTGGTCAATCACTCGATGTCCGGCGCAGATCTGATCGCGTTTCTACTGTACGCCCTTCGTATGCTGCAGCCATTGAAACAGCTCTCGCAGATGCCGACGACTGCTCAGGCATCGCTCGCATCGGCCGAGCGTCTATTCGAAGTCCTTGATACCCCGTCCGAGTCTCAGACCGACACGGGAACGAGGGCTGAGGCGTCGTTCGAGCGCGAAGTCCGCTTCGAGAACGTTGGCTTCTCGTACGGTGACGCTCCGGTGCTTTCGAACATCTCGTTCAAGGCTTCGAAGGGCGAGATTATCGCGCTTGTTGGAGCAAGTGGCGCCGGCAAATCGACGCTGGTCGATCTCATCCCGCGCTTCTACGACGTCAAATCGGGCGCGATTCTCATCGATGACATCGACACGCGCGAGTATAAGCTCCCGGCGCTGCGCGGTCTGACCGGCATCGTCAGCCAGGATACGGTTCTGTTCAACGATACAGTGCGCAATAACATCGCGTATGGAACCGGCCTGTCGTACACGGACGAGCAGGTCGAGAGCGCGGCGCGAGCGGCAAATGCCCACGCTTTCATCACCGAGCTGCCCGAGGGTTATGCGACAGTTCTCGGCGAGCGGGGAACGCGTCTGTCGGGTGGACAGCGGCAGCGGTTGGCGATTGCACGGGCCTTGCTCAGAGATCCACCGATCCTGATCCTCGACGAAGCAACTTCGGCGCTCGATACCGAGTCGGAGCGCCTGGTGCAGGAGGCGGTGGACAGATTGTTGCGCGGGCGGACGGTATTCGTGATCGCTCACCGCCTGTCCACCATCGTTCATGCCGACCAGATTCTGGTGCTGGAGCGGGGAGAGATCATCGAGCGTGGAACACATGCCGAGCTTCTTGCGAGGCGCGGCGCATACCATCGTCTCTACACCCTGCAGTTCGGGAGCATGTCAACAGTGAGCGACACAATGGTTTCGTCGGCGGTTTAGGTGCGGATACTATTTCTGCATTGCACGAGAGAATGGTCAGGCACGGCGCGCGCGTTTGCTGTCGCCGCTCGCGGGCTGGCCGCGCGCGGCTACAACGTCACCTTCCTTGCTGAGGCGCACAGCAACGTCGAGCAATCGGTGTCACGAATGGCGACGGTTGCTTCCAAGCTCGGGGGTGATGATCCGGTTGCTCAGAGAGACGTCGCTCCGTTCGACATCGTTCCGTTTCCATGCGAAGGAAACTGGTTCTCCTGCGCCTGGCGCCTCCGCCATCTTTTCAGGCGCTGGGATGCTGATATTGTTTTCGTCCATACCGAGCGCGAGCACATCATTGCCTCGATGGCATGCCGGCTGGGGGGCAGCGGAAAAGTCGTTCGCCGCACTCCGGCAAGCTGCCAGCTTGCCATGGCAGGGAAAGGCAAATTCGCAAATTGGCTGACCAGCACTACATACCTGTTTGCGAGCGATGGTGACGCGCGGATTGCAATCCTCCCGCGCCGCAACAACCGTTCGGCGATTGCGCGGCTGGGGGTCGATGTGTCTCGCTATCCGGACAGGACGGCGGTTCAGCAGGAGCCGAAACCGGATGACATCAGATACATCATCTGTGTGTACGATCCAACATCGCGCGGACGCGCGGCCACGGCGATTCGAACCGTTTCGATGCTCGCTCCGCGCCATCCATATCTAAGGCTCATCATTTTCGGAGCAGGATCGGACAGCGAAGATCTTCGCATGCAGGCCGCCGCATTGAACGTGATGGATATTGTCAGCTTCCTCGGCGAGCGCGACGATCATCTGACACTCATGCGCGACGCTGAGCTCGGCTGGGTTGTCGCTGAGGCCGACACGGCGGCGTATGGGATTCTCGACTTGATGGCACTCGGAACGCCGGTTATCGCGGCCGAGGGAAGTGTGGCTGACGTGTATGTGGCAAACCTGATCAGCGGTGCGCTGGTGCCGCCCGAAGATGCGGCGACGACGGCAGCGACAGTTGTCACACTGCTTTCGAGTGAGGAGCAGCGACAGGCGATGGGTTCGGCGGCGCGAACACGCGTTACCCGCGAGTTCCCGGAGCAGGCGATGATTGAAGGATTCGAAGCGGCGATTCAGACAGCGACAGGTCGCTCGCGGACCAGGGGTTGAGCGCGACGGGCACCGTCGCCGTCACCGTCGTCATCGCGGCAAGAAACGAGGCCGCGAACCTGGAAGCCTGCATCGACAGCGTTCGGTGGGCAAGAGAAATTCTCGTTGTCGAGAACGATTCGACCGATGACACTGTTGGCGTCGCGCGTGCGACCGGTGCGACGGTGTTCTCGAACCCGTTCAAAACGATCGGAAAGCAACGCAACGCTGCGATCGAGCGTGCTGCATGCGACTGGATTCTCGTGGTCGATGCCGATGAGCGCGCGTCGCCAGAGCTCGGACTGGAAATTGGATCAGTCATCGGCAGCAACGCGCGTGACGCGTACCGAATTCCGCGGCGTAATTTTTTTCTCGGCACCGAGGTGCGGCATGGCGGATGGGAGCACGACCAGCCTGTTCGCCTTTTTCGCTCTCGCTTTCGGTACAACGAGAGCCGTGTTCACGAGCACGTCGATGTGAGCGGGGAGCCCGGAGTGCTTGCCGCGACGTTGACTCATGAGCCATACGCTTCCATCGACAATTACATCGAGAAGCTGGAGAGATACAGCAGATGGTGGGCGGAGGACCGCTATGAGCGGGGAAAACGGACCAGTGCGGGATCGGTGTGGATCCGCTCCCGGCTTCGTTTTGCGAGCATGTATCTCCTGAAGCTGGGCTTTCTCGATGGAGAGACCGGCGTCGTACTGGCTTCGCTGGCGAGTACGAGTGTCCTGGCGAAGTACGCACGACTATGGGAGCTGCAGCAACGCGATCAGAATGACGGTGCAAACTCTCGCCGCTGAGGGAGTTGGCGATGTTGTTTGCGCTCGGCACGGTTGATAATGCGCGTACTTCTGATCGGCAGTGACAACCCCTGGCGAATGGAAGCGGCGGTCGAGCGCGCACTGACGAGAGCGGGGCACACTACTCTGCTGCTCGATGACCGCAGAAAGAAGCGACTGATCGGCCGTCCGCTTACACAGCGATGGGCAAGTTGGCAGGCACGGCGGTTTCGTCCTGATTTTGTCTTTCTCTCGAAGTGTCTGGCTCTCGATGCGGAGACTGTGTCCGAGATAATCGACGGGAAACCGAACGCGATGTGGTATCACGATCCTCAGTGGTATCGCGATCTGGACCGGCCTGACATCTCGCACATTGCGGCGATAGGCAAGTTAGCCCGAACGTTTTTCGTCACAGGGTTCGATGATGAATGGCGCGCGAATGGATTGCCGGCGCTTTTTCTTCCGGCCGCCGGCGATGCCGGTATCAAACCAGTCGCTCACGATGAGCGTTTCGCATCAGAGGTGACATTCATCGGGACGGGCTATGATCCCCAGCGCGCGAAGCTGCTGTTGAGAGTGGCCAGGGCCCATCGGATGCGCGTATGGGGTGAGGGCTGGAATCCATGGGCCAACGAGCTAACGTGGAGCGGGCGTCACATTCAGGGTTACGAGTTCTCCGCCGTATGCTCCAGCTCGAACATCGTCCTCGGCGTCAACCCTGCGCGCGCCGCCGGAGGTGTCTCGTACACGTCAGACCGAACATGGATGACAATTCTCGCCGGCGGCTTTTACCTGACCGAGCGTACGCCCGGTGTAGCGGCAATGCTCCGCGATGGTACCCACTGCGCGTTCTATGACGATATCGAATCATGCCTCGAACAGTGCGATCGTTATCTCGGTGATGAGCCTCGCCGCAATGAAATAAGGCGTGATGGCGAAGCGTTTGTGCGCCGACTTCACACGTACGACTCGCGAATTGCCAACCTGCTCGAGAACCGCGCGTTCGTGAATCCTCTGTGAGTGCAAGCGTGAATCACCTTTTTGTCACGCAGGATTACGGCCCTGACCGTGGAGGAATGGCGCGCCGCCACGTCGAGCTGTGCCGCCGCTTCGGAGACGCGTCGAACGCGATGCAGGTATCGACGGTCAGGTCGGATGGGTCACAACATTTCGACCTGAGCGAGAATTATCCCATTCACCGCCAGCCTTTTCCGTTTCGTGAAGCGAACCGTTTTGTTAATCAGGTGAAGTGGGCGCGCTGGCTCACGAGCTTCACGCGCAAGTCGATCGACGTGATTCACTGTGGAAACATCCGCCCGGTTGGCTACGCTGTCGCATGGGTCCATCGCAGACTCGGGATACCGTACTTCATTTATGTCAATGGGGGCGACCTTCTCCGCGAGCAGAGAAAGATTTCGGAAAGCAGGATAAAGCGTTCCACCGCGAGGCGGATTCTTGGAAATGCAAGTGGAATTGTTGCTACGTCGAAGTGGGTTGCCGACCTCGCAGAGGATGTGCTCCGCGACGTGTGCGCAGGGGTCACGCCACCGATCGCGGCACTCGATTTAGGAACTGATCCCGAAATGTTTTCGCGGCGCCGCAACACCGGCACGTTTCGCAAGCGGTGGGGAATTGGCGATGCTCCAGCTGTCCTCACCGTCGCGCGTCTGGTTCCACACAAGGGACAGGACACCGGGATCCGCGCACTCGCCGCCCTTTCCGCGGAGTTTCCGTCATTGCGCTACGTCCTCGCGGGCGAGGGTCACGACGAGGGACGACTTAGATCGATTGCCGAAGAACTTGGAGTTTCAGACCGCGTGATCTTCGCTGGAGCCGTATCAGATAGTGATCTTCCCGGCGTGTATGCGGAATCCGATGTCTACCTGGGCGCCTCACGGCTGGACAACACAATCAACGTCGAAGGATTCGGCATTTCGTTTCTCGAGGCGTCAGCATCAGGATTGCCAGTCGTTGCAGGCGATTCAGGCGGAGTTCGCTCGGCCGTCCGCGATGGAGTGACCGGAGTTGTAGTCGCGCCGGAGGACCTTCCAGCTATCTCCGGCGCGATTGCCGGCTTCCTTCGTGATCCAGCCCGCAGCGCGGCGTTCGGAGCCGCCGGACGTCACGCCGTTGAAGAACATTTCAACTGGGACCGCGTCGCTCGCGACACGCGTGAATTCACTGAGTCAGTCATCCGCGAGCGCGGGACCCGGCGTTGAACACTTACGAGGAGCGAAGAAAAAAGCCGCCAACGCTTTCGCACCGCGCCGAGTTCTACTCGATGCGCGCGGTGTTCACGGGGTTGCAGAACCTTCCGTGGGATACCGCGTGTGCAATCGGAGAGCGGCTTGGGGCGCTTGGACACTGGCCACTCGGGATTCGCCGGGACGTAGTCGAGCGGCAGATCGCAGCGGCTTTCCCCGAGTTAAACCCTGATGGCGTAAGGAAAATTGCGCGCGGATGCTACCAGCATCTCGGTCGCAACGCTGTCGAAGCAGCAATTGTCCCGACGCTCGGAAAGGACGGGGTGCTCAATCTCGTGGAGAGAGTGGACGGCTGGGAGCACGCGGAGGCGGCCATGTCCCGCGGTATTGGCGGGATCATGGTCGGCGGACATCATGGCAACTGGGAGCTGATGGGCGCGTACCTCGCTGCACGAGGTTTGCGGCCCGAAGTAGTCGTTCGTGGGATGGGCAACCGGTTGTTCGAGGACTACCTGAATGGAAATCGCGAAAAGCTCGGGCTGACAGTGGTTCACGATACGCAGGCTGTCCGGAGCACCGTCAAGGCGATCCGCGATGGAAAATTCGTCGCGATTCTCGCCGATCAGGGTGTTTTGGGGCTGGCGTCGAGCTTTGTGCCGTTCTTCGGCCGGCCGGCCAAGACCGCTCGCGGCTTTGCGGTATTCGCCTTGCGATTGGATGCAGCGGTCTGCTTTATGGACATGCTCCGGCTTCCGGATGGAAAGTTTCGAGTTGTGTTCGAGCCGGTCACTGTGGAGCGAACGGGAAACAGGGACCGGGATGTGGACGCGATGGTCGCTCGTTACAGTGAAATCCTGGAGAAGTGGGTACGACAATATCCGTCTCAATATTTCTGGCAGCATCGAAGGTGGCGCCGCCAGCCGGCGGAAACGCCGCCAGCGCTGCGCGATCCAACGCTGAAGGATCCGGATAAGTGGACTCCTTCAAAATGAGATCATGCTAGACACCGCGCAGAAAAAGCGTCTGCTCGACGACAACCGCGCGCGCTTCGGAATTGCTGTCGTTGTGATCATGGTGTTCGCGGCGATCGCAGCTCCGCTGATTGCAACTCAGGATCCGCTCAAGATCGATCTGTCGAACTATCTGCAGCGTCCGTCGGGATCGCACATCCTGGGCACTGACATCCAGGGCAGGGATATCTGGGCGCGTCTTGTCTTTGGCTCGCGAGTCTCGCTAACGGTCGGCCTCATTTCGCAGGGGATTGCGCTATCGCTCGGTGTGACGCTCGGGCTGCTCGCCGGCTACTACGGTCGATGGGTCGATGAGCTTGTGATGCGCCTGGCGGATGTGACGCTCGCGTTTCCAACTTTGCTCCTGCTCATCGCGATGGTCGCTGCATTTCAACCGTCGATGGCGGTTGTGTTCGCGACAATTGGTGTCGTTGGCTGGGCGGGGATGGCGAGGCTGGTGCGCGGACAGGTGCTGGTGGTTCGGCAGCTGGAGTACGTGCAGGCGATTCGTGCGCTCGGTGCGAAGGATATTCGGGTGATGTTACGGCACGTGCTTCCGAATGTCATCGCGCCAGTGGTGATCGCCGCTACCCTCGGCGTTGCGGGCGCGATCATGGCAGAAGCCGCGTTGTCGTTTCTTGGACTCGGCGTGCCCGCGCCGACGCCGAGCTGGGGGTCGATGATCGCCGATGGGCGCGATCTTGATCAGCTGCGTCGCGCACCGTGGACGTCGGTGTTTCCTGGAATGGCGATCGGCGCCGCGGTGCTGGGATTCAATCTTCTTGGAGACGCGTTGCGCGACGCACTCGATCCAAGACAGCAGCGGAAGGCCCCTCGAGTGCCCCAGTGAACATGCTGCTCGCTGTTTCAATTGCGTTGATCGCGTGTGCCGATTCGGCCG
The DNA here is from genome assembly GCA_038208605.1 of Gemmatimonadales bacterium. Lineage (GTDB taxonomy): Bacteria > Gemmatimonadota > Gemmatimonadetes > Gemmatimonadales > Gemmatimonadaceae > UBA4720. Next base: position 8,923 of record JBBQYO010000023.1, on the reverse strand, counting down.
CGAAGGGTGCATCCGATGCGTCGCGCCAGGGTATGTCGACTCATTCGATGATGCTCGAGCAGGTTGGCGACCAGTTCAAGAGTCCCGTTTATGTCACGTCGACTTCGGGTGACCCACGTCTCTTCGTGGTGGAGCAGGCCGGCCGTATTCGAGTCGTGAAGAACGGGTCAGCGATTGCCGCGCCGTTTCTCGACATATCCTCGCGTGTAAAGAGCGGGGGCGAGCAGGGACTGTTGAGCATGGCGTTTCATCCGGACTACTCGCACAACGGCTTCTTCTTCGTGAATTTCACGGATAAGCACGGGGACACGCACGTCGAGCGATTCAAGGTGTCGGCAAATCCCGACGTCGCGGACACTATCACGGCTGTTCTCGTTCTCAAGATCGATCAGCCGTATGGCAATCATAACGGCGGACTGGTGATGTTCGGCCCCGACGGAATGCTCTACATCGGAATGGGTGACGGCGGTGCCGCCGGCGATCCAAAAGGAAATGGACAGAATCGAAATGCGCTTCTGGGAAAAATTCTGCGTATTAATGTGAACAGGGTTGCTCCGTATTCTGTGCCGGTCGGGAATCCTTACGCCAATGGCGTCGACGGAAGGCCGGAAATCTGGGCGACAGGAATCAGAAATCCCTGGAGATTTGCGTTTGATAGATCGGCCGGGCTTCTATACATCGCAGACGTCGGACAGAATGAGATCGAGGAGATCGACGTGGTTCAGGCAAGTCGCGCCGGTGTGAATTACGGGTGGAACACGATCGAAGGGGACGCGTGCTATCGTGCATCGAGCGGGTGCAATAGAGCAGGTCTCGAGATGCCGGCGCTGACATACAGGCACACAGGCGGGGCGTGCTCGGTGACTGGCGGTTTCGTGTACCGGGGAAGAAAGCTCCCATCGATTGCGGGGCACTACTTCTATGCTGACTACTGCGCCGGGTGGGTTCGAAGCTTCAAATATGAGAATGGCTCTGCAACTGACAAGCGGGACTGGAAGCTCTCCGAAAACATCGGGCACATTGTGTCGTTCGGCGAAGATTCTTCGGGGGAGCTCTACATCGTATCGGAGAATGGAAAGATTTTTCGCATCGTTGGAGCCTGATTCAGGCGAGCAGACGCTCCGAATTTACGGCGGGGATGCGTCGCGAACGATTGGATAGAGAGCCTCCTTCCAAATAGCATAACCTTTGGAGTTCATGTGCAGCCGGTCGGCGAGGAATAGCTCTTCTCGTGGCGCGCCATCGGGGCCGAGCATCAGTGTAAAGACGTCGAGATAGAGAAGATGCGGATCGGTTGCCGCGAATCGACGGATCATTTCGTTCGCTGAGCGCATTTGCGGCAGGAGCGCCACGCGGGACCCGCTCGGCTTGATCGATACGAATGCAATGCGCGTGTCAGGAAGCGCACGCCTGACAAGCGAAACAAACTGCCTGTATTCATTGAACACGACTTCTGCCGACTTGCCGGCAGCCAGATCGTTGTCGCCCGCGTAGAGCACAATGAGACGCGGCCGGTATGGAACGACGATTCGCGGAGCGTAGCGAACCACATCGCTCAGTTCAGACCCGCCGAACCCGCGCTGGATTACCCCGACGCCGGGAAAGTCCGCAGCGAGTGAATTCCACATTCGGATTGTCGAGCTTCCGACAAAAAGAACTCCGCCGCCCTTCGGCGGAGCCAGAAGATCGGCAGCTTCGAACTTTGCAATATCCTCTTCAAACGGAGCGCTCGTCGCTGAAGCCGCATCCAGTCGTGGAGAAATTTCCGGAGCTCGCCTCGCCGGATTGCATGCCGCAATTCCGATTGCCCCGACCCACGTAACGATCCGCGCGACGCGGCGTAGCTTCATCCCTTCCTCACGCGAACGAGTCCGTAATCGCGCGCGCCCTTCTTGATCAGGAAATACTGTCCCCCGACCGGCTCATGCGTCGAAGTGACATCGGGCACCTTTCGGCCATTGACGGCTACACCACCTTGCTCGACCAGTCGCCGGGCTGCGCCTTTGGACGGAGCGAGCTTCAACTCCACGAGCGCATCGACGACGCTCGTGAACGATTCCATATCGGCAAACGGTACCTCTTCGCGAAGGGCTTTCAGCGCCGCATCCGACAGTCCGGATGGATCGCCCTTCGCAAACAATATTCGCGAAACGTCATCTGCGATCTTCGCGGCATCGGCTCCGTGCACGCGCGTCGTGACATCGCCCGCAAGAGCCTGCTGTGCCGCCCTGTCCTGCGGACGATCGGCGATCTGCGCCTCGAGTGACTCGATCTCGTCGCGTGACAGGAGTGTGAAGAGGCGCAGGTACCTTCCCGCATCGCGATCGTCGACGTTCACCCAGAATTGATAGAACTTGTAGGGCGAGGTTCGCTCCGGGTCGAGCCATACGCTTCCGGCTTCGGTCTTACCGAATTTCGTTCCACTTGAGTTTGCGATGAGAGGAAACGTCATCGCGTGGGCTTCCACATCCTCGGTGCGGCGAATGAGCTCGAGGCCCGCGGTGATGTTTCCCCACTGATCGCTTCCACCTACCTGCAGCGTCACTCCATCGCGCCGGTAGAGCTCGCGAAAGTCGTACGCCTGCATCAGCATGTACGAAAACTCGGTGTACGAAATCCCCGAGTCGAGCCGCGACTGCACCGAGTCCTTCTGAAGCATGTAGTTGATCGTGAAGTGCTTGCCGACCTCACGCATGAACTCGATCGCACCGAGCGGCTGCAGCCAGTCCGCGTTGTCGCGCATCTGCGCGGCAACAGGGCCTGAGAAGTCGAGAAATCTCTCGAGCTGCCGCCGAATTCCGCTCGTGTTGGCGGCGACTACCTCCGGGGTGTTGAGCTGCCGCTCAACTGTCTTGCCGCTCGGATCGCCGATCATGCCTGTTCCCCCGCCGACAACCACAAATGGGCGATGGCCCGCGCGTTGAAGGTGCATGAGTCCCATCACCGGAATCAGATTCCCGACGTGCATGCTCGGAGCAGTGGGATCGAAGCCCGCGTAGACCGCGAGCGACCGGCTGGCGAGCGCGTCACCCAGGCCCTCGGTGTTCTGGAATAACAACCCGCGCCAAGCGAGCTCGTTGAGGACAGAGGCTGTTTCGATCATTCTGCAAAATAGGGAGAGCGTGAGGCGGTGTCACGGTACGGACATTAGCTTATAGCCCGAATGGCAAAACGCCCGGACTCCTTTCGTCGCAGACACCCGACTCTCATCAGAGTCCTGCTGCTGATTGTCACTTTTGGCGTCGCGACCGGACTCGGTGTCGCCTATGGAGCGTGGGCCCTCGTCTGTCGCGGAGGAAAATGTCCGCCTGTCGAATCGCTCAACGACTACACCCCGCGCCAAACATCCAAGCTGTACGCGGCCGACGGCCGCTTTATCGCCGAGCTCGGGCTCGAGCGCCGGACCCTCGTCAAGCTGGACGAGATTCCGCTGACCGTTCAGCAGGCCTTCGTCATCACTGAGGACAAACGGTTCTACGAACATGCCGGCATCGACTGGAAGCGCGTGTTCGGCGCGCTCGGCCGCGACGTTCTGGCGCGTCGCTTTGACGAAGGTTTCTCCACCATCACCATGCAGCTTGCGAGAAACGTTTTTCCCGAAAGCATCAGCCGCGAGAAAACCCTCGTTCGAAAACTTCGCGAGGCTAAAGTCGCGAGAGAGATCGAAACTCGATTCGACAAAAAGAAAATTCTCGAGCTCTACCTCAATCAGATTTCGCTCGGCAATGGTGCGTATGGAGTTGAAACTGCGTCGCAGCGGTATTTCGGGAAATCGGTTCGGGACCTGAACATTGCGGAGGCCGCGACACTCGCTGCTCTGCCAAAGGCTCCGGAGCGTTACAACCCGCGAAAGCATCCCGATCGCGCAATCCAGCGCCGAAATACCGTGATCCAGCTGATGCGCAGGAACGGAGCGATCAGCGACGTCGACGCTCGCGGCGCCGAGGCATTTCCGCTGCAGCTTGCAAGCAAGACAGAAGCGGGCGACACGGCGCCGTACTTCGTCGAGTGGATCAGGCAGCAGCTCGATGCGCAATTCGGGCGGCAGCTGTACGAGCAGGGTCTCAAGGTGTACACGACCCTGGACCTCGACATGCAGCTTACCGCCGAGCGAGCGCTGGAGCTTCAGCTAAAGCGAATCGAAGGCGGCAGATTCGGGAAAGTGGCCGCCGAGAGTTACGAGCATTACATCGCGCGCAGTCTGGCCGGGACGGAGCCGGGAGAGAATTCGCCATACCTCCAGGGCGCATTCGTCGCGATCGATCCAAGGAACGGTGCCGTCAAGGCGATGGTTGGCGGTCGCGATTTCTACGATTCGAAGTTCAACCGCGCAACTCAAGCGCTGCGCCAGCCAGGCTCCGTTTTCAAGCCAATCGTCTACGCATCAGCGGTTCAGAATGGACGTTCGCCGTCCTACATCGTGAACGACTCGCCCCTGGTGGTCGATCAGGGAACCGGAACACCATGGCAGCCGAAGAACTATGACGGGAGATTCGCCGGCCTGATGCCGATGCGCCGGGGACTCTACGAATCGAGAAATATCATTGCGATTCGAGTTGGCATGGAGCTGGGCGAACAAACCATCATCAACGAAGCGAGAAACTTCGGAATCACGACGCCCATTCCGCCGTATCCGTCGATCTTCATCGGCGCGGCCGACGTGTATCCGATGGAAATGATTTCTGCGTATTCGGTGTTCGCCAATCAGGGGATAAGACCTTCTCCCAACGCGATCCTCCGGGTCGAGAACGCGCGGCAGGAAGTTCTTTGGCAGCAGACTCCGACACGCACGCAGGTATTATCGCCGGAAGAAGCCTGGATCATGGTGGACATGATGAAGGACGTGATTCGCCGCGGAACTGCGGCCGGCGCGGTGTGGGGAGCGGGATTTCACCTGCCTGCCGGCGGAAAAACCGGAACTACTAACGATGGCACGAACGTGTGGTTCATCGGTTACACCGCGGATCTTCTCGCGGGCGTGTGGATCGGTTTCGACAAGCCGAGGAAGATCATGGCTGACGCACAGGGAGGAAGACTCGCCGCGCCGGCATGGACGCAGTTCATGACTGAGGTTTACCGCAGGAAGCCCGCGCCGCCGGACTGGCCGCGGCCACAGGGGATCATCACACGCGAGATCGATTTCACCACCGGCCTTCTGCAGACTCCCTACTGCCCGCGCGATGTAATTGGAACCGAGGTGTTCATTCCGGGAACTGAGCCAACGCATGAGTGCGACAAGCATACATCATATCAGACCGGGTACGACACGCTTGGCGCCGCGCCGCAAAATTATCCGCCGCCTCCTGTGTACAACCCATCTGCGGCAGGACCCCAGCGGGTGATCCCCGGTGCGACTCCAATACCGCGCCGCAGTCCCTCGGACACGTTGCGGAATAGAAACGACACGATCAAAGCCGATTCATTGGGTGCGCCTCACATCCGATGAAGAAGTACACAGCGCGATGGGTCGTTCCGGTCACGAAGCCGGCAATCGAGCACGGATGCGTGGTGGAGGACAAGGGGAAAATCATTTATGTCGGCAGTAGCGACGGCGCCCCGGCAGCTGACACTCGGGATTTCGGCGAAGCGATAATCCTTCCCGGGCTGATCAACTCCCACACGCATCTGGAGCTCACCTCGATGCGCGGGTTTCTCGAGGATCTCTGCTTCAATAACTGGATCGACAAGCTTCGCAGCAGTCGCAAGGAAGCGCTCACTGACGAGATGCTGCTCGACTCGGCGCGATACGGAATCGTCGAGGGCCTGCACGCGGGAATCACGACGTATGCGGACACCTGCTGGACTGGTTTCGTGATGACGGCGATGCTCGAGATGGGCGTGCGCGGGATAATGTTCCAGGAGACGTTCGGGTCCGGACCGGAGCAGTGCGAGGCATCGATCACAACGTTGCGGGCGCGTGTAGCCGAGCTGGCGACGACGCAGACCGACCTCGTGGGTCTTGGAATTTCGCCGCACGCACCCTACACCGTTTCGGACTCTCTCTACGCGGCATGCGCGGATTTTGCGCGCGAAGAAGGCTGGCCGATGGGTCTTCATATCGCCGAGAGTGGCGCGGAGCAGGAGCTGGTGCGCGACGGGACCGGCGTTTTTGCCGAGGAGTGGAAGGAGCGGGATCTCGAAGTCATTCCGCGCGCGCGGACTCCCGTCGCCCTGCTCGAGAAGACCGGATGTCTGGCGACGTCGCCGCTTCTCATACACGCGGTGCAGCTCGACGCAGAGGACATTGCGGTAGTAGCCAGACACAATTGCAGCGTTGCGCATTGCCCGGCATCGAATGCGAAGTTCGGACATGGTGTGGCGCTTCTGACTGAGCTGATCGAGGCCGGCGTAACTGTCGGACTTGGGTCTGATTCAGTCGCCAGCAACAATCGAATGGACATTCTCGAGGAAGCGAGGCTTGCGGTCCTTTTTCAGCGAGCCCGCAAGAAGAGCGAGAACGTCATCCCCGCGCGAAAGGCGCTCGAGCTTGCGACAATCGGCGGCGCGAAGGCCCTTCGGATCGATGACACGGTCGGATCGCTCGAGGTAGGCAAGGACGCGGACATGAGTGTGTTCTCGCTGGAGGCCGCGCATGTGACACCAGTCGGTAACATCGAGGCCGCAGTGATTTTTGCCATGGCCGGAGCGAAAGCTCAATTTGTCGCGGTGAAGGGAAGGCCGTTGCTTGTAGACGGAAAGGTGCTGGATGTCGATCCGGGCTTGCAGGGTCGGGTTCACGAAGCCGGTGAGGCGCTCGCTGCGTGGGAGAAAAAATTAGATACGCGGGCGGAATAGATTTTCGCGAATGGCGAAAACGTCAAATTCTCACTTGGCTTTGATTAAGGAGATGATGGAGGGGCGTGGCTAAAGCTCGGGCCTCACGTAACGCTTTCTCCAGTTCGGCTGGTTACTATCCACGCACTCCCGCGCTTTTCCAGTAGCAGAGTAGTCGAGGAATGAACCACCGGCTGCCTTGCCGACTGCGTGTTACGTACGATTTTTACCCGTATGGCGGCCGTCTCGCCGCTTACCGCGGGACGACTGAGCGTAACTACTGCATCCGCTCCGGTGATGCGGCAGGAACGCGGTGAAGAGGTGGAACATCCATAGAAACTGCCTTTTGGACCGACCTTTGTCGCACCTAGTGCTGCAACGATTGCGGCGATTTCCGTTTGTGAACGGGCAAGCCCGACTGCGTCAGTCGGCGGCGGAGCTGGATCGAACGCAATCGTCGCTACCCCCTTGACGAGGTTTGTCGCGACATACGTGGCAGCCGTACCCTCAATACTGCTTACCGGGCTTGAGTTCTGCCCGTTTGCCGTCCCTTGCATAGCTGCTAACAGAAGCAGGACAAATGGAGAGGTCTTCACGTGAGTTCGCCTTCACGACAGGGTTGGCGAGCTGCGTTGTAGTGAATCGATCATGACACACTTAGAAAGTAGTAGTGCATATCGCGGCAAGGGCGGTAGCATTGCCCTCGTTGGCTGGGCCTTGGTTCATGTAGCCATGAAAAGCTTCGTGGGCCATAGTGTCAGCCAATTCATTCCGGTCTTTCATTGAGAATGGACGGTTAACGTGTATTTGAGCGCCGTAATCGGCGCCCTGTCCATCGTCCCACGTTCGGCCGTTTGCGAGATGAATGTCTGCGGTAATAACCGTATCGCTCGGCGCGGGGTCCCAGTAACGAATATTTTGGTGGAATAACTCGTAATTCAGATACGGTCTTACCCAGCTCGGGCAGTTGCTGCTGAATGTGTTCATTGCTGCTATAATCTCATCCCTCAGCGCTGGTTCGAGCGGATAGGTGTGGCATCCGGAATCACACACCCAATAGGAATTCGCTGACTGATACGTTACCTCATTGTCGTGGCAGGCGAATGCGAACCAGAAAAAAGTGCAATAATCGCTAGCTCCCTGCGAAAAGCTCGGAGAATTGGGAATTGATCGCTTCTTCTGTATCGGTGCCGTTTGGTCGCTAACTGAGCAGGCGACGGCCGCCGATAATGAGACAATGACTGCATAAATCGTCAGACGCGGGGCAGCGACAAATGCACGGTCAACCTCCCTGGAAACTGTGAACTCTAGATCGCTAACTGTTGCGGTTGGATGAACGTTTTCCCCGCCTCACCCGCGACCGACCTCTTACGCTGCCACAATTAATATTCCATGTGATGCTCGCTTGGTGGAGTTGACGAGGCTTGATCCAACGGGCTCAGCTCTGTAGGGTGTCGTCCCAAAGGGCGATTAGCCCTTCAAGCGGAGCCGCGAGTCATCATCCAATCGTCTATGCCTTATTCCAAGATACGCAACGGTAGTAATTTGAAGTTAACCGGCACTCGAGGAATAATGGAACGGGCCGACAATCATCACAAAATCTGGCGCGACGGAAAGTTCGTGAACTGGGAGGATGCGACCATTCACGTGATGAGTCACGTCGTGCATTACGGTTCAAGCGTGTTCGAGGGTGTGCGCTGTTACGCGACGCCTGAGGGGCCGGCGATCTTTCGTCTTCAGGATCACATGAAACGGCTCGCCGACTCGTGCCGCATCTACCGCATGCCGCTTCAGCATTCTCAGGAGACGCTGGCTCAGGCGGCGATCGACACCGTAGTCGAGAATGAGCTGCCACACTGCTACCTCAGGCCGATCGCCGTAAGAACGGGTGAGCAAATGGGCGTCCTTCCGAACGACTGTCCGCTCGAAGTCTTCATCATCCCCTGGACATGGGGCCGCTACCTCGGCCACGAATCCGCTGCTGAAGGCGTAGATGTATGTGTCTCGAGCTGGCGCCGCGCGGCACCCGATACGTTCCCGACGATGGCGAAGGCGGGCGGCAACTATCTGAACTCGCAGCTCTCGAAGATGGAGGCGCGGCTCGACCATTACGCCGAGGGAATCATGCTCGATTCGTTCGGGCTTGTGT
>JBBQYO010000022.1:0-22342 GCA_038208605.1 Gemmatimonadales bacterium | reverse complement strand
AGAGATTACTGGACCAAGGCCTACAGAGGTCCTGACCCGGACATAACTATTGCCGCGGATTTTCGAGTCGAGCAAATCGATGCATCGCAGGCGCAGGTCTTCGGTGACACGGCCGCAGCAGGTTTCGGGATGCCGCAGGCGTTGACGCCGATCATCGCGTCACCGGTTGGAAGACCTGGCTGGCTGCACTACATCGCCTGGGATGGAGCTACACCGGTGGCCGTCGCTGCGCTCTTGATTCGGAACGGTGTGGGATGGCTGGGAATAGGTGCAACGATTCCCAGTTATCGCCAGCGCGGTGCGCAGGGTGCACTCATCGCCCGGCGAATCCGCGATGGAACGCGACTCAAATGCAAGACGTTCGTGGCCGAGACATGGCAGGATCGGCCGGAGAAGCCGAATCCATCGTTTCACAATATGCTGCGTGCGGGATTTGTCGTGGCATACGAGCGACCCAACTTCATGATGCCGGAAGAAATCGTGACCAGGCCGGATATCTCGAAATAGCTGAATCGCGCAAATGTAACGTCAGGTATGAGCTCAATGAGCGAACAATCAGTCGCTCGCTGGCGCGCCGATACGCCGGGCTGCGCCACGCGCAATCACCTCAACAACGCGGGCGCCGGCCTCATGCCGACACCCGTCATTCGCGCGATTCAAAATCACATCGATCTCGAATCCCAAATCGGCGGGTACGAAGCAGCGGACTCCAAGCCGGCTGAAGTCGACGAGGTCTATCGCTCGATCGCAAAGCTCATCGCTGCCGATGATAGAAATATCGCGCTCGTCGGCAGCGCAACCGCGGGCTTCATCCAGTCACTCAGCTCCTTTGATTTCAAGCCCGGCGATGTCATTCTCACTACGAACGCTGACTACACCTCATACCAGATTCAGTACCTGTCGCTCGCGAGCCGGCTCGGCGTCCAAATCGTTTATGCTGAAGAATTCCCTGAAGGTGGAGTAGATCCACAGTCGGTCCGCGAGTTGATCGAGAGAAAAAGGCCGAGGCTGGTGCATGTGTCGTGGGTTCCGACGCATTCGGGGATGGTGCAGGATGTCGAAGTCGTCGGCGAAGTGTGCTGGGATCTCGACGTTCCATATCTGATTGACGCGTGTCAGGCAGTGGGCCAGATACCAATCGGCGTTTCGCGCCTGCATTGCGACTATCTGTCCGTCACCGCTCGGAAGTTCCTCCGCGGCCCGCGGGGAATGGGATTCATGTATGCGTCCGATCGTGCGCTGGCACGAGGCGACTACCCACTCTTCGTTGACATGCGTGGCGCGAAGTGGGTGAAGCCCGACAAGTACGAGATCGTTGACGATGCGAAGCGCTGGGAGGACTGGGAATTTCCATATGCGCTCGTTCTCGGGCTTGGCGCGGCCGCCGACTATGCGCTGGAAGTCGGAATGGAGACAGCACATTCTCGCAGCATGGAGCTGGCTACTCTGGTTCGCGCGCGCCTTTCTGAATTGAACGGAGCGAAGCTTCTCGACCGTGGCCGCGAAAAGTGCGCGATTGTCACTGCTCAGCTCGAAGGGCGAGATGCAACTGAAGTGTCGAACAGGCTTAGGGCGCAGGGAATCAATACTTCTGTGACGCTTCGATGGTATGGACTGAAGGATTTCGAAAGCACCACCATTCAATCGGCGCTTCGAATTTCACCGCACTACTACAACACCGAGGCTGAGGTAGAGTCGGCGATCATCGCGTTGGAACAGATCCTGTCGGGCGGCGGCCGAGAGTAGCGCGCCGCTGCACTACTGGAGGGAATCAAGCGACCTCTCGATATCAGCAATCAGGTTGTCGGCACCCTCCAACCCAATCGACAAACGAACGAGCCCGGGCGGGATACGCTGTGCTTCGAGATAGGCAAGGTTGTGTCCGCGATTAGGTGAGATGACGATGCTTTCCACGCCGCCCCAGCTCACTCCTATTCGAAATCGCTTCAGTCCGTCGATGAACTTGCGGACAGTCTCGAACCGGCCGTCAGTGAGCTCGAAGCTGAACAACCCCGAGTAACCGCTGAGTGATGCAGACGGTTCCTCGAACGCCGGATGAAACACTCGGCTGACCTCACCCCTCGATCGCAGAAACGCGGCGACCTTGAGTCCGCCGGTTTCGTGATGCTGCATTCGGACCGGCATCGTGCGCATTCCGCGCAACAGCATCCAGGCATCGAACGGCGCGAGAATGCCGCCGTTCAACATGTAGGCTCGATAGAAAATCTCCTTTACTCGATCTGCCGTCGAGATCACGGCTCCGGCGACGACATCGCTATGGCCACCGATGTACTTGGTGGCGGAATGGACGACGATGTCTACGCCGTGAGCGAGAGGTTTTTGAAAGAGCGGTGAGGCCCAGCTGTTGTCGAGACAGGTAAGCGCACCACGACTTCCCGCAAGCTCTGCTACCGCTGCGATATCGAATGTGCGCATGAGCATAGTGCCCGGATTCTCCAGCCACACGAGTTTGGTGTTTGGCCGCATTGCGCCCGCGACATCGTCGGTAGCGAGGTCCAGCAGTAACGTGTGCTCGATGCCAAATCGCCTAAGGTGATTCGCTAGCTGCATCATCGGGCCGTACGTCTGGTTGACGAATAGGATGTGGTCGCCCGACCGGAGCAAGCCCATTACGACAGCACTCATCGCTGCCATGCCTGATGCAAAACACTTGCACGCTTCCCCGCGCTCGAGAGCGGCCAGCTTGGTCTCGAGCACTTCGACGGTGGGATTGTGTCCGCGCGAATAGACGGAGTTGCTGCTCTCGTCTTTCGCGGCGGTCATGAATGACTCGAGATCTGGATATGCGAACAACGATGTCTGGACGATAGGTGTCGCCATCGGTTGTGCGCCGGCTGCCCGCGCCGGATGATCCTCGAGGCAAAGAGCGATATCGGCAGGGTCGATCGTCATGGCCATGAATATTGGCACGAATGCCTTGACCTGACGAATTCAGCCTTGTATTATACCAATAGGTTAAATATATATCTAGCGCTCATGACCTCCAGACAGCTCGACCTCACCTTCGCGGCCCTCTCCGACCCCACCCGGCGCACGATCCTCTCGATGCTCGCGAGCGGTGAGAAATCCGTCACGGATCTGGCCGAGCCGTTCCGGATCACCCTTCCCGCTGTGTCGAAGCACCTCAAGGTGCTGCAGCGAGCGGGCCTGGTTTCGCAGGGCCGCGAAGCTCAATGGCGGCCATGCAAACTGGAAGCGGAGCCACTGAAGGATGCGGCTGACTGGATCGAGCATTACCGGCGGTACTGGGAAGAGAGTTTCGACCGGCTGGACGACTACCTGCACGAAGTTCAATCAAAGGAGAGAAAACATGGACGAAAGAAGTAGCAACACCGCGACCGCAACCGATCTCGAGCTCGTCATCAATCGCACGTTCGACGCGCCTCGAGACCTCGTGTGGAAGATGTGGACAGAGCGAATGGGAGAGTGGTCGGCTCCGAAGGGATTCACAATGCCAGTGAGTGAGGCCGATCTTCGACCCGGCGGCGCCTGGCGCGCCTGCATGAAAACTCCCGAAGGAAAAGCGCTATGGCTCGGCGGAGTCTACCGCGAGTTAGCACCGCCGGAACGTCTCGTGTTCACGCATGCGTGGGATCGTCCTGATGGAAAGCCTGGACCGGATACTCTCGTGACGGTGACGCTGACAGAGCGAGCGAACAGGACCGAGATGAATTTTCGGCAGACCGGTTTCGATTCTGTCGCCGACAGAGACGGGCATGACGGAGGCTGGACCGAGTGCTTCGACATTCTCGACGAGATCCTGGCGAAGGGGTAGCAGAACGATGGGAGGTATATTGAGGCATGACATCGCCTGATGTACCTCCCGTCTCGACCGACACAACATCGAAGGCAGAACCGGGACGCGCTCCGCTGGTCAGTACAGGAGCGGCGATAGTCTTCGGCGTGTTGCTGCTGGTTCTGGGCGCGGGTTATTGCGGCACGCGCGTGCTCTCTGCTCCGTTCGGAAAGAATGAGACGAACGTATCGCACGATGTCGTAGTCTCGCAGCTTCGCGCAGTGGCGAAACTCGTGTCGAGCGAAGCAACAGTACGAGATGTCGTCACGTATGAGAACACCTGGTATGGCTCGACGAAGCGCTCACTCGTTGTTGTGACCGGGAAGCTGACCGCCGGCATCGACATGGGAGACAGCTCGGACGTCAGCATCGATCACAAGGCGAAGAAAATCCGCATCGTCATCCCCCGGGCGAAACTACTCGGCGTCGAAGTACTCGACATGAAAACTTACGACGAGAGCGGAGGGCTTTGGAATCCATTTCGGCCATCTGACCGTGATGCGATTCAGCGACAGGTCCGCGCGCAGCTTGGCGCGGCCGGCCAGCAGACTGAATTGCTTCGTCACGCGAACGACAGTGCGGCCGAGATGCTAAAGCTCTTGCTGAGCAAAGATGGATACACGGTCGAAGTGGTGACGCGAGGCCAACCGGTCGGGCCATTCGTCAACTAAAAAAGCTTTGCAATAGCCAGGGCCGTTTCATACGGACCAGGATCATCACGGTTCGTGAGAATCACTACCGTAAGCCGCCTCGCCGGATATCTCACAATGACGTTCCGGAAACCGGACGTCTCCCCTGAATGCCACAACGTCTCTCCGGTGATTCTCCAGCCGAATCCGTAGCTCACACCAGGCACATCGGTAGCGGTATGCGGAGTGAACGCAACGCGGCGCCACTCTTCGTTCAACAAACGAGAGTCGTACTGCGCTGCATCCCACTTCGCCATGTCATCGATCGACGAATAGATCCCGCCGTCGCCGAGTACGGCGCTGGTGGTGCTCTGATCCTTGCGGGTCCAGGAGCCGTTCTTCATCGTAAAGCCAAACGCGCGATTCGATACGACATCGACGTTGTCCTGATGGGCGACCGTATGATCCATGCCGAGTGGAGAGAAAATTCTGTCGTGGAGAAATTCGGCGAAGCTCTTACCTGATACCCGCTCCACGATCAGCGCGAGCAGCGAGTAGCCGCTGTTGCTGTATCGATAACTTGTCCCCGGCGTGAAGTAGACCGAGTCCTTGCTCTCGATGAGCTTGAGCACATCGGCGTCATGAACCTGAGCTGTCGCAGTGTCGGGCATCAGGTCTTCGTAGTCGATGATGCCGGGGGTGTGAGTCAATAGCTGATGAAGTGTCACGCCCGCGGCGGAACTCGGCAGTGATGGAAGGTACTTCGAGGCGCGATCGCTGAGGAAAAGCTTGTTGTCCTGCGCGAGAAGCAGAATGGCGGCAGCAGTGAACTGTTTCGTCACCGAGGCAAGGCGATAGTTCGTTGCAGGAGTGGCACTGACGCGAGCCTCCACGTCAGCGAGACCCCACGATCGCCTGACGACCGGCACTCCATCGCGAATTACGAGAAGCGACGCTCCCGGAACCATGCCATCGTACCGGCGCATCAGCGCATCGATTTCAGTCATTGCGGGCCGACCTCCCGTAGCGCAGGCAATGAACCATGGAATTACCAGGAGACTCAAGGAATTCAGTCTCATTTAGCTCCGCTCCGTGATAGCGTTTCGAAAACACATGCATATTATCCCGGGCCAATGCCGGTGAAATCGGTCATAGTGCCAGTCAAAATATGCAGGAGCTGCGGATGGCAGATTTCCAACAGCAATGGATTGACCATCTCAAGAATGAGATAGCCGGAAGAATGAAACCATTTGCCGGGACGGCCGATCCCGTCGAATGGGATGAGCTGATAACCGATCTGGCGTGGTTCACGTTTCGATTCTCGACCAATCCCGATACCAAAATGCGCAAAGTCGGGCGGGGATCATGACCTCTCGTTTGGCAGCATTGGCATGTTGCGTCGTTGTGAATCGTGGACGGCTACGAACATTATCGGCAATACGTGAAGCCCATGAGGCCCGTAGCCCACAACATCAACTTGTAACCCCGGCCTGATTCACAAGCGGTATGACCTGTTCCGCGAATCGCTCCATCTCTTCGAGCTGAGGACTGAACTGAAGCAGCAGCAGTCCGACTCCAACCGCTTCGAGGTCCAGAATCCTTTCAGCAACCTGCTCGGCAGTTCCGACAAGACCAGCACGCAGGCCACGATTCGAAACGGAATAGTCTTCGAGACTCACCTGTTGTTCCAGCCGTGTGTGTGAAATCCAATCCTGATAGTTGCCATATCCCGGCGAGCCCGGATTAACGTTCGTGATTCGCTCCAGCTCGCGCTGCGCTTCTTCCTCCGTGTCACGCACGATTGCGTAGGCAGCCATTCCATAAAGCATCGGCTCGAGTCCCTGAGCCACCCGTCGCTGCTGAATATCAGCCACTTTAGGCGCGACACGGTCAGCCGGATCGCCATGTGTCACGTACGCATCGCAATCCCGAGTAATGAGACGTTTCGCGGCTTCCGATTCGCCGCCTGCGTAGATCGGCGGTCTCGGTTTCCGCACTGGCTTCGGCTCAGCCACAGTTTCATCGACCGAATAGTATTTGCCCGTAAAGCTGAACGTCTGCTCAGTCCACACACCATTGACCACATGCAGCCATTCTTCGGTGCGCGCGTATCGGTCGTCGTGTTCGTCGAACTGAATTCCAAACCGGCGCGCCTCATCAGCCCACCACGACGAGACGACATTGAGAGCGAGACGGCCGTTGGAGATCTGGTCGATATTAGCCGCCTGCTTTGCAAGAATAGCGGGATTGTGAAACGTCGGCCGCACTGCAACCATCAGCTCCAGTTTCTCGGTAACCGCTGCGAGAGCTGCAGCCGTGCTCCATGCATCGAGAGACGGTGCACGGATGCCCTTGATGTCGTTCAGAAACAGCTCGGCGATAAGCGCGATGTCGTATCCAATCTCTTCACTGCGCTGCGCGAGGCGCTTCACTTCATTCCACGTTGCTTCCATTCCCTCGTCGGGAACGTTGCGTAGCCATCCGCCAAATACGGGAAGCCAGTACCCGAAGCGCATCAGAGCACCCCCGCCGGCTCGCGGTCGGCCACAGTGATGCGTGCCCGCTCGATGAGATAATCAACCAGTTTCTCGAAAGGATCGAACCCAACAACGTTGCGTCCGTCAGCTACGAAGTTTGAAAGCGCATTGATGTCGTAGAAGTACAGTTTACCGTCTCGCGAATCGATCATGTATTCAACTCCGCCAACGTCGAGCTTGACTTTCGCAGCGATTCGCTCGACCTGCTCGATGATCTCAGCCGGAGGAGTGAATGCCTCCACTCGCAACCCATTCTTTGGAGCGTCAATCGCGCAAGCGGAGCGGCTGAGCGTCCGGCCCTCAGTGGTCTGGCATGCGTCAGCAGGGCAGAGATTGAACGAGTCTTCCCCCGGATAGACGTTAATGGCATAGAGGAATTTTCCGCCGAGTGTTTCGACGCGGGTGATATGGCCGTCGGTGTAGGGGACGAATTCCTGAACGAGCGCGGTGTGATCAATTCCAAGCTCGATCGATCCATTGGCGGATGCTCGCTCCAGCTCCTCGAGAGAGTCATAGCGCGTGATACCTGCGCCGCTGCCTCCGACGTTTGCCTTGACCACGACCGGAAAACGAAGACCCTTCGCAGCGGCCGGCGCGACACTGCCATTGTTGATGACCCGAGCTCGCGGGTAGGGAAGGCCGAGCTCTTCGAGAATATCGAGCTGAAGCGATTTCGAGATTTCCATCGTGTACGGGATGGATCCGTTGACTACTTCTACTCCGCGCCGCTCGAGGTATCGCAGCCAGTCCAGAGTGAAGTAGGTCGATTCTGCTTCGCTTCGGAGATACGCCGACGGGCTCGCACGATTGAATACGAGTGAATATGGAACTTCATTCTCGGCGGGATTATACGCATGCGCGTTCGCATCGATCTTCACGTAGTCGATTCCCCTTCGATCCAGCTCGGCGAACAGCGGCCGGAACCAGTCTGGATGTTCGTAGAAGATTGCGATTGGTCGATTGTCGAATGCGGTCATGGCGTGCTCGAGTTAGGGGAAAACAGAAAGGCCGCGCTCTTTTGGAGTCGCGGCCTTGTCGGCAGTGCGAGGGCTTTGTGCCCGGCTGGTCAGATCATGCGGATATGCGCGAGATCGCCAGCCCTCCGTGGATACGGGGCGGGTGACAATAACACATGCACATATGAAAGCTGATCTGGCTCACGACCTGAACATACAATGAGCGCGCGCAAGTTGGAAGACGTGCCGCTCCCAGGGGATCCCCCGGAGTGTATCTACGCTGGTCGCTGCTCTCCCCGGTCCCGCAGAAGAGGAGTTGTACGAGATCATGCGTACCGAAGGTATTGAGCGCGCGAGGCAGGCAATACAGACTGCGATGGCGCCTCGCATCGGGATCGGACTTCGCGAGGCTGCCATGCAGCGAATCGTCAACGAGCTTGGCTATGCAAACAGACCGATCGAATCAGCGAATTATGCCAGTCTCATGCAAATGATTTTTCCGGAAACCAGACATTGACCGCCCTGCCCGTCTATCTCCAGAGCGCCAGGATAGCTGCCGCGGCGACAAAGGCCACCAAGTTGTACAGCGAATCGATCATCCAGAGCGCCCTCGGCTTCGCCGAGAACAACGCTGTCCCGTAGCTGGTTGCAGCCGCGAATCCGAGCCAGCAAATGACGGCGAGCTTCAGGGCTTTCATCAAAGAGAGAACCGGGAGAAATCCGATCACGATATCCATCACCCAGGCTGTAATCAGAGCACACAGAAAAACCTGCAGGTACATGATCGGCATCGAGCCACTCGAGGCCGCCTGCATCTCCTCCATCGTCTTTCCCTGAAGCGCGACCCAGCGTTTTGCGAACATCACCGGCGAATACCACAATCCGCCAAGCATGAAGATCACGATGCCAGCAACCAGCACTGCGAGATAGTTGATATGGGGCAAACGACTCTCCTGAAAGAGGGGCGTAGCACGAGGCCGCGCGAAAATTCCGGTTTGCGGCTGCACAACAGTAAGGGAAACGACTGTGCGGGCAATGATCGGATGGGTCGTGTCTCATTTCCTTACAGATGGCACCGTGATTGCGCTGCTTGAGCCGTCTTTCACAGCAGGGTTCCTTATGTCGGAAAAACAGGTACCAATCGATCCGTCGGCAAATGCAGATCTGCAGAAGGTCGACGGCGTTCACGAGATTGCGGACGACCTCGGCTACCAGCGCCATGCCATAGTCAACATCATTTATTACGGAGTGCCGGCCGAGTCGAAGTGGGTGCTGATCGACACGGGCCTGATCGGATCGGGCGGCTCGATAGAGTCAACGGCGGCCAAGCGTTTCGGGGAAAACGTGAAGCCTCAGGCTATCGTGCTGACGCACGGCCATTCAGATCATGCGGGCTCGCTGAAATCGCTCGCCCAAAAATGGGATGTACCTGTCTACGCCCACCTCATGGAGCATCCGTATCTCAACGGATCGAAAGCGTATCCTCCCCCGGATCCAGGCATCAGCGGGGGAATGGCAAAAATGTCGCTGCTTCTTCCTCGAGGTCCAGTCGATGTGACGCAGTGGCTGCGTCCGCTTCCGGAAGACGAAAGCGTTCCCGGCATGCCCGGATGGAAATGGATTCACACACCCGGTCATACTCCAGGTCATGTATCGCTGTGGCGAGAATCGGATCGCGCAATCATTGCTGGTGACGCGTTCATAACTACAAATCAGGAGTCGGCGTACGCGGTTGCAACCCAGCGCGAAGAAATTCATGGACCGCCGCAGACTTTCACACCCGACTGGGAATCAGCGAGGACTTCGGTTCAGAAGCTCGCGGCTTTGCAGCCTGATCTGGCCGTAACCGGCCACGGCCGAGCGATGCGTGGACCGCAGATGTCGAGTGCGCTCGATATTCTCGCTCGCGATTTCGATTCGATCGCGGTTCCTGAAAAGGGGATTTACGTGCACTCCCGTGACGAGATGACTCGGGAGCAGTCCGGTCGTACCTGACGAATTATCTGTTTGACGGAGCTATCGACTTCAATGGCGGCCGCACGGATTGCAACACGGTGCTGTCGCCATCGATCGTCCAATCGACCTTCTGATACGTGACGGTCTGATCGTTCTTCACGTTGAAGAACAAAACTGCACGGACGGCCGGGTATTTCGACGTGATGCTGTCGAGAGCATCGCTATACCAGGTCGCGCGATTTCCACCGACCGCGAGCGAGCCGAACTCAGCGACCATCACCGGCTTTCCGAAGGACGCTAGCATGTCGTACTTCTGTCCGAAGATTTCGCGGAAGCTCCACCACCGCGACCATTGTGCGATCGGACCAAAATTGAGCGCCCCTGTCGCCACCCAATCCACGTACCGGTCTCCCGGGTAATACGTCTCCCAGTATTCATACGCGACATGTGGAGACCACACCCACAGCACGTTGGCGGCGCCTGCATGCCGAAACCGATCGACAACATGCTGCCACGCCGCGATCAGCTCCAGGTTTGTATTGTTCTGCGGTCCCCACGGATACCGGTAAGGATCGTTCATCTCATGCCCAAACCGAACGAAGACCGGCTTCCCGAACTTCGCAGCGTCTCGAGCCCACGCATCTACGTAGAAGTCGTATTCACCCGATGCGACTGCAGCCATACCGTGACGGTCGCGCTGGTCGCGAAGAGGGATCTGCGGATGGCGGTCACTCAGGAAATCGCTGAGCCACGGTTCCCACGTTATGACTGGAACCGATCCGACGTCCGATATTGCGGTTGCCAGCCCGAGCGGAAAGCTCTCGTCCGGACGATCTCCCCACGCGCTATAGATCTGAACCAATGGAAGCGTAGTACCAAGCGCATTCTCGAGAGCAACCACCCCGTCGAGCGTGCGCGGCAATCCGGAATCGAAAGCGCCGAGCAGAATGACTTCAGGATGCCTGAGCTTGTCGATGTTATTGACGTAGGGCTTGAACCATGCGAGATCGGCGCTTCGGCCGGGACCTTGAAAGCGTCCACGCATCGCGTGCTCGAACGATCCGAAAGTCGTCCCGATTCGGTCGAGTGCACCGGTGACTGGACCATCCGATGTCGATGACACCGCCGTCAGCGCGAGCGACCCTGCAAGCGCGGCACCTATGATCACCACGATGAGCCCCACGCGATAACGAATTCTCATTCGCCACCAACCAGCGAGACATCGATGTCATCCCATGGCCTGTCGGGGGCGACTGTTCGCGATTGCCACGCAGCGACAATCGCGCCACAAGCCATCAATACTGGAATCGCAGCGAACAGAAGCATTCCCCAGACGGCCTCGCTGCTGAGCTCGAGCGAGCCTTCGGACGATCGCAGCATCCGCACCCCCACTACGTGAGCAACGGTAACCAGGTACAACACGACGAGCAGCAGCGATGGCCACGCGAGCTGCAGAAATCGCCCCTTCACTGCTTCCTTCGCGGTCGGAATGTATGGGATGTCACGTCGCGCAATTGCCAGCACCGTTCCGGCAAGAAACACCGGCCAGCACGCAAGCTTGAGAGTGAGACCCTTCCAGTGCATATCGGTCTCCGTCGCACGATCGCACATCCAGCGCTGCACGTAGAAATAGAGGAGCATTCCAATGACAGCCACGGGCGCGCCCTCGCGAACGAACTCCGCGAACCGCATCGATGCGGGCTGATATCCGAACCAGAGGTACAAATAGGGAAACACGATGTAGATCAAGCTGGTCACGCCAAAAAAGTAGTACGTGCCAATGGTCAGATACGAAAGCCGCTGCCTCCAGGAGAGCTTGCCGATCAGCCTCGGTATTTCCGCAAACACCACTTCGTAGACACCGCGTGACCACTTGAGCTGCTGCCTGAAAAATGATCCTAGATCCTCCGGCACCAGCCCCCGGCTCACAACTTCCGGGACATATACCGATTTCCACCCGGCAGCATGCAGCCTGATTGCCGTTACGAGATCTTCAGCCAGACCAACTCCGTGTCCTCCGATCGAAACGAGAGCAGACCGGCGGAAGGTACAGTTTGCGCCGATTGCCACAGCTGCTCCATGACCGTTGAGACCCATCTGCCCCGGACCATAGAACGCATACGTCTGCTCGGCCGCAGCGATTGCGGTGAATGATCGCGACTGATTGTAATAAGCCTGCGCGACCTGCACGAAACCAATTGCAGCGGTGTCGAAATACCCGAGTACGCGATCGAGAAATTCGGGGAATGGAATGTGGTCGGGATCGAGGACAAGAATGAATTCTTCATGAGTCAGATCCAGAGCCCGATTTATTTTTCCAGCTTTCGCTCCGGGAACGCCGACGATCTCCAGGCGCTGTGCATCGTATCGTGAGGCGAGAGTCAAAAAGCTCTCGTCGCGCGTATCGTCGAGCAGGTAGGTCGTATGCGGATACCGGACGGCTGCGCACGCCTCGAGAGTTTTCTCGAACATCGACAGCGGCTCACCCGGCGAGCTTGTTACGAAGATCGCGACGCTGTGTCCCGCAGCTGCAGGTCGATGTTCTGGCTTGCTGAGAGCGGCGTAGTTAACCCAGCCAAGCACAACCCGGCTGATCCCGTACCAGAACGCTAGTGAAAGAAGTGAAAAGAGAAACGGTTGAGAGATGTGCTCCGGTCGAAACCACCAGTCTGCCAACCGAATGACCGCCGCAATACCAACACCTGCGAGTGCACCGATTACGAGTCGATGAGTGAACCGAACATCAGCCGCAATGCGATGCCGCCACAGGCCCTCGGCGATCGGGTGAGTCTTCAGTATCCGCCCGCCTTCGTGATTGCCCGGCTCGCGAAGCGATACACAAAAGACAGACTCGCCCCCGACGCACTGTAGAAACCCGTGCGGAACAAGTTTCCGTCAGCGATGATGCTCACGTCGGCCGAGGGACGCATTTGCAGCGATGCGTGAGCGGTCCATGGATTGAATGTCCGCGCATATGATATCTGCTGGATTGTCGTTGCTGCAGGGGAGCTGAGTGTCGTCACCGCAACCAGCGCTGGATGACTCTCCGTTGCACGAAAGGAATAAGAGCCGTTCGCGCTGAACGACACGGTCGAATTGAGATGCGCCTCCAAACTCCCGATGGCCGAGTGCGTTTGAAGATCAATGGGTGTGTAATAGGGCCGGTATCTTCCTGTGAGATCGAACCGGGCATCGCCTGGCAGATAAGCCTGAGAAGAATTAGCGAGGGTAAACCGACTCTCCGAGGAGTTCTGCAATGAGCCGCTGTATCCTCCGCGCAACGTTATCATCGGCGAATGGAGGAGAGGAGCAAGCAGCCAGACGTACGAGTTGGTCAGCGTGTTGGAGTCCGGATATTTCCGGATTTGAAACGCAGCCTCACCAATCCAGCCAGCCGGATGGTCGAGGTGCGCGTACGCGATGCCCGTGTTTGTCATCACAGCCTCCGAGAGACTCGCCTCCGTTTCGAAATACGGAGAGCGGTCGACACGGGCCCCGAGCTTGACGTGAGCTGGCAGCCGAACTGCGACCGATGCAGTTCCGATTGCGTCTGACGAAGAGCCAAACGAGCGGGCGGTCGCGCCTGCCGAGAGCGTGAGGTCGGTGCGTGCAGCAGCTGCGTAATGCGAAAGCGTGATGTCTGCAACTGACGCGGTTCGGCTCGCGGTGTCGCTGAGCTGAAACCGAAGGCCCTCGGCGTGAACTGTGACGGATGTCGACGCAAGCGGAAACCAGCCTGCTCGAGCCGCAAGCGAGGTTCGGTCCACCGGCTGGTCGTCATGCTGATAACCCGGAGTCACACTTATCCATGGCGCCGTAAGGACCGCGATATCCGCATGAATTCGTTTAATCGCCGGATCGCGGTCGCCTGCGCCGATTGCTGAGGCCGTGAGTGTGTTTGCGCCGGCAAGATCTCCTTCCCAGTAGGCAAGTGTGCCGAGTATTGCGTTGGCACGTCCGCGTGTTGCCTGCGATTCGGAACCAGCTGGGCCGAGCACCTCACGGGCACGCGTGGCGAAGCCGGTCTCGATGAGCATTTGCGCGTATTGGAGACGAAGCTCCGTGTCTTCGGGATGCATGATGAGCCCGCGCTCGGAAGCCCTGCGTGCACCGGAAAAATCCTTGAGCTGGTAAAGCGTTTCAGCCAGGAGCCTCAGCGCATCACCGTCATCCGGGTGTGCCTCGAGATGGGCTCGCAGGAGAGCGGCAGCACCACGAAGATCTCCGGAATCACGGCGTATGACGGCCTGCGCTCGTGCATCGGGTGCCGTGTGCTGCTGCGCCTTGATTGTTACGGGAAGGCCGATCAAAGCGACAAGCCACGCGACATACAGGACAACAGTGCGGGCGCGTCGTACATGCGGCGGGAAGGAAATTGTCTTCAACAGTTGAGCAGCAGGGAGATGGGGCAGGCGACACGGGCAGCAATACATAGGGGAGCAGGAATGCGCGCGCAACAGACAGTTATGCAAGTCGCGCCCCTGGGCTTTTTGGTATTTTCAGTTCGTAGACCATGATACCGGGCCCAACCAACAGCAAAGAGAAAATACCGATGAGAATCAAGCTACTCCCAATCCGGTCAGCTCACGCATGTCTTCTGGCCGCGGTTGCGCTTGCTGGAACGACAGGATCGTTGACCGCGCAGGGCACAACCCGCCCTGTCAGTGCTTCGCCGATAACGGTTCGCTGGCTTGGACATGCGGCATTCGAGATCACCTCGTCGGGCGGCACACGCATTCTCATCGATCCATTCATAACCGGTAATCCTGCGACTCCTGATTCGCTGAAGAGTCTGGCGCGGTACAGCGGAGCGTGGAAGCCGAACGCAATTCTCGTCACGCACAGTCACTCCGACCACTCTCTCGATGCAAAAGCAATTGCCGAGATGAGCGGTGCACCGGTAATCTCGGCGTTTGAATGGGCATCGACGCTGAAACTGCCTGACGCGCAAACCATGGGTGGCAACGTTGGCGGAAGCTTCAAGATCGGCGATGTGACCGTTCACCCCGTTCCCGCGATGCACTCGAGCGACCCCGGCGGGCGCCCGTTCGGATTCGTCATCACGTTTGCTGACGGCCGCAATCTCTATCACACTGGTGATACATGGATCTTCGGCGACATGTCGCTCATTCAGGAAGTGTTTCATCCGAGCATCGTGCTTCTTTGTGTCGGCGGCGGTCCGTTCACTGAAGATCCGAAGACGGCGGCGGTGGCGATTCGCAAATATTTCAGCCCGTCAGTCATTGTGCCGATGCACTACGCGACCTTTCCCGGCCTCGCGACCGCCGCCGATGTTCGTGCGGCATTCTCAGGCGACAAGCGTCTCAACGTCATGAAGCCCGGCGAGACACGCAGCTTCTGACTTTCCGGTATCAATCGTGTCCGAGCTCGATGATGAATTCGACGATTCGCTCGACGAAGATTTCCCTCTGGGCGATGGTGTAGCCGACACTTCGACTCTCGTCCTCTGCCCGTACTGCGGAGAGGAAGTCGAGATTGGAGTCGATCCTGGCGGTGGATCGAGCCAGTCCTACATCGAAGACTGCCCCGTCTGCTGCTCGCCGTGGATGGTACTCGTTCGGTTTGCGGGCGGGACCGCCGAAGTCACCCTTTCCCAGACGGATGCTTGACGCGGCGAAGCCCTGACCTGATCTCCCGCGCGACGGCGCTGCCGAGCGCTTTCGCGACGAGGCCTAAAGGAGGCCCCGAAGCGAAGGCGCCGGCAATCGCGTACAGGGCTCGCGGAGAAAATGACGACGACCGATGGATGGCATATATGGGCTCCCATATATCAGGCTGGAACTTTTCCTTGAACCGCTCGAGCCCGCCGAAATTGTAGAAACGGTTTCCGTGCGCTCCAGTCCATCGCAGCGCGAGCTTGAGCCACGCTGGCTCGCTCTCGTGCGAGGTTTCATCACGCTTCGCGAGCGGCGCAAGGCCAAGCGTCAGGTACTGAGCACCACCCGCCGTGACTGTGCGAACAGCGTCTTTGAGCAGCAGCTCGATCGTCCCATTTGGAGCGTCCGGAATTCTTGGGAACTGCTCGACCAGCCAGCCCCGGCGCATCGGAATCGGAGACAAAACGGCAAAGGCGAGAATCTGATATGTATCCTTGCCTCGCTCGACCGGCCGACACGCCACGAACACGCGCCGGTCATCGAGATGTTCGAGAGTTGACGGCTCGACCAGAAAGTGCATCGGAGGAAGGCCACGCCCACTGAGCCACCGATCGAGCACCACGTGCAGCTTCGGTGATCCGGCGGCTCTGTCTGCCGGCCACTCGCGAATTGTGACTCCCTTGTTGACGGCGCGGTTGAATTGCGCGTGGAGCGACGGATGCTTCTCGACTATTTCGGGCCAGTCTGCCGGGTTCCATGCCGGCTGCGCTCCGAGAAGCGCCATCGAGTGATGACTGCTATCCCTCAACACTCCTTCGAGCCGCGCCTCGGCCCCGAAGTAGCAGACTCCTCGTCCCGCGATACCCGCTGATTTTTCGAATTCCGATACTACCGCCGGCAACCGTTCTGCGCTCGACACCGGAGCACCGGCGACCACACGAATACCAGCATAATCGACATATCCCACCACAGCATCGCCGCTGGCTGAGAACCAGTGCTGGATTCCCGGATTCACGATCTGGTATGATGTCGCATTCCAACCATGCTGCATCACCAGATCGCGCGCCTTTTGGACAGAGGCAGGCCACGCGGATATCGTCATTGCCGGTCGAGATCGACTCGTTCAGAAGCGGAAGAGGTAGCTCAGCTTTCCAAAAAAGCCATCGCTCGTGCGACGCAAATCCTGAAAGCGAAATTCGCGCGGCTCATCCATCGTCGATCCGTAGCCGAGGTACACCAGCGTGCCGGGAACAGGCCGGTAACTGAAGAGCCAATCCATCGTGAATTCGTTGCTGCTCGTGCCTGCCACTGGCGATCCGCCAACCGAAATCACATCGCCATGTCGGTCTTCCAGAATCGTTCGCGATCTTGCCGCATACTGTCCTACAAGACGAAGAAAGATTGAAGGAGTCACCTGGTACTCGGTCTTGATCCGCGGAATAGTCTCAGTCGAAAAGCGGGAGCCGTCAGTGCGCCGGTCGAGCGTGAGACGGGAGAACTGAATCGAATTGCGGAGTGCAGTCGTTGGCCGGAGGTCGATCGCACCATCTATGCGCGTGCTCAGTCCACGCGATGCCTCGCGAAAGATGGGAGTGAAGCCGCGCGTGATGCTGGACGTTGCACTTATGAATCGAAGGGTCGGTGTCGTCACTCGAAACGAACCTGCGATCTGATCCTTCTCGAAACCGGGAACCGTAAACGGAGCGGTGAAATAGCCGGGACCATTAGGTGTATTGACAGGTTTACGAACAAGGAACCCGGTGTAGTTCGCGGGATCGTACCCAAATCCGGCTCTCGATATTGCGCCGCTGAGCTGCCACCCGCCGCGAAGCGTAGCACTCGGCGTTATCGACTCGGTGCTTTCGATGAGAGGCCGGCCAGACGCATAGTTCCACGTGCGCTGAAACCCGAAGAACGATCCATAAGTCTGGACGAGTGATCCCTTCTCGCCGTAAAAGCTGAGCCGGTTGAAAATGTTCGTCTGCACGACACCGGTGCGATTCACAAAACCCGCGGCTGCGTTGAAGCCGGGCTCGACTCCGCGGAGTGTGTAGTGAAATCCCCATGCGCGGCCGGTGCGGTCCCAGTCTGCCTGGAGCAACGATCCGTTGCGGTGGCTGGCAATGCTGTCGGTCCAGCTCTCCGCGGCCTGTAGTTGTACGAAGTAGAGCTTCGAATGATAGAAGCGGAAATCAGCGGCGCCCAGTCTCGAAAAATCGCTGCCGTCTTCGCGGGTCGTCAGGACAGATCCGAACGTGTACCGGCCAAGATCCTTTCGCAGCCGCGCAATTCCGAACAGCGGATGGTTTCGGCCATTCCACGAGTTGACTTGGTCGTCCTGCACGAGCATCGAGGCGACGTTCACGCCACCGATTTTTCCCGCGAGCTTGAGACCGCCGGTTGGGCCTACGATACGTCTTGTATAGATGAGCTGGTTCGGCGAATCGAAAAGCTCGAGACCGTCGAGAAAAAATGGACGCTTCTCGGGATAGAAAAGCGCGAATCGCTCATTGAGAAGAACTTGTCCAATGTCGGCTTCGACCTGCGAGAAATCCGGATTGATCGTCGCGTTGAGCGTGAGGTTCTGGCGAATACCCCAGCGCGCGTCTCCGCCAAAATCTCCCCGCGACGTATAGTTGCGCGAGCCCGTTGTCGCCGGCCCCCCATCGACTCTGCCGGTGAATGTCGGCGTCGCTTCGAGAACGAGTCCGCGATGCATGTCATGCAGGCCGTCGAGCGTTCCGGATTGAGCGAGGAAGTTTGCTGTCGCGCGAACCGCCGGAGCCCACGTGTCCTGGAAACCGCTGTGCTGGATGCGGCGGAGAATGTGAATTCCCCAGTTCTGCACGTCGCCGTCCTGGTATCTCAGGCTCTTGAACGGGATTCTCACTTCGACTTCATAACCGCCCGGTACGAGCCGCCCTTTCGACTCGAAGAAGTAATCGGGGTTCAAATCGACTGTGCCGTCGAGGGGATTGATGTTGCGAAATCCACCGCCGGTCGCTGAGGCGCCGCCTGCTCCGCCGCCGAACTGCGAGCTTCGCGTTCCGTCCTGCTGTACGCCAAGTGCATTGACGCCGAAGAGGAAGGCGAGCTGTTTGCCATTGTCAGTATCGAGGAGGATCTGAATGTGATCCTCGCTGGCGATGTCATCGCGATTGGCGTGTGTTGCGCGAACTACGTTGCCATGAATCTCGCTTGCCATGATTCCGAAATAGATCGCGTCCGCGGCGTACCAGATGCGGATTTCTGTAGGTTCCTCGGCTGGCCGGCCGTCGACTGGCTGATACTGCGAGAAGCCCGTCAGGCGTGCCGCCCGGTTCCACACGGGCTCATCGAGACGGCCGTCGACGGTAATCGTCGTATCGACTCTTGGAATTGCGACATGAATGTCGTTCGCCCGGCCGTTGTACACGAGCGCGGAGTCAGGCATCAGCAGCAACGCGATGAGCGCGGGAATCATCATCGAATGAAGAATCTACCGCCGACTTCCACCTTTGGAGACAGCTTTTCTGTCACAACTTCGGGAGATGAGCGCGATGCGTCTCATCCGCGGATGATTGTCAGCGACCCGCTTCAATCAGCAGCTTGCTCACCACTTTATCCTGCTCGTCGTAGGCGCCTTCGCCAAAGTGATGATACCGAATGCGTCCGGTTGCATCGATGAAGTAGACAGCGGGCCAGTACTGGTTGTGAAATGAATTCCAGACCTTGTAGCCGTTGTCCATCACGACCGGATAGACAATTCCGAGCGACTTCACCCGCTCTCGTACATTTGCCTCGACCTTTTCGCGCGGGAACTCAGGAGTGTGAACTCCGATCACAACCAGCCCGCGTGATCTATACTTGGCTTCGAGCGCCTTCACGTACGGCAGAGCGTTGAGGCAGTTGTAGCACTCGAATGTCCAGAAGTCGACCATCACGACTTTGCCTTTCAGTGAGGCAAGGTCGATCGGTGCCGAGTTGATCCATGGACCGCCTTCCGAGAATCCGGGCGCAGCTCCTTCGTCCCCGAGCACGGGACCAGTTTCTTCCTTCGCGAATTCTTCCAGTGATTGCCCTTGATCGAAGCTCGCTTTGGAATGCGAACGATCTGACAGTTTCCTGATCAAGACTTCCTCCGCGCCCGCAGTCTGAATCAATCCGCCCTTCGCGAAGAGCGTGCGGTCCCATCCCATCATGATGATGAACACGCCGGCCAGTGCGGCTACACCGAGAGACGTACGAATCCACCGATCGGCACCTGAGTAGCGCTTCATTCGCTGGAGAACACGTGCCCCTGCGAACATCGCGATACCGAGTGATGTGGCGGCACCGAGCGCGAAGGCGACAAATAGCAGCGCGGATCCACTACTCGATCCGTTCAATGCCGCCGCGGCGATTACGAGTCCAAGAATCGGACCGGCGCACGGTGCCCAGAGAAGTCCGATGGCAGCGCCGATCAGCGAACTGCCAAAGACAGTTCGCTTCTGCGATCCACTCCGGTCCAGCACCGATCCAGCTCTGACGAGCGGACGGGTGACAGCTTCAGTGAAGCCAGGCATCAACAAGCTCACCGAGACGGCGGCCAGCAGAGCGATGGCACCGTAGCGTCCGATCTCGCTGGCACGAACGATCCATGTGGCGCTCGCGGTTGCAACCGAAGCAACGATTGCAAACACGGTCGCCAACCCAATCAGCATCGGCACTGTCTCGCGAGCGAAGGATCGGTCAGCCCGTGAAAAAACAAGCGGAACTATCGGCAGGATGCATGGGCTCAATATCGTGAGCACGCCGCCGAGGAAGGCGAGAAGAAGCAAATTGAGGATCCGAAAGAAGTTGACTATTTATATACGCCTCGACCTCGAGAACGGTTCCTGGAGGTCGGCCGAGACGCGCCCTACACCCAGCGTTTTACGCGTCTGCAGTATTCGGCGTAGGCATCTCCAAACTGCGAGGTCAGGTATCGCTCTTCACGCTGCACGACAAATTTATAGAGAAGGATGAGCGTGATTGGGAGAAGGATCACCGCCCACAGTGAATTGAGAATGAGTATCCCGCCAATGTAAGCGATTGTCATTCCCGTATACATCGGGTTTCGTGTGAATCGATAGGGGCCGTTTTCAACTAGCGTCGATGCGGGCCGAACTGGAATGATCGCGGTCTTTGCACGCGCGAACGTGATCATCCCCCATGCAGCGACACCAACACCAATCAGCACGAGGAGGTATCCTGCTCCTCGGATGATGACCGGAGAAACACTCGTTGTGATCGGTAACGCGTGCACTCGCGTATCGAGGAGCCAGGCGACGAAAAATCCGCCGACAAATAACAGCGGCGGCGGAAACTTCACCCCTGGCCCCGACAGTTTGATCTCACTCGGCGTCGTCATTTCAGTCCGGTATGAGCTTTATTGACGAATGTAGACCGACGCGTGGCCTTCCGGGACCATGACCACCGCGTCGAAGCTCGCGAGAAGCCGGCGCGCCTTTGGATCGAGACCCTTGAGCTTTCCGTTCTGCGACAGCGCGCGCACTGGTCGAAGATCGATCAGTGTCCAGGAGCTATCGCTCGATGCCGCCACGACCGATTTCATGTCGAATACATCGTATTCCGAGCTGGCGAACAAGTCGTACCTCTGAGTTTTGTCAGCTTCGTCGCTGCCAAACGGCCGAAACGCATTCCAGGTTCCTTTCGCGACGACGACCAGAATCCCGAATGATGTCCCGCCGGTCGTGACCGCGAATTCGGGAATGAAGCTTCCAATCTCGTACGATCCTGAGACGCTTGGCCCGCGAAAAACGTGATTGGCGCCGAGCTTGATGATCGCCTTCGGCATTTTCTCGCCGCTTGCCTGGGCGCCACGGTAGGCGTCGATGAAGTGTTGCTTCATCAGATTGTCGCGCTTCTGATTCGATTCGTAGTTCGTACCGGCGTTGAACATTTGATAGATGACGCGGCTGACAGCGAGCTCGCGTATGATCGCATCCGCTTCACTATGTGACGCCACGGATTCGGCGTCCGCAGGCCATCCGGCTCTGAAAGCTTTGTCTAATTTTGCGACGTCCGCATCGGTGGATGTCACCATCCAAACCGCCCCCGGATTACCCGTGGCGAGCATCTGCTTGTCCTCCCTGCCTGACAACGCAGCGAGCTCCGTCGCGAGATCGCGCGCGGCTTTCGAGGGGGCGAGCTGGGCGAGCCGCTCGAACATGTAGGTCGGCGACATGATGAATTCCTGATCGATTCCCCATACCACCGGCGACGTTCGCGGTACGCTTTTCACGACTCTCTCCAGCATCGCCGACTCTTCCTTCCAGAAAAAGAAAGGCAGAGTGAAAGGCGTGTACCTGCCGAGAAAGGCATTCACTCCGGTTTGGGCGTTGGGCGCGCGCATCATTCTGTCGAGGCGCCTGCCGGTGACAGGACCAATCTCAACCGCGAGGTGCCGGTACCCGGCCGGCCGCGCCGCGGCGAACAATGCGCCGACGAACTCGGGGACTTCCCTAAAGCCATGGTCTTCCCCGACCATGATGAACTGATTCTCCCGAGCCGCACGAGACAATGCTTCGGCGCCGGCGCCTGCGAGCTGACCATCTACGATGGTGAACTGCGCGGAGTTTGCGCGAAATGCTCGAACCAGCGCCGAATCCTGCGCTGATGCGGGCAGGATAGCAGCGAAAGCCAGAACGACCGCTACAACTGCAAGTCTGACAATCCGTGGAATCATCAGTCAGCTCCGACGAAGGTGGCTGAAGTACGCTATGACACGGCGCTGAGTTTTGCCAACCTAAGGTCATTACCAAAATTGGCGACCAATTTTCCTGGTTCTGACGGTCTGCCGTCGACG
>JBBQYO010000021.1:0-22506 GCA_038208605.1 Gemmatimonadales bacterium | reverse complement strand
TGCTGAATCCCCTCGCTGATGATCAGGATTAGGACGAGGTCGAACGCGGTGAGCTGCGCCAGCGACCGGTTTCCCGCGATGCGGAATACGATCAGCAGGAGGAGATAGATCGCGGCGGCGCGAATTACAGAATCCACGATTGCACCTCCTCAGGGATAAGCGAATTGTGAAAACCTGTACGACGGCCCGTTCGTCAACCCGAGCTCGCCGCCGATTCTCCACAGCGCCCGATCGTCCATCTCGAAAGTGATCCGCGCGGGAGTCGAGCCGGGCTGGGCGCGAAAGGTGTACACGAGGCGGTCGGCTAGCACGCGCGTCTTGTCAGGGTCCGGCGTGATGCCGTTGATCTCCATCCTGGAAAGCCACGCTCTGTCTATCCAAAGCTCGACTGTAGAGTCGGGGCGGATGGCGCCCCCTCCGACATAAACCGTGAGTTGGGTCGGTGCGTTCAAGCGGAGGAACCGGTCGTAGTCGGCGCGAAGTGGGGAGGCGTCGTCGCCGAGGTGCCCGTTCGAGAAGGGACCCCTCCCAAAAACCCCAAAGAGAGCGGCGATGCTGATGAGGACCATTATCATCCAGCCGACGCGCTGTACCTTCCACGTCCGCCGCTGGAACTCCAGTTCGTCGGCGATGGCCAGCGTGTCGGAATCGTATGACTTGGCCATTGAGAATCTTTGCCAGTGGGAATGAGGTGACAGGTCAGCCGGCCACGGACATCGCACAATCTGTGCAACAACGGCGGCAGACGGTGAACGATGGTTTTTACATCCCGCTCCAGGGAATCGACTTCCGAACTCAATCTCACGAAGATAGGGTGATCCATCCGGGTCATTGCTCACACCCGCAGCACGAGCTCGCGAAGCGACAGATGAAGGGTTTTGGCGGGATGATCTCCGTCGAGATCAGACGAATCCGGTACCGGTCAACGCGAGAGGTTCCTCCCACGCGTTCGCGGCTTACCGCAAAACACTATCTCATTGGTCCAGAGTTTTCTTTCTCGGGATGCCGCGCTTTCCCCGCCGCTCCTGCCTTCGCGCCCGTGAGACCTCGTGACCACGAGGGAAGGGGTTCACTAGGGATCCGCGGGATCCTCGCGATCGAAATTGATTCCCACCGCCAACAGAGTGGGCCCGAAGATCGTTCCCGTGAACGCAGGGTCAGCCGTACCCGTCGACGCAACAGAGCCGGCAAAGGAAAGTTTAACACCGTTGTCGAAAGTCACGGTGAACGAGACGGATGTGCCGGAGACGACCCCAACAAGTGACACCGCGTTGGCGTCGCAGATCCGCGGCAGCGCCAGCCCCGACACCTTGCATGCAGAGCCGCCGAGCGCAGCGCGCCCGGCCTCGCTCAGGGCAGAGGACAGGCACAAAATGGCCGGGGAACAGGCGCCCAGTGAAAGAGTATTGCCAATCTGCACGATCGGAACGTGGATGTGGACAGACATACAAGCGTCATTGCCTGCCCAGAAACCCGTCAACGAAACAGCCGCCGCAGATCCAGCCGTTGGGGTGAAACAGGATGTCACCGGTGATCCAAGAGGAATCCCCGAAAGATCTTTCACACCGGTCGTAACGTTGACGGTGTAGCTCTTGTTACCCAGGTACGGAGAAGCTGGCGTGAAGATCAGGGTATTGGTTGCGGCTTCGTAGGATCGACTGCCGTCCAAAGATCCCTTTGCCTGATTTTGGCTGACGGTGAAACTCGATGAAGAAATCGTAGACTGATCGATGGGTTCACTGAATCGCACTCGCACAGGCTCGGCGCCTCCGTTCTCGGCTGACCGATTGGGAGGCGATATCGAAAGCACAACAGGCGCTGTGACATCTGGAGAAGTGACTTCTGAAAGCGGCGTGTCGCTCGAGGGTGCCGATATTCCTCCCGAGACGCCGTTGGCAGAAACAGCGTACTGATATCGCGTATTATCGGCGAGACGGTCATCGACAAACGTTGTTACCGTCGTCTCGCCAATCTTCAGCCCGTTGCGAATGACGTTGTAGCTGCGGACCCTGCTCGCGTTTGCACTTGCCGTCCACCGTAATTCAGCGGCGGTCGGACCCAGGAGCACGACAGTGACCCCGGTTGGCGGATCGATTGTCTCAGGGCTAGTGGCGTCGCTGCAGGAAAGTCCAACGAGTAACAGGGAGAGAAGAAGGACACCGCTGGCGCTTTTTCTCAGGTCGGGGATGCGTGCCGGCATGCGTGATTGAAGGGCGGTCGATGTACTGCGTCAAGCCGGTCTAGTTCGAGCGGCAACCAAGGCCATGAAAGGTACGGAATGAATATAAATGGGTTGCGCCGCCAGAACGTGTGGGTCGGCGTTGCTCTCAAGTTGGGGCAACGCGCTACAGTCAGTCAGCTCCGGCGGAGCTCGCGACCCTTTTCTCACCCGCAGCGATCCACGGGTCGCTCGCCATCCAGTCCTCGCGCGGCGCAAACAGAAATACCATTCCGCCGTTAGCGAGCTTCGGGAGGATGCGCGCGGCGCGAGAAGGTTCCATCGCAGGGCATCCTTCGCTTCGGCCTGCTGTAGTTGCTGTCACATACGGAGCTCCGTGGGCAACCACTCCCCGGGCGTGGGCGTTGTCGTTGTACCCGCGCGACAACCCCGCGAGTCTCAGCCCGATCGACCCATAATTGCGGCCGCCGGTCTTACCGCTGAAACTGTATGTGCCTTGAGCGAGATAGAGTCCCAGTGAAGTGGCTCCGCTGCCCATCCGGTTCGAAAAGCGCGTCGGCACCCCCGTTCGGCCCGCTGACGAACCGCGACCGTGAGCCACCATAAAGGGACCCTCGACGATCGTGTTGGAGGCCATGTCGAACAAATAGCCGCGCGGCTTAGTACTCGGCAAACCGTAGTCGACGAAGTAGAGAAACGGTTTTCTCACTTCGCCGGGATGTGCTGCCTTGAACGCGAAATATCCGTGAAATGCCTCTTCCAGTGCCTTTGGATGACTGAGCGGCGCTACCAGAGCTCCCAGCAGATTCAGCGAAATTTCCGCCTCACTGGGAGGCGCGGCCGCATCGGCCTGCGCCCGGGAGGGGGCTGCCGGGACCATAAAAGTGACGGCGGCGTCGAAAACCCGCCCATTCTGATTGGCACTCGGGAAAAACGGTGCTGCCACAAACGTAGCAGCAATCGCTCCAATCAGGAGATTTTTCAGATATTGGGCTGTCGTCATGTACAGAAGTCTACACGAATTAACGCGAGAGATAAAGTATTGACTTATATGGTCTTAGTACTCCCGACCAGGCCGGTTTTCAGCCCTGCGACGCGTCTCCCAAAGGAGGTGTCACTGTTGCAGCGGTCGCCTCTTCAGGAACCTCGACTCTCACCGGCTTCTGCCAGGCTGGCCGCTGGTTTCGCTGATGCACCGGCCGGGCGGCGATCACGAGCATTTCCGCGTAAAATGCGATGATTCGCTTCTGGACCGATCGCTTCGTGTCGGTCTCGCTGGCGGCGAAAGGAGCGTAGCGCGTGCCTCGTTCCTTGTCGTCAAGGTGAAACCACCACCACGGAGGCATCCCAGCGTGACGAGGTGCCTCTACAGAACAGAAAAAAGTACGGCCTTCATCGACGAACTCGAAATCCTGCGTCACGTTACCCCTTGAGCGTATCAGTCAATCTAGCGGATGGACCGCGACTGTGCTCGATTAAGGCGCGGTCTATGCAGAACGCACCACTCCAATGTGAGAAAATAAAAATATGTTTACACTTCTTTGCAGAGCCGTCGTGACTTCTTTTCGGACCGTTCGTCACACAAGAGTCTTTCACCCTGGACAAATGCGGCATTCATATCTTGCAGTTTCGCTCCTCGCCGTCGTCGCAGCCTGCAAGCCGGACTCAACAGCGCCTGCAGCGGTGCCGACTCTTCGCGTTGTCGCAAATGTGAGCGGTTCCAATACATGCTCAGTGAACACGCTCGATGCATCGTACGGCTCGATCGGTCAGATTCGTGGCGACGTTCCGGCCAAGTTCGTCGGAACTCTCGCGGACAAGGGCTACCACGGCTTCACCTGCTGGGTCTCGACTGACGGTGGCGTGACGGCAAACGGTGACAACGGCTTCATCAACGTGATCTTCGCCGGCAACACATACGGCAAGCCGCTCGCAGTTGGAACGTACGGGCTTCGTCTCGAAATTCTCGACGACTCGCCTCCGATGACGGCGACAATCCGATTCCATCCCGCGTCCCTCGGGAACGATGAGCTGCGTCCGCTCGACAATGCGGTTGGCAGTATCGTTGTTGACAGCACGGCGAGCGGAGTTCGCAACATTCACATCGACCTTCAGGCGGTTCGCTGGCACTACGGCGGGCTGTGAACAGGAAAGATTGACAAACGAACGCCGGTCTCATCGACCGGCGTTTTTTTACCCAACCACGTTCTTTTGCTCAACCGCTCGGCCGTCAGAAGGCTGCGACGGACCGCCCAGCAAGAAAATCGTCAGCGTCGCGCAGATCCTTCGTCCCGAGGCCCTGATTGAATCGAGACCTGAGCGCTTTTACAATCGCGCGGCCCTCATCGGCGGCACCGCGGCTCTCCATCTCCTGGCCCATCGCGATTGCAGCGCGCAGCTCCATGCCTGTTGCGCCTTGTTGTTTTGCCTGATCGACTGCGGCGCGAAAGCATGCCTCTGGCGATACGGTCGATCCCGACTTGGTAGCGAACTCCTGCGGCTCGAGATCCGCTTGCCGTGCGAGCTCGCGAACGCTTTCGCCCATGATTCGGTAGAGCTCGACCTTCGACGCGACCTCTCCGTGCCGTTCTGAGATCTGAAGGCCTTCGCGCGCAGCGAGCCGGCCCTCCTCATACGAGCCCTTTTTGTTGAGCGCCTCAGCCAGCTGTCTCAGCGCAAACGTGAGGTTGAGCTCCGCGTGCCCGCTTCGCTGAATCGCGATGCTTGCTTCGAGCTCCTTGATGCCCTCATCCGGCTTTCCAGTGAACGCGAGAGCCCAGCCGTGAACTGCCATCGCCCAGACTCGCTCCTGGGCAATCCCATGCTCGTCGCAGATCTCGATGCACCTCGATGTGTACTCCAGTGTCTTGTCGGCTTCACGTCGAAGCTGATGGAGCACGCCTGCAAACAGCATCGCGAAAGCAAGACTTCTGGGATCGGGACTCTCTGCTCCCAGCTCGAGCGCGGCATCACGCGCTTCCAGCGCCTTGTCAGGCATTCCCAGCAGCCACAGCGATCGGGCGCGCTCACTCTGCAGGAAGACGCCAGGGTCCATTCGATAAATCGAGTGATACGTCGGCCGTTGAGCGCGATTGTAATAGGTCGCGGCAAGCTCGCAGTGATCCCTCGATGCGACAACATTGCCGACATATAACTGACAAATTCCTTCGGCGCAGTGCGCGCCCACGAGGATGAGCGGATCTCCAATCGCCGTCGCCCATCGCAGGTAGTGATCCGCCATCGATCGCGCCTCGGGGATGTCACCCGAGACCAGATAATACGCGAACAGTCCCCAGATCACTGGAGCAAGCTGCGGCTGCTGCCCAAGCTCTTCCGCAAGCACGCGCGCTCTCGCCATTGCGACGAGAACTTCCGGAGCGGCGTAACCCTGCGTCGCTGCGAGGCTCGTTCCAAGTACGCTCTGCAGCGACAACTCACGATTCCGGCGCTCCGGACTATCCTCGACTTTTGCCAGCAGGGCGAGACCTCGCCGGGCGAGGACGGCGGCCTCTCTGATTGCGAAGACGCGAGCGGCGTTGCGCGCTGCAGCGGCGAAATACTCGCTTCCCCGGTCGGGCTCGCGCGCGGCCTCGAACAGAAGTCCAAGCTCGGCGGCTACCGGTCCCGGCACTCCTTTCTGTACCCGCAACAACGCTTCGCCGATCGCTTTACTGAGCTGAACTTTTCGGGACACGGACAGCGATGCATAAAGTGCGTTCTGGTAAAGCACATGCACGAATCGATAGCGCGTGGTGAGCGTGCCATCGGGATACTCGTACTCATCGCGCCGAAGCACGAACGTGTACACCCGCTCGAGCTCGTCGAGTCGCTCCTCGACATCGGCGGGGTCGCGATCGAGTCCGGCCGAAATCACTGCTGAGTCGAAGCTGAAACCCTGCACGGAAGCGGCGACGAGAAGCTGGGTATCCTGCTCGCTCAGCTGGCCGATCTTCCGCTGCACCATGCTGCGCATCGACTCGGGAAGCTCGCGCTCGAGATCGGGGAGCGATCCGGTGACCTGCCACACACCGCCGTTTTCGCGAATTACGTCTTTCACACGCAGATACTGCGCAACGTCGGCTACGAATAGCGGATTGCCTTCCGTGCGTAAGTGAATCATGCGCGACAGCTCGGGGGGAAACGCGCTTCCCGGAAATTTCAGCGCGAGAAGCGCGCGAACCTCATTCTCGGTCAGGAATGCGAGCGGCAGCTCACGCGCGACGCCGCGAGTTTGAAGATCGAGCTTCAGCGCGAGGAATGGATGCTGTGCAAGCTGAAGCTCCGACGGGCGGAACGTGACAATTGTGAAAAGCCTGTCGTCGCTGAGTCGCGTGATGATGTACGCGAGCAGGTCGACGGTCGACGTGTCGGCCCAGTGAATGTCCTCGATGAACAACACGAGCGGCTGCGTGTCGCAAATCGCAGCGAGAAACGCAGCGAGCTCTCGCTTGAGACGTTCCTGCGATGCTGGCGGCGCCGGCGGCCCCGGGGCAGTATCGAACGGCGCTACCTGTTTCGTCCACGACGGAGCCTGCATCGTGAAAGCTTTTCTGATCGCACCGCCGGGATCCTCGCTCAGGAGATCTTCGATCGCGTCAAGGATCGGCAGAAACGCTTCCGCTCCGGCGAGCCGCTCTGAACAGCGTCCGCGCGCGACGAGATGCGACGATCCTCGCAGGAGATCGGAAAGAAAATCTTCGACAAGAGTAGTCTTGCCGATCCCGGGCTCGCCGGACACGCAGATCATGTTCGCGTGACCGGAAACCGCAGAGGCAAACTCTTCGCGCAGCGCAGCTTTTTCAACTTCGCGGCCGATAACTCCGCCCCGGTACTGCTGCGGAACGGCGTCGCTTCCATTGTTGATTGCGGGATCCGCAATCGCCGCCATCACCGTCGCCACCTCGACCGACGTCGGCCGGGCCGCCGGATTCTTGGCGAGCATTCTGCCGATGATCGCGTCGAACTCTCGCGGAATTCGCGGATTGAGACGCGAGGGCGGCGGCGCTTCACGGAGAATGATTGAGCTCAGCACGGCCATGTCGGAGCTTGCTTCGAACGGGTGCTTTCCCGTCGCCAGCTCGTACAGCACGATGCCGAGTGAAAACATGTCGCTCGCAGGAGTGATGTCGTCGGCAGTCGCCTGCTCCGGGGACATGTAACGCATCGTTCCAACCACCATTCCCGGCCGCGTGAGCCGCGAATCTTCGGACGTGCCCTTGTCGTCCTGACGCGAGAGCTGCGCGATACCAAAGTCGAGAACCTTCACATAGCCGTCGTCGCGGACCATGATGTTCTCGGGCTTGATGTCGCGATGAACAATTCCTGCCTCGTGCGCGACGGCCAGCGCTCGCGCCGCCTGAGACCCCACCTGCGCTACCAGCCTGGCAGGCGCACCGTCGCGGCCAAGCTGGCGAAGAGTGCGCCCCTTGACCAGCTCCATGGCGATGAAGTGACAACCGTCCGACTCGCCGATCGCGTAAATCGTGACGATGTTCGGATGATTCAGCGCCGACGCTGCGCGGGCTTCGCGGATGAACCTCTCCAGCGGCTCCGATTGGAATTGCGTGCGCTGGGGCAGCACCTTGAGCACGAGCTCCCGCTCGAGCAGAGGATCGCGAGCCCGGTACACCTCCCCCATCCCGCCTGCACTGAGGAGAGACACGACCTCGTAGCGATCGATCGAGCTTCCGGCTCCTATGGCTTCTCTTGGCGGCATATTGCGAATACAAACTTATGGGAAGTGATCAATCGCCGGAACGGTTACGGATGGCGTTCGAGGCGTTGTTTTCGAACGCACAACGCCAAGACGTGCGATTTTGCGTTCCATGCTGTGCGATCGTCCGCCAGGTACGACGAGCCGTCAACGGTGCCTGAATTCAGTATCAAGTGGCCAACAGCCGCGCCGAAGGCGATTGTTTACCTGCCAGTTGTATGTGGTTACATACTTCTCAGCACAGGACCGTACGGCTCAATGGAGAGTTTTCCGATCGGCGCCCTGTCCAGCACAGAATAGTGCGGGGACAACACATCTCGGGTACGCGCAACCCCAGCGCGGCGCACGGCTTTATCGCGGCGCTTCTTTTTGTCGCGGCCACTGTTTTTGCAGCGTTCATTCTTCGCGACTTCCTGGCAACCAAAGTGAGCTCGTGCTGCGGGCACGCTGATCCCCGCGGGGGCTGACCTGGCTGCGATGCGCGTCGGACAGGAAGAATCGTCGGAACGACCCCGGTGGCCAGGTCCCGCAGCCATCGTGTCGGTAATCGCTCTCTCCCTGTGGCTGCTGCACGGAGAGCTGCGAAATTTCCGGTATCACGACATTACCCGCGCGGTATTCGCGACTCCGCTCGCGAGCGCTCTCGCAGCCCTTGGGCTGACCGCAGTTGGTTATGCAATTTTTCCGGTCTACGACGCCATTGCGTTGCGGTACGCAGGCCGGACCCTGCCGATTCGAAGGCTCGCACTAAGCTCTTTCATTTCATACGGGTTGAGCCATACGCTGGGATTCCCGGTCGTCACGGCAGGATCGATTCGCTATCGGTTCTGGAGCGGCTGGGGCTTGTCTACCGCCGAGATTGCGCAGGCTGTCGGCTTCGCGGGCGTCACGTTCACGCTCGGCATGGTGTTCGTGACAGGGCTCGCTTTTGTCATGGACTCGGGCACGCCGAGTGAGATGACGGGGGTGGCGCCAGTTGCATTTACAGGGTTCGGTATTCTGCTCCTGTCGCTTGTGGCACTCTACATCGCTGGATCGCTTCAGCACCGCTCGGTTAGAGTGCGCGGGTGGGAATTCCCGCTGCCATCGCTCGGGCTTGCAGTAGCCCAGCTCGTCACGGCAACGATCGACTGGTCGATAGCTGGGTTGACGCTGTTCGTTCTGATTCCCTCGGGCCACGGCATTGCGTTCCTGCCGTTCCTCGGAGTTTTCCTCATCGCGCAGGTGGCTGGGCAGATCAGCCATGTGCCAGGCGGTGCGGGAGTCTTCGAGACGATCATGCTGGTTCTCCTCACGCCGAAGGTCTCCGCTTCATCAGGGTTAGCTGCGCTCGTTGCATTTCGGGCTATTTACTACCTGCTGCCGTTCGCACTGGCGACGATCACACTCGCCGCGACCGAGATTCACCGGCAGCGTGAGCTTGTATCCAATGCAACTGCGGCGGCCGGTGCATTCGCCGCGCGCTGGGTGCCGTCCATTCTTCCTGAAGCGCTGAGCGCAATCACTTTCATCGGCGGCGTCATTCTGTTGTTCTCGGGTGCGACGCCATCGGTTCGCGGCCGGGTCACTGCTCTCAGTCAGGTGCTTCCTCTCGGCGTGATCGAGATCTCGCACGTGGCTGGCAGTGTCGCAGGAGCAGGGCTGCTCGTTCTCGCGTGGGCGCTGCGCAGGCGGCTCGATGCCGCCTACGGATTGGCGGTAGGACTGCTGCTGGTGGGGATTGTCGCATCGCTCCTGAAAGGGCTCGACTATGAAGAGGCGCTCGCTCTGTCGGTAGTTCTCCTGCTTCTCGTTCCGTCTCGTCGCGCCTTTTACCGGCGGGCCGCACTGACAGCAGAGCCGCTTGGCCCTGCCTGGATCGTTGGCATTCTTGGCGTTGCGTGCGTGACTGTGTGGCTTGGCTTTTTTTCCTACAAGCACGTTCAGCTCACGAGCGAGCTCTGGTTCAGGTTCAGCCCTCATGCCGATGCACCGCGTTTTCTTCGCGCTTCGCTTTTTTCTCTTGGCGGGTTGCTCGTCTTCGGCTTGATGCGCCTGATGAGACATGCGCCACCAGAGCCTCAACTTCCAACCGAAGATGATCTCGATCGTGCACGCGAGATTCTCAGTCGCTCTCGCGGAACGATCGGAAATCTCGTGTTACTTCGAGACAAGACGGTTTTGTTCGGCAAGGAAAATCGCGCGTTCCTCATGTACGGCGTCGAAGGCCGAAGCTGGGTTGCGCTTGGCGATCCGATTGGCGATCAGGCTGAGGGCGAGGAGCTCGCATGGCAATTTCGCGAGGAAGCAGACCGGCACGGCGGGTGGACTGCATTCTACGAGGTCGGCACGAGGTTCCTGCCGTTGTACATCGATCTCGGACTTACGCTGCTCAAGATCGGTGAAGAGGCAGTCATCGATCTCGAGGCGTGGTCGCTGGAGGGTCCTTCGAGACGGACGCTGAGGCGCACCTTGAACGACGTTACGCGCCGCGGGGCCACATTCGAAGTGATGCCCGCTCAATGCGTCGATGAAATAGAGAGCGATCTGAAATCAGTATCGGATGAGTGGCTCCTCGGAAAAACGGCGCGCGAAAAAGCGTTCTCACTCGGAAGGTTTGATCCGTCTTATCTCTCCAATTTTCCGTTGGGGATAGTGAAGCGCGAGGGACGGATCGTCGCTTTTTCGAATTTATGGATGAGCGGAGACGGCAAGGACCTGTCGGTCGATCTGATGCGGCATAGTGCGAATGCTCCTGCATCGACCATGGAGTATTTGTTCATCCAGCTCTTCATGTGGGGAAAGGCGAACGGTTTTTCTCGCTTCAATCTCGGGATGGCGCCGCTCTCGGGACTTCAGAACAGAACGCTCGCGCCATTGTGGAACCGCGCAGGCGCAATGCTGTACCGACATGGTGAGCACTTCTACAATTTTCGCGGACTTCGGCAGTACAAGCAGAAGTTCAATCCAATATGGGAACCGCGGTATCTCGCTTCACCCGCGGGTCTCGCGCTTCCGAGAATCCTCAGCAACACCGCGGCGCTCATCGCGGGCGGCCTGAAGGGTGTTGTAACGAGATGACAAATGATGATCGATAGAAAACTCCTCGCGGTTGTTTTGTTTGCTGCGCTTCCAGTCCTCGCTCAGTCCCCCGCGGGATCGTCGCCCGATGATTTGTCAAAGCTTCCGCTTCTGGAAATGCGCGCAGCGTTCGATACGTCTGGTATCCTTGCGATTTTCCTGACCGGCGACGGTGGCTGGGCATCGCTGGACAAACAGGTCACCGCGGAGCTTCGGTCGCGGGGTGTGGACGTAGTCGGACTCAACACCAGACCCTATCTCGCGAAGAGAAAGGAGCCGGCCGAGATTGCGTTCGACGTAGCGCGAATAGCCCGGCACTACATGCGGGCCTGGAACCGCCCGCGGCTGGCGCTCGTTGGGTATTCGCGCGGGGCCGACCTGATGCCGTTCGCGGTGTCAGGAATGGCGGCTGATGTTCGCGACCGAATTGTCTTGCTCGCAATGCTCGGCATTTCGACCCGCACCGGATTCGAATTTCACTTCGAAGACATTCTGTTCGAAGTGAAACGCGCATCCGATCGCCTCACGCTGCCGGTGCTCGCTCAGCTTCAGGGGACGAAGATGATGTGCGTGTATGGCGCCGAAGAACCGGATTCAGCGTGCCGCGATGCGCCGGCGGGACTTTTCGCGAGAAAGGTAGAGCTGCCCGGGGGGCATCACTATGACGATAACTTCAAGCACGTGGCCGAGCTGGTTTTGCAGGAGATCCCACCGATGACAGCGGCGCCGGCTCTACCAGCCCAGCACTAACGCGAACATTAGCGGTGCGACGATGCTCGCGTCGCTCTCGACGACGAACTTCGGGGTGTCGATTGCGAGCTTGCCCCAGGTGATCTTTTCATTGGGCACCGCTCCCGAGTACGACCCGTAGCTCGTGGTGGAATCGGAGATCTGGCAAAAGTATCCCCAGACAGGAATGTTCTCCCGCTGCAGGTCCTGATGCAGCATCGGCACGACGCAGATCGGAAAATCTCCCGCGATCCCGCCTCCAATCTGGAAGAAGCCGATAGTGCTATCGTCGGTCGCATTGTTCGTGTACCAGTCCGCGAGCTGGATCATGTACTCGATTCCCGTGCGCACTGTGTGAACATTTTTTATGTCGCCGGAAATGCAGTGACCCGCGTACATGTTGCCGAGTGTGGAATCCTCCCAGCCGGGAACGATCATCGGAAGATTTTTCTCGGCTGCCGCTATCATCCATGAATTCTTCGGATCGATCTGATAGCTGCCGTCGAGCGCACCATTCCGCAGGATGCGGTACATGAACTCGTGGGGAAAGAACTTCTCGCCCTTCTGGTCAGCCGCCATCCATTCGTCGAGCACGACTTTCTCGATTCTCCGCATTGCTTCCATTTCGGGAATGCACGTGTCGGTGACCCGGTTCATGTGCCTGCCGAGCAGGGCGTGCTCGTCGTCCGGCGTCAGATCGCGATAGTGAGGGACCCGCTCGTAATAATCATGAGCCACGAGATTGAAGATGTCTTCCTCGAGATTCGCCCCCGTACAGGTAATCGCCTGGATCTTGTCCTGCCGAATCATTTCGGCCAGAGATATCCCCAGCTCCGCGGTACTCATCGCACCTGCGATCGTCACCATCATCTTGCCGCCTGATGAAAGGTGCGCGCTGTACGCATCCGATGCATCGACGAGCGTGGCTGCGTTGAAGTGGCGGTAGTGGTGTCGAACGAACTGCGAGATTGGCCCGCCGGCGGCCGTATCGCGTGATTTTGCTGCGGCGATGTTGCTGCGTCCCGGTTTCATTTCACTCATGGTCGGATGCTAACTAAAACGTCGTTTTGTCGCGAGGTCTTCGGAGCAACACGCGGTTCGCACGTGGCAGCTGCCTGCCATAACTTGTTGCTCGTGATGGGGTGGATGAACCGTGAGGACTTGTATGGACGCAGCAAAAGCTGAAGCACAGCTCGTTACACTTTCGGATATTCGCCGCGCGGCGGAAGTTCTGCGC
The DNA here is from genome assembly GCA_038208605.1 of Gemmatimonadales bacterium. Taxonomy (GTDB): domain Bacteria; phylum Gemmatimonadota; class Gemmatimonadetes; order Gemmatimonadales; family Gemmatimonadaceae; genus UBA4720. The sequence continues at coordinate 9,588 of JBBQYO010000021.1, read as the reverse complement.
TCAGTGGCCACGAGAACCCCGCTTCTTTTCGACGATGTTCTGTCGGAACGGCTCGGCGTTCCGATCTGGTACAAACCCGAAGGGCTTCAGCGCGGCGGCGCGTTCAAATTTCGCGGGGCCTACAACTATCTGAGCTCGCTCCCGGCTGACGTGAGGTCGCGCGGAGTGATCGCTCCGTCGTCGGGGAATCATGGACAGGGCGTCGCTATGGCAGCGAGGTTGTTCGGGATTCCGGTAACAGTGGTGATGCCGACCAACGTCACCGATGCAAAGCGCGGCGGCGCGGAGCGTCTCGGTGCAACCGTCGTGCTCGCTGGAACGACCACTCAGGAAAGAGCAGAAAAAGCGAAAGAGATCGCGGCCGCGGAAGGCCTGACGCTCGTCCATCCGTATGACGATCCGCTCATCATCGCCGGACAGGGCACAGTCGGTCTCGAAATAGCCGAGGACATGCCGGAAGTCGCCACTGTGCTCGTTCCAGTAGGCGGCGGTGGTCTAAGTGCCGGAGTTGCCACTGCCATCAAGCTCACCCTGCCGAACGTGCGGGTGATTGGAATCGAGCCCGTCAGTGCACCAAAGCTTTTTCTCGCGCGAAAGAAAGGCGCGCCAGTAAAACTTGCATCGACGGGCGGTCTCGCTGACGGGTTACAGGCAACTGAAATCGGAGGCAAGCCATTCCTTCATCATCAGTCGTACATCGACGACGTCGTTCTCGTCGATGACGCGCCGCTGCCCGCAGCAATGCGACATCTTCTCGACCGGCTGAAAATCGTCGTTGAACCGAGCGGCGCAATAACTGCCGCCGCGCTGCTGACGGGAGCTGTGAAGCCGGCCGGAGCGACTGTCGCCGTGCTGAGCGGCGGCAATGTCGAATGGCCGGGTCTCTCGAAGCTGTTGAGCGACTAAAGCGGACTCGTACAGTGTGCGCAGCGGGTTGCCGCCGCGTCGATCGTCATCCTGCAGAAGGGACACTGTTTTGTGAGTTGAACTTCGCCGACTGGTGCAGGCTTGATGAACGCCTTGGCGATTCTCCACACCACGAATGCGATGATGATGAAGTTCAGCAGCACACTCACGAAGTCCCCGACGCCGAACTTCACTGGCCCAAGATCCAAAGTTGCCTTCTGCCATTCCCCACTCGGCGTGAGCGCTCCAACGATCGGCATTATGAAATCGTCAACTACTCCCGTTACGACCTTTCCGAATGCTGCCCCAATCACGACCGCGATTGCCAGAGCAATCACGTTCTCTTTCAGCAGGAACGCCTTGAATTCATTCCACATCGCTTCTCCGGCTTAGTGGTTGACCTTCGAGAGAACAGGCATGCGTTTCAGGTGAGGCACCACTCATCGATCAGCGTTTCGGTTTCCGCGCGCTTCTCGATTTCACGACGAGCCCGTTCGATCGTTATCGGCATGAGCCTCACGCTCTCACCGGGCAGTCTTTGCGCGAGAGCTCCGAGGTCGGCAGCGATCACGCCGCCCATAACTCTATAGCCTCCGATTGTCGGCGCATCGGCCATCAATATGATAGGCTCTCCACCAGGCGGTAACTGAATGACGCCGGGACATACCGGTTCCGATGTCACGGAGCTGCCGCCGCTCCGCGTGGATCCTTCCAGCCGGTAACCAGTCCTGTCGGAAGCGGCAGATAGCGTGTAATCGCCGGCAATCTCGCCGGCCTCGTCCGCGATTCGGGCAACGAAACGAATATCCTGATTTCCACCCGGAGGCCGGAAATCACGAGGAAGTGAATCGGTCACGATGTGTTTCCGTGCGCTCGCGCCGCGGCCCGTTTTCAGCTTGTCACCGGTCTTGAGACGACGGCCTTCCAGGCCTCCAAACCCGCCCGGCAGATAGGTGCTGCGACTTCCAAGCGCTTCATCGACGCAAACCCCTCCGCCAATCGCGAAGTACAGAAATCTTCCGGAAGAAATTTTCGCGATATCGATGACGACTCCCGCGCCTGCGCGGTACACGCGATAGGGCTCGACGCCCTCATTCCCCAGTCTGGCAACGGCCTCTGCACCGCCAATCGCGAACGTATTCGCTGTATCGAACGAGAACATTCCACCCGTGAGCGCAATCTCGAGCGCAGCTGATGTTCTGTCGTTACCGAGAAGTGTATTGAGCGTCGCAACGGCTATCGGATCCATCGCTCCTGCCGCCGGAACGCCGCTCGCTCTGTAACCGCGGCGACCGAGATCCTGCACCGTTGCGTACGCGGGTGCGCGAAGAACCGTGATCAGGTTGCGCTCTCGAATTGGACTCTGTCGCCGACGTGGAGCAGCGCAGGTGCAGGCCGGGTCCAATCGAACATTCTTTCAGACGTAGAGCCGATCAGATGCCAGCCGCCTGGACTGCCGCCCGGATAAACGCCGGTCTGGCTCTCTGCGATTGCAACTGCGCCGGCCGGAACCCGCTTCCTTGGCGCTTCCCGCCGGGGAAGTATCAATCGTGGATCGAGCGTGCCGAGGTATGCCCAGCCGGGCACAAATCCCACGACAAAAACACGGTACTCTCGCGATGAGTGAATGTCAGCTATCTCGTCGCGCGTGAGCCGGGTGCGGCGCGCGACTTCGTCCATGTCTTCGCCGTCGTACCGCACTGAAATCCGAATCAGTCTGCTTTCGCCACCGGGCTCAGTGTGACTCGTATCCAGCTCGGCGAGAATGTTTTCGACGCGAGAGCTGAGATCATCGAACGAAATCGAGAACGGATCGTAGAACACGCCGAGTGAAGCGTAGGACGGCACCACGTCCGTTACGCCGCGGATCCTGGCGGCCGAGATTGCACCCGCATTCATCACAACCCGCTGGCTCAGCTCTACGCTTATTCCGTCACCGAGCTTGACGGTTATACCGTGATCGCCAAGAGGAGTGAGCGAGACATCACGCATCAGGCGAAAGGCGAGATGAGGAAGCCCGCTTCTTCGAGACGGCGTCGTGCCGCGATAACTATTGCCAGCGCATTCACGCTGTCACTGTGAACGCAGAGTGAATCAGGGTGGATAGAGAGTGAAGTTCCATCGAGGGCAACGACGGAATTGTCGCGCACCATTTCCAATGCTCTGTCTGCGGCGTCGTCGGCATTGCTCAGCACCGCACCCACCCGGTCGCGAGGCACCAGAGTTCCGTCGCGCATATAAGCCCGGTCAATGAAGGCCTCGCGAGCAACGGTAAGGCCTGCTGATAGTGATTCCTCATTCAGCGAGCTTCCGGGGAGCGCAAGCATCACGAGATTCGGGTCGGCTTGCCGTACGCATTCCGCGATAGCAGCAGCGAGTTCTGAGTCGCGCGCAGCCTTGTTATAAAGCGCGCCATGCGGCTTCACATACGCCAGGCGGGCGCCGGCCGCAACGCAATGGCTGCTGAGTCTGTCGATCTGCGCCGTAACCGACTCCGTGATTTCCTGGATCGTAAGATTAATCTCCCGCCGTCCGAATCCAGCTCTGTCCGGGTACGATGGATGAGCGCCAATAGTGACGCCACGCTCGAGTGCGGCTTCAACCGTCAGACGCATCACATCATCCGACCCGGCGTGAGCGCCGCACGCAATGCTCGCAGACGATACGACATCGAGCATTGCCGCGTCTGCGGCTGCAGCGTCGCTGTCGCCGTCGTGCTCTCCGAGATCTGCATTCAGGTCGATTGGTTGGATCGATGTCATTGCTGATGGTTGTCGCCGGCGGTTTGCATCTCCAAGATACGCGTCATGGCCATGCCCGACGAATCGCAGAAAGCCCCCGCTGGAATCTGGCGCGTCATTGCGGCGTCTACCGCGGGAACGATGATCGAATGGTACGACTTCTTCATTTTCGGAAGTCTTGCGACGATCATCTCGACTCAGTTTTATCCCGCCGGCAGCCCCACCGCGAATTTTCTGAAGACACTGGCAACTTTCGCCGTCGGCTTCGCAGTTCGCCCGCTTGGCGCGCTGTTCTTCGGCCGGCTCGGCGACCTGGTCGGACGAAAGTTCGCTTTTCTTACAACGCTTCTCGTGATGGGCGGGTCGACTGCGGCGATCGGATTTCTGCCCGGCTACGCCAAAATTGGATTTGCCGCACCGGTTATTCTGGTTGTGCTTCGCATGCTGCAGGGATTGGCAATCGGCGGGGAATACGGAGGCGCATCGGTCTATGTCGCCGAGCATGTTCCAGATTCGCGACGTGGTTTTTTCACGAGCTTCATCCAGACAACTGCCAGCCTCGGCCTCTTTACGTCGCTCATCGTGATTCTCGTGACGTCGAAGCTGCTGGGCCAGGCGGAATTCGCGCGATGGGGCTGGCGAATTCCGTTCGTCCTCTCGATCCTCCTGGTGGCGTTGTCCTTTTACATACGCATGCAGCTCGGGGAATCACCTCTGTATGCAAAGCTCAAATCAGCGGGTGGCGGTTCGAAGGCGCCGATACGCGACAGCTTCGATACGTGGCCGAAATGGAAGATTGCTCTGCGAATCCTGTTCGGGGTGACAGCGGGTCAGGCTGTGACCTACTACACGTCGCATTTCTACGCGCTGTTTTTTCTACAGACCGTTCTCAAGGTGCCGGCGTCGCAGGCATACTCGATCGTCGCTGTGGCTGTCGTAATCGGCACTCCGCTGTTTGTGCTGTTTGGGAGACTGTCGGACCGATACGGCCGGAAGCGGCTGATGATGGCGGGCAACCTGTTGTCGGCCCTTTCGTATTTCGGTCTTTACCGTGCAATGAGCTCTTTCGCCTCGCCGCTGAACGCGCCGGCGATTGTCGCCATCATCGTCGTCATGATCGCGTTTGCCGCAATGGTCACGGGGCCAGTCGCGTCCTTTCTCGTCGAGTCATTTCCGGCGAAGGTGCGGTACACGTCGATGTCACTTCCGTATCATTTCGGCAACGGATGGTTCGGCGGGTTTCTTCCCTTGATTGCGACTGCACTCGTCGCGAAAACAGGAAACATCTACGCTGGGCTGCTGTATCCGACCGCGATCGCCCTGATCACGTTCGTGGTCGGGTCGATCGTGCTGCGGGAGACCCGGGATCAGCGAATCTGGGACGAGGTGTAGTCGCCCAGGTGTTCTGACTTCCACACCATCGAGCGGTAGATGCGGTTGCGTCCGCTGGGATGGTCGAAAAACAGAATCTCCTCGATGTGACCGGGGCTCAACTTCCTGTATTCGGATAAGTGCAGCGCGGCTTGCGCCATTCCATCAGGCTGCCGCGCCGCGTTGAGTCCGAACATGTCAGCCTCAGTCTCCTGCGTTCGCGTGAACGAAACGAGAATCGGTGCGGTAAAGAAGAAGAACACCATCAGCGCACCAGCAACGAGAGGGAGCGCGGCGGTGTCGCCGATGCCGCGAATCCCCCAACCCTCGCCCCAGCGCGCCATCGACCAGCCGAATGACCACCTGATGAACGCGAACAGGAGCACGATCACGATGATAAAGAACGTCACGCCCTTATATACGTGATTCATGACGTAGTGACCCATCTCGTGACCCATCACTGCTTCGATCTCCTCGGGTGAGGAGCGGTTCAGCAGGTTGTCGTTAAGCGTGATGCGCATAGTGTTTCCGAGCCCCGACACATTGGCGCTGATTCGTTTCGACTGCTTTGACGCATCGACTACAAAGACGTCCTTCGCCTCGATACCGTTCGCGCGCGCCATCGACAGAATGGGATCGCGAATGCGTGCATCGGTTAACGGCGTCACTTTGTTGAACAGCGGAACGATGAAGACCGGAGCGATGAGAATTCCCAGGATGGCGAAGAGGATGCCGACGCCTGCGCCCCAGAAGTGCCACGTCTGCGGAAACCGCCGCGCTACTCCGTACAACGCCATCATCACCAGACCGCCGATGATGATGCTGAGGATCAGCGATTTCGCCTGTTCCCCCATCCACCCGCCAAATGTCAGGTTCGAAAGATTGTACTGGTGCTCTCTGAAGAAATCCGTGTAAAGCGTGAACGGAAATGTCAGGAGAGTCAGAACGACGATGAACTGCAGCCAGTAGGCGAATGTCTGTAGCGGCTTTCGTTTCGTCCACCGTTCAGCGCGATCGCGCATTGCGCGCGACAGGCCCGAGCGCATCAGGAATATGACGATCAGAATCTGGATGAGGCTGCTCCAGAGTCCGATCCAGTATCCGCCCACGAAGTATGCGTCCGACGACGCTCGCTTGTCTGCGGGAAGGGACGCGAGATACGCGTTCGTTGCCGCTACCGGATCGAACGGCGTTCCCGGCTGGACTTGTGCCGCAAGGGGAATTACCAGCCCGGCTGGAGTACTCGTTGTGAGCTGCGGCAAGGTGAGTTCTCGCTCGTGAAAGGAGGTCGTGGGCTTCGCTGTCAAATTACTGGTTGCTTGTTGTGGGCGTTATCCGACGGGCCACTACAACCTTCTGTTCCCAGGCCCTCCAACACTTCCGGGTGAGTTTCCGTAGTTGCACTGTAGTTGCATTATTGAACCGAAACTCAATGATCGCTCACCCCCACGAGTGCCCTCATCGCATGCTCTATCCTCGCGCCCTCCTTCTCGTCGCAGGCGGACTGCTCGCATTCGCGACACCCTCACAAGCTCAGCTTTCAGCTCCTCTCGACTCGGCATCGCTCGCAGCGTTTCGCTGGCGGAACATCGGCCCCGCCGTCATGGGCGGACGAGTAACCGACATCGAAGTCGATCCGCGCAATTCCAAAATCTTCTACGTCGCGAGCGCGGCGGGCGGAATCTGGAAGACAGTCAACAACGGAACGATGTTCTTTCCGTTGTTCGACAAGGAGCGCGTCATCTCGATGGGTGACCTCGCCATCGCACCGAGCAACGGCGACATCCTGTATGCCGGCACTGGTGAGGAGGACTCGCGAAACTCGATCTCACCAGGTGGCGGAATCTATAAATCCACTGACGCCGGAAAGACGTGGAAGCTGATGGGACTCGAGCAGACTCAGCAGATCGGCCGGATCGTCGTCGACCCGCAGGACCCGAACATTGTATACGTCGCGGCGCTTGGTCATGCGTGGGGCAGCAATCCGGAGCGAGGACTCTACAAGTCAACCGACGGCGGAGTGACGTGGAAACTGTCCAAGTTCGTCAGCGCGCAGGCAGGCTTCATTGACGTTGCGATGGATCCTTCTGATCACAACACGTTGTATGCAGCGAGCTGGGAGCGCGTGCGCGGACCGTATTTCCTGAAGAGCGGCGGTCCCGGCAGCGCACTATGGAAGACGACCGATGCAGGCGCGACGTGGACTGAGATCAAAGGCGGCGGCTTCCCCGCCCAGCAGAAGGGCCGCATCGGCCTCGCGATCGCTCCGTCGAACCCGAGGATGGTCTACGCATGGGTCGAAGCTGATACGCTGAAGCACGCGCTCGCGAAAGGCGAAAAAGCCGACACATCGAAGGCGCAGAAGCTGATCAGCGGCCTGTATCGAACCACTGATGCCGGCGCGACGTGGAGCCTCATGCAGCGCAACGCGGGCGATGCCCGTCCTTTCTATTACTCGCAGGTTCGCGTCGATCCGAAAAATCCGGATCGCATTTACTGGATGTCTTCAGTATTCCGTTTTTCCGACGATGGTGGAAAGACGGAGCGCAGAGGCGCGCTGTCGATTCACACGGACTGGCACGCGATGTGGATCGACCCACGCGACCCGGAGCATTTCATCATCGGAGACGACGGCGGCATTGCGATCACATGGGATAGGGGGGGCACGTACGATTTTCCAAACATATTCCCGATCGGCCAGTTCTATGGGGTGAGTTACGACATGAGCAAGCCGTACCGCGTATGTGGCGGGCTGCAGGATAACGGCACGTGGTGCGGTCCAAGCCGAACACGCGCACGTAACGGCGGCAGCAACTCGGACTGGTTCAACACCGGTGGCGGCGACGGTTTCTACTCCGCAATGGATCCGACGAACCCGAACATTCTCTACAGCGAGTCGCAGGGCGGCAACGCGTCACGTCTCGACCTGTCTTCTGGCGCGCGATATCCGATCATGCGCGGCGGCGGGGGAAGCAGAGCACTCAACATCGAAGACTCGCTCATCGTCGCACGCGGTGACACGACACAGCCGGTCAATCCGCGCATATCCGCGGCTCTCGACGCGCTTCGAGCAAGAGCGCGCGCCGACACCGCGAATCGCTATCGCTTCAACTGGTCCGCGCCATACATGCTGTCGCAGCACTCGGCGTCCACGATCTACATGGGTGCAAACAAGCTCCTTCGCTCGTTCGATCGGGGAGACAATTTCTATCCGATCTCGCCCGACCTGTCGACCGCTGACTCAATGAGTATTCGCGTAAGCACGAAGACGACCGGTGGAATCACGTCGGATGCAACAGGCGCGGAAACGTACGGGACCATCACGGCGATTGCGGAGTCGCCGATCCGTCCTGGAATTCTCTATGCGGGAACCGACGACGGAAATGTCTGGGTCACCACGAACGACGGCGGAGCGTGGACAAATCTCACGAAGCGTTTTCCCGGCGCCCCCGTCAAGGCATGGATCAGCCGTGTGGAAGCGTCGCACTTCGACACCGCTACCGTATACGTCGCGATCGACGCCCACCGCGATAACGATTTCCGTCCGTACCTGTACGTGTCGAACGATTTCGGGAAAACGTTCAGATCGATCGCGAATAATTTGCCTAGTGGCGGGCCGGATTTCGTTCATGTGATTCGCGAAGATCCGTACAATCGCGATCTGCTCTTCGTCGGTACGGATGTAGGCGCGTACGTGTCGACCAATCGCGGTGCGACATGGCAGAAGTTCATGACCGACCTTCCGACGGTTCCGGTGCATGACCTCAAGATTCATCCACGCGACCGCGAGATCATCGCGGCGACGCATGGCCGTTCGCTCTGGATCACTGACATTGCTCCGCTCGAGCAGATGGCGGACAGCGTCATGTCGAAAGGCTCGTACTTTTTCCAGCCGACCCACGCCTACGAGTATGCGCTCGTCAACACTCAGAGCTGGAATGGCAACAAGCTCTTCGTTGCCGACAATCCGCCGTATGGCGCGACGTTCACCTATCGCCTTACCGGTGGTGATGCTCGTCGCGACACGACCCGCATTGTGATTACCGACGTGAAAGGCGATGTCGTGCGGCGTCTCACCGGTCCGGGTGGCACTGGGGTTCATCGCGTGACGTGGGATCTTCGCGGAACTCCGCGGGCGCTTGGTCCAGCCGGCATTCGCGACAGCATCGTCGCTGCGCGCGTACGAAAGAATCGTGAAGACTCGGTGGCACGTTCGAGCACGAGCGATACAACCGGGGCTGGTCGCGGTCTGCCGGGAATGGACACAACCGCTGCGCGTGCGGTTCGCGATTCGATGAATGTGATGCGCGAGCGGGGCGATACCGCTGGTATGCGCGCGCTTCGTACGCGGTCGCAGGCAGCGGGCGGGGGCCGTCGCGGTGGGGGCAGAGGAGGTGCCGGAGGGCTCGCGCAGTCCGGCGGAATCAATCTTCGTCCTGCTGAGGCGCCGCTCGGAGCTCCTCCCGGTGGCGGCGGTGGCGGCGGCGGTGGTGGCGGCGGCGGTGGGCGGTTTGGCGGGGGGGTTCGCTCTGGGTCGGCTGTTGCCGAGGGAGACTATCTCGTCACCATT